>NZ_JBDWPJ010000223.1:0-19286 GCF_039971195.1 Pseudophaeobacter sp.
CGCATCTATGACACGGCAGGCGATCCCACCCGAGCCGCCGCCGCCGCCACCGAAGCAGTGAAGGGCGGCGCCCGCATTATTCTGGGGCCGGTCTATGCCGAGGCCGCCAATGCTGCAGGGCTTGCTGCCGCGCAAAAGGGCGTCAACGTGCTGGCCTTTTCCAACACCACCTCAATTGCAGGCGGCAACGTCTTTATCCTCGGGCCGACCTTTGACAATACCGCCCGCCGCCTGACCAGCTATGCCAAATCGCAGGGCAAGGGGCGTATCGTGATTGCTGGCGGCAATAATGCCTCTGGTCTCGCTGGACAGGCCGCAATTCGCAATGCCGCCGCCCAGTCAGGTGCCACGATTACCAATGCCATCGGCTATGAGGTGTCGCAAAAGGGCGTGATCAATGCCATTCCGCAGATCCGCTCTGCCACCGGCAATGGGGCAGCAGATGCGCTGTTCTTGACCTCCACCACTGCCGGCGCCCTGCCGCTGCTCACTCAGCTGCTGCCGGAGGCCGGCGTCAACCCCGAAGAGGTGCAATACATCGGCCTGACCCGTTGGGATGTGCCCGCACAAACCCTGGCTCTGCCAGGTGTGCAGGGCGGCTGGTTTGCCACGCCGGATCCTGCGAAAGCACGCAGATTCCGTGATCGCTATGAGGCCACCTATGGCAGCGCACCGCATTCGATTGGCGGGCTGGCCTATGATGGTATCGCCGCCATTGGAGCCTTGGTTGGCGCAGGAAAATCGGACGCTCTGACCGCTGCGGCGCTGACCCAGGGGGCGGGTTTCCAAGGCACCGGCGGCATCTTCCGTCTGCGCCCCGATGGCACCAATGACCGCGGTCTCGCCATCGCAACAATCCAAGAACAGAAGGTAGTCATCATTGACGCAGCCCCCAGCAGCTTTGGCGGGGCCGGATCCTGATCCTGCCCTGACCGACCATCCAGATCAGCCCGGCACAGCCTCAGCGAACGGGCTGATCTGCGATCCGACTTCCATTTTTGACCATGCCGAGGTCCAGGCCAAGATCGCGACCCTGGCCAAAGACGCAGCCCCTGACACTCTGCGCAATGAAACCGTTGCTCTGCTGCGCGCAGCCAGTAAACAGGGCCGCGCCACCATTGCCGAGGCCTTTTCAAAGGCGCCTTTTTCAGCGCGTGCCTTGACGCGGTCCTATAGTTATCTGACCGATGGGCTGGTGCTCACCGCCTTCCATGTGGCCACCACCTATCTGCACCCGGTTGGGGCGCCCACGGCTGGTGAACGCATCGCTTTGATCGCCGTTGGTGGCTATGGCCGCGGCGAAATGGCACCGGCATCCGACGTCGATCTGATGTTTCTGACCCCTTATAAAATCACCGCCTGGGCCGAGAGCGTCATTGAATCGATGCTCTATATCCTCTGGGATCTGCGGCTCAAGGTTGGCCATTCGAGCCGCACCATCAAAGACTGCCTGCGGCTGGGCTATGAGGACTACACCATTCGCACCGCCATGCTGGAGCAACGGTTCCTCACTGGGGATCTTGATCTGGCCAATGAGCTGGACGAGCGGCTGCGCAACGAGCTGTTTTCGCGCGATACCCCCGATTTCATCGAAGCCAAACTCGCCGAGCGCGACGAACGGCACAAAAAGCAGGGCCAGCGCTATATGGTGGAGCCCAACGTTAAGGAGGGCAAAGGCGGATTACGCGATTTGCAGTCGCTGTACTGGATCGCCAAATATGTCTATCAGGTGCAGGATGTCGCCGATCTGGTTCCTCTCGGGCTGTTTTCCCCGGAAGAGCTCGACACCTTCTCTACCGCCTCCAACTTCCTCTGGGCGGTGCGTTCGCATCTGCATCTGGCCACTGGCCGCGCCTCAGAGCAGCTCAGCTTTGATCTGCAGGTCGAGGTGGCCAGCCGCATGGGCTACAAGGATCGCGCCGGGCGTCGCGGCGTTGAATTCTTCATGCAAGAATACTTCCGCCATGCCACCCGCGTTGGTGACCTCACCCGGATCCTGCTGACCAAGCTGGAAGCCAGCCAGCAAAAGGGCGCGCCGCTGCTAGAGCGGATTTTCCGCCGCCGTCCCCGTGTCAAACCCGGCTATCAGGTCATTCACAACCGACTGGATGTGGCAGATCCTGAAACCTTCCTCGACAACAAACTGAACCTGCTCAAGATCTTTGAGGAAGCCCTACGCACCGGCATGTTGATCCATCCCGATGCCATGCGGCTGATCACCGCCAATCTGGATCTGATCGACGATGACCTGCGCGGCGACAAGGAAGCCCGGCGGATCTTCCTGGATCTGCTGCTCAAACACGGCAATCCCGAACGTGCCCTGCGCCGGATGAACGAACTTGGCGTGCTCTCGGCCTTTATTCCTGAGTTTGAGCCCATCGTGGCGATGATGCAGTTCAATATGTATCACTCCTACACCGTGGATGAACACACCATCCAGGTGATCTCCAACCTCACCGCCATCGAGAAAGGCGAGCTGGAAGAAGAGCTGCCCCTGTCGTCAGAGGTTATCCGCAAGGGCATCAACCGCAAGGTGCTGCTGGTGGCGATGCTGCTGCATGACATCGGCAAGGGCCGCGAACAGGATCATTCCATCCTAGGCGCGCAGATCGCCCGCAAGGTTGCCCCGCGTCTGGGCCTGAACAAAGCCGACAGCGAAACCGTTGAATGGCTGGTGCGCCATCACCTCTTGATGTCGGATATGGCGCAGAAACGCGACATTGCCGATCCGCGCACGGTGCGCGGCTTTGCCAAGGCAGTACAATCGGTCAAACGGCTGGATCTGTTGCTGGTGCTGACGGTCTGTGACATTCGCGGCGTTGGGCCGGACACCTGGAACAATTGGAAAGCGGCGCTGCTTCGGGCGCTCTACAATCAGACCCGCGAAGCGCTGGACAACGGCATGGAGGCGCTCAACCGTGAGCACCGCGGCGCCGCTGGTAAAAAGGCCCTGCGCGCCGCGCTGCCTGATTGGTCCAAGGCGGATCTCAAGCGTGAGACCGGACGGCATTATGATCCCTATTGGCAGGGGCTGCATGTTACCGCCCATGTGGATTTTGCCGAGATGCTGAAAGAGCTGGAAGCCAAGAATGACGCCGGCGAAATTGTCATGCGACTCTATCCGGATGATGACCGCGACGCCACCCGCGCCTGTTTTGTCATGGCCGATCACCCTGGCATTTTTGCCCGTGTCTCTGGCGCGCTGGCCCTTGTTGGTGCCAATGTGGTGGATGCCCGCAGCTATACCACCAAGGACGGCTATGTGACGGATGCTTTCTGGATCCAGGATGCTGATGGTCACCCGTTTGAGGCTTCGCGTCTGCCACGCCTCAACCAGATGATCCTCAAGACCCTGAATGGCGAGGTGATCACCGGCGAAGCGCTGGAGACCCGCGACAAGTTCAAGAAGCGCGAAAAGGCTTTCAAGGTGCCGACCCATATCACCTTTGATAACGAAGGCTCCGAGATCTACACCATCATCGAGGTCGACACCCGTGATCGCACCGGCTTGCTCTATGATCTGGCCCGCACCCTGGCGGGCTCCAATGTCTATATCGCCAATGCGGTGATCGCGACCTATGGCGAACAGGTGGTAGATACCTTCTACGTCAAAGATATGTTCGGTCTGAAGTATCACGCCAAATCCAAACAGGACTTCCTGGAGCGCAAGCTGCGCGAGGCGATCTCTGAAGGATCAAAGCGGGCGCGTTCATGAAACCGGTGAAATTGCTGTCGGGCTTCATGACGGTAGGCTTTTGGACCCTGGCCAGCCGCATCCTCGGCTTTGCCCGCGACATCATGATCGCCAGTTTCCTAGGCACCGGCCCGGTGGCCGAGGCGTTTTTGGTAGCCTTCAGCCTGCCCAACATGTTCCGCCGTTTCTTTGCCGAGGGCGCCTTTAACACCGCCTTTGTGCCGCTGTTTTCCAAAAAGCTGCAAAAGGGTGAAGATCCGGTTGGCTTTGCCCGCGATGCCTTTACCGGGCTGGCGAGCGTGCTGATTGTCTTTACCTTGGTGGCCCAGCTGGTGATGCCCTGGCTGGTCCTGGCCATGGCCAGTGGGTTTCGGGGAGATGTCCGCTTTGACCTGACGGTTGATTTTGGCCGCATCACCTTCGCCTATATCTTTTTTATCTCGCTGGCGGCGCTGCTTTCAGGGGTGCTGAATGCCACGGGACGCTTTGCAGCGGCGGCAGCGGCCCCGGTCCTGCTCAACATCATCCTCGTTGGTACGCTCCTGCTGGGGCAAAGCGGCCTGGTGGATGCCTACCTCCCCGCCGAGGATCCAGATCTGGCTGGGCTCTCCACCGGGACCTTGCTGGTCTGGGCCACCCTGCTGGCTGGGCTGGCGCAGATGGCGCTGGTCTGGGTGGCCGCAAAACGCGCCGGATTCACCCTAACGCCACGCCGCCCCAGACTGACCCCGGATCTGAGACGTCTGGCACTGATTGCCGCGCCCGCGATGTTGGCCGGCGGCGTCGTACAGATCAACCTGCTGGTCGGGCGGCAAGTGGCCAGCTTCTTTGACGGCGCCATTGCATGGCTCAGCTACGCTGACCGGCTCTATCAGCTGCCCTTAGGCGTGGTGGGTATCGCTGTGGGCATTGTCCTGCTGCCGGACTTGTCGCGGCGCCTTGCTGCCGAGGATGCGGCGGGATCGCAACATGCTTTCAGTCGCGCCGGGGAGATATCTCTGGCGTTGACCATCCCTTCAGCAATTGCGCTCATCGCTATTCCCCTGCCGCTGGTCTCGGTCCTGTTTGAACGCGGCGCCTTTTCCTATGCAGACAGCCAGGCTACGGCGCTGGCAGTGGCCATCTATGGGCTCGGCCTGCCGGCCTTTGTGCTGCAAAAGGTGCTGCAGCCGCTTTACTTCGCCCGCGAAGACACCCGCACCCCCTTTCGCTTTGCGTTGAACGCCATGGTGGTGAATGCTGCTGTGGCCATTGGTGGCGCGGCGCTGCTCGGCTTTGTCGGAGCCGCCATTGGCACCACAGTAGCGGGCTGGGCCATGGTCTGGCAATTGGCACGCGGCACCGGCGATATGGGCCAGGCCGCCCGTTTTGACGCGCGGTTTCGCAAACGGATCTGGCGTATCCTGATTGCCTCCCTGCTGATGGGGGGCATTCTACTCGCAGCAGCTCAACTACTGGCCCCCTGGCTGTTCAGCGACACCATCCGCTATCCGGCCCTGGCCTTGCTGGTGGTGCTTGGTATTGTCAGCTATTTTGCCATCGGCGCTGGCATCGGCGCCTTCAGCCTGGCGGATTTCAAATTCAGCCTGCGTCGGAGCAAGGGCTAAGACGGCCTCAGCCCCCGTCACAACGCTGGTGAGTCACGCCACCGCGCCGCGCGGCAGCGCGGCGCCGGGCCCAACGGGACAAGGCATCTTGATGCTGCAAGACGGGCGGGAGCCCCCCTCTCCTTAGTCGCGACGCATCCCATTGCGGATACGCGCCCAGCCGCCTGGGGCCAGAAAAAACGACAGGCCAAAACCGGTGGCAAAGCCACAAAGATCCGCCACCCAGTCCTGCTGCCCGCCAAACAACAGGCCAAACAACAGCTGTATCCCCATCAGAAAGGCGATCAAAGAAAAGGCGCGGCTTTGCTGCGCCCCCACCAACGACAATTGTCGCCACAGGATATAGGTGAAGGCCCCAATCAGCCCGTAGACGGCCGGGAACCCGCCAATCACCGGCACCGCTCCGCCGATAAACACGGCATAGCCCACCGCGCCGCCGATGGCCGAAGCCACAAAGATCAGCACCATGGCCAGATCGCCCATCACCTCACCCACCATCTTGCCCATGGCCAGCACAAAGACGCAGACAAACAGTGCATGGGTAAAGCCCCCGTGCACAAAAGCATAGGACAGGAAACGGATCAGATGTTCCCTCGGCCATTGCCCGGTCTCAACCATCCACCAGAAAACCTCGGAAGAAAACGCATAGGACTGAAAGGCCGACAGCCGCCAGCCTATTGCCTCTGGTCCGCCGACAATGCCTCGCATGCCCAGCGAAAACGCCGCCTCAATGCCCATGATGACCAGCACCAGCGCCACCACGGCAGGCGGCAGGGGATTTACCGGTGAGATATTTGGATCATCACTCATTGTTCATGTTACTCCTTGACCTGTTACGGCCTTTTTACTGTTGTGCCCGGCCATTGCCAGCGCCGTCCAAGACGCTGCCCTGTTGACCCTGCGCTGGCCCATGGGTAAGCGACTAGAGACCATAATTCCAGACGGGAGTTTCGCCCCATGAGCGATACGACATTTACGCCGCGCGTCTTCTCCGGCATTCAGCCCTCCGGCAACCTGCACCTGGGCAACTACCTGGGCGCCCTGAAGCGCTTTGTCGACTGGCAGGCCAAGGATATGGAGACCGTCTATTGCATGGTCGACCTGCATGCGATCACCGTTTGGCAGGACCCGAAGGATCTGCAGAAATCCACCCGCGAGCTCTGCGCCGGTTTCATCGCCGCCGGGCTGGACCCGGAAAAATCTATCCTGATCAACCAGAGCCAGGTGCCTGAACACGCGCAGCTGGCCTGGATCTTCAACTGTGTCGCCCGCATGGGCTGGATGCAGCGGATGACCCAGTGGAAGGACAAGGCCGGCAAGAATGCCCAGAACGCCTCGCTGGGGCTCTTTGCCTATCCGGCGCTGATGGCAGCGGATATCCTTGTTTATCACGCCACCCATGTGCCGGTGGGCGAGGACCAGAAACAGCATCTCGAGCTGGCCCGCGACATCGCCGCCAAGTTCAACCATGACTACGGCGTCGATTTTTTCCCACTCACCGAACCGGTGATCGAAGGCGCCGGCACGCGGGTTATGAGCCTGCGCGATGGCACCAAGAAGATGTCAAAATCCGATGTTTCGGATGCCAGCCGGATCAACCTCACCGATGATGCCGACACCATCGCCAAGAAGATCCGCAAAGCCAAGACCGACCCGGATGCCCTGCCCTCTGAGGCCGAGGGCCTGGAAGAGCGCCCCGAAGCACGCAATTTGGTGAACATCTATGCCGCGATGAACAGCCAGTCTGTGGATCAGGTACTCGCCGATGTCGGCGGCAAACAGTTCTCTGAGTTCAAGCCAATGCTGGCGGAGCTCGCGGTTGAGAAGATGTCCCCGATCACCACCGAAATGTCCCGCCTGATGCAGAACCAGGACGAGATCGACAAGATCCTCACCCGTGGGTCAGAGCGCGCCCGTGCCATCACCGCACCGATCCTGCGCCAGACCTATGAAATCGTCGGCATGGTCCCCCCGGTCGAGCTCTGATCGCGCTGAACTCTTCAAAATGAACAGGCCCTCCTAGTAAGCTTGGGGGGCTTTTTTGCACCTAGGTAACATTTAGCACTTAGGGAAGCGCCTGAGCCTAGGTGGGTGCGCTAGCGCCCTCCCCTGGGGAGGGTCGGGTGCTGCCCGGCCTATCGGCCAGGGACCCAAATGCAAAGCTTGTGAACTTCAGCCTGTTTCCCCAGCGCCGCTGTGGCGATCCACCATGCGCTGCACCATGGGGGCAAAGTGCCAATAGTCCGGGGTTTCCATCCCGGCGCGTTTTCCAGCCTCATCCAGATAGCGAACAGCGATGATCTGCTTCAGGTTTGGGTTCTGTTCAAACTGAGCAATTTCCCCGGCATCCATCGGCCCGCCCTGCAGTTCCAGCGTATGCACCGAAGCCGGGCTCAGCCGGTTGAAATACTCCGGTTTGGTGGCACAAAGGTAGCGCTTGGCCGCCACATGGTAGCGGCAGCAATCGGTGATCACGCTGGGAAAGAATTGCTCCAGCACCTCGGCGCCGGCATCTTCATGGTGGCGGTCCTCGGTGTCATCGGGATGATAGGTGCCAAACTCCGAGGTGAAGTGACCAATGTCATGCAGCAAAGCCCCGACGATGATCTCTTCTGTCTGGCCGTTTTGCTCTGCAATGGTGGCGCCCTGCAACATGTGTTCGCCCATCGAGACGGGCTCGCCCAGGTATTCCTCTCCGCCCCGACGTTCAAATATCGAGCCGAGGAAATCCACTATGTTGCCATAGTTCAGGCTGGCGATATCCGGCTTGCTCATGACTTATCCCCCGAACTGCGCCGAGAGGGCGGAAAATTTGGACCACAGCCCGTCCTTGTCAGCGTAGCAACCCTGTAGCCAGCGGGTACCGGCGCCGCTATAGGCCTTGCGCGCATGCAACACACGGGTGTTGTCCACAACAAAGGCCTCGCCCGGTTCCAGACGGAAGGTCACCTCCATGGCCTCATCATCAATGATCTCACCCAACCGGCGATAGGCGGCGTAATAGCTGGCCATCTCTTCAAAGGGCACATCATTCACCGCCCCCAATGAGCGGTTGTTGAACCGCACTCCGATCAGCTCCCCGTCGGGCGCCAACTCAATCATCGGACGGCGCGATTGCAGGCATGTTTCAGCATCGCCAGCATATTCAAACCGGGCGCAATATTTTGCCAGGACGTTGAAATAGGCCTCATTCTCAGCCCGCAACCGAAGCGCTGCGGCAAAGCCGTCCACCACCATGTTTTCGCCCCCCGCAGCCGAGCTCTCGAGACAATAGAGCACCTGAACAGTCGGCACCGGATCTCGGTAGGGATTGTCGGTATGGGCCTGCAATCCCAGCCCAGTAAATGCCAGATTGGTCGGGTTCACCTCGGTGCGCACTTCAAAATGGCGACCATAGTTGGTCTCGCGCACGTAGCCAAAAAGATCGACCACATCAAACAGCGCGCCATCCTCTGTCGGGCCGTTCTCAATCTTGCCAAATCCATAGCGCGTGACCTTACCTAGCCAATCGCGCAGCGCAGGGCCGCCCTTGGCCAGGTCCTGAAAATCACCAACTGGCACATCAGACATCAGGCCACTGTCCCAGGGTTCCACCCCCTCGCTCAGCCAGCCCTTTTCCATTGGCGCGGCCTTGTCATAGGCATTGGCCGCCAGCCAGCTGAGATCAAACTCTACTGTCTTGTCTTCAGGGGCAAAGCTCACCTGCAGTTTGCTCTCTGCAATCTCGGCCGCCACCAGTTTGGTCTCGGCGGGAATGTCGCGCAGGGCCAGCAGACGCTGGCCATTTCCGGGCGCGCGGGTCTCGGAGTCCTGAGCGTTGTCGCGCAGCCAGATGGCATGAAAACGGCAGGGTTGGCCACTAAGGTCAAGGGTCAGAAAGTCGCCATTGGGAGAAAGGGAAACGGTGGTCATCGCTTGAAAGGTCCTAGCTGATCTGTTCACGGGTGACAGTCTCCCCCCTCATGCCTATAAAATCAAATCAGCAAAAACCCATGTGAGCCTCGATTTTCCTTATGAGCGATTCCAAATTTGATAGCATCCCCCTGGAATGGGTCCGTGCCTTTGAAACCACGGCGCGGTTGGGCAGTTTTACGGCTGCGGCGCGGGAAACCGGTCTTACCCAACCCGCGATCAGCCAACGGATTGGCAATCTGGAACATCAACTCGACACCAAGCTCTTTGTGCGCAAAACCCGCGCCATTCATCTGACAACAGAGGGCGAGGCCTGGTTGCCGCATGTGCAGGCCGCTCTGAATTCGCTGCGGGACAGTTCCGAGGCGCTGTTTGGGGTGGGGCGCAACAAGATCGTGATCTCGGCCAGTTCCTCCATCGTGCAGCACTGGATCACCCCCCGCCTGCCCGCCCTGCTCAAGCAAAGCGGCGCTGAAATCACTATCAACACTATGGTACTGGCCGGCGACGCGGCCGAAGACGACGGCACCGTCAAAATCCGCTATGGTGCCGGCGATTGGCCGGGGCTCTACAAGGCGGCGCTGTTTGAGGAACGCATTGCGCCGCTGGCCGCACCGTCCCTGCTGAAAACCACTGAAGACTGGCGCGAGCTACCGCGCCTATCCGTGTCGGGCCCCCGCCCCAGCTGGCGCGATTGGCGCGAGTTCAGCGGTCAGGTCACCACCTCCCCCACCGCGCTGCGCTATGACACTTTTGCCTCGGCCCTGGCCGCCGCGCGTGCTGGGTTGGGTGTATTGCTCGGCTCATTGCCGCTGTGTCAGCAGGATCTGGACAGCGGTGAATTAGCGCGGGTTAGCGAGGCCGTGATGCCGCACCATGAGAGCTACTGGCTGCTGGCCTCCAAAGAGCGCATCTCACGGCGACAATGGGAAGTGCTGCGAGAGACCATGACGAGATAATCATACTCTGCAGGAAAACTGAGCAGAGCTTTGATCCATTCTAGGGCAGCGCCCGAGCCTGGGTGGGTGCGAAAGCGCCCTCCCGTGGGGAGGGTCGGGCGCTGTCCGGCCTGCAGCCGGACACAATGCCGTCATTGAAAGAAAGATACAGCCCCAGATCGGGCCAAGCTCACCACCTATTGGGCAAAGTCCGCGCGGCTGCGGCTTGTAGACGTATTTTCGCTACGCTCGTTTCACTTGGCAAAAAAAATTTATTTCAGTCTTCTCAACCGTTGGTGCCGAGCCAAGAAAACACAAGCGAGGGGAAGACTAACGATCAGCCATAGGACAAATACGACCATATCCGATTTCATGGGGCTTAAAGCGACAAGCCCGAAGAAAAACGAAATCATGGATACGACAAAACAAAGCAAGGTTCGAATGTCTATCTGCGTCTTGGTCAAAGTGTCACGACTGAAAACAGACTTGTCGGTCACTTCAATGCACCGTTGAAGATAGTTCATGACAAAAAACAATTCTTACCACCATTGGCTTAAGTTTCTGTCCAGTTCACTCACTGAACACTGTCACTACAGCCTTAGCACGAAGGTCTCGACAAATGAATGACTTAACGTGCAGAGAAGAAACCTGTTCCTCGTTTTCTACAGCCCCCGCACCCCGTTCAGGGTCAGGTTGGCGACCAGCTCGGCATAGTCTTCACGCGCCTGTGGGCCAGCGCCGGAGTTCCACATGTAGTACCAGTTCAGCATGCCAAAGACCGACATGGTGGCGGCGCGCAGCTTGCTTGGGTCTGCGGCAAAGACCTCGGGCGCCACAGCCTGCAGTGTATCGCTGAGGAACTGCACCATCTCGCGCTGATAGGCACGCAGCAGCTTTTGCTGCTCTTCCGGCAAGGCACCCATGGAGCCGGATTGCACCTTATGCTCGTAGTCAGCGCCCTGGTAGGCGAGCAACACCTCTGCCACCACCTGACGCAGGGCCTCGTCGGGGGCAAGATCCGCAACCTCGACCCCGCAGACGCGGTCGCGCAGGTCGCAAAGGTAGGTATCAAGAAGGCCGAAAAGCACGGCCTCCTTGCTGTCATAGTAGTGATAGATATTGGCCTTGGAGATCCCGCATTCGCGCGCCAATTGGGTCATCGAGGCACGATCATAGCCCGCCTCGGCAAAGACCTTGGCGGCAGACTTCAGGATCTGCGCGCGTTTTTCATCGTGGTCTTTTGCAATGGTGCGGGCCATGGGGTCAGCTCTCTCCTTGGTTAGTCAGCGTCGCGGTTATCGACGACGCGCTTGGCCTTGCCCTGGCTGCGCTCGACCTCGCCGGGCTCGCCTACGATGATCTCGGTGGAGACGCCAACCATATCCTTGATACGTTTGGTCAGCATCCGGGCAGCGGCTGTTTTGCTCAGCTCATCGGTGGCATCTGGGTTGGCCTCGACAAAAACCCGCATCGCATCCATGCGACCGGCTTTGTAGAGCTCGATCTGGTAGTGCGGCGCCAGACCGCCGGTGGCCATCAGCTGCTCTTCGATCTGGCTGGGGAAGACATTGACGCCGCGCAGGATGATCATGTCATCAGATCGCCCGGTGATCTTTTCCATCCGCCGCATCGAGCGCGAAGTGCCGGGCAGCAGGCGGGTCAGATCACGGGTGCGATAACGCACCATCGGCAGACCTTCCTTGGTGATGGTCGTAAAGACCAGTTCGCCCATTTCGCCATCGGGCAGCACTTCGCCGGTTTTGGGGTCGATGATCTCGGGCAGGAAGTGATCTTCCCAGATCACCGGACCGTCTTTGGTCTCGACACATTCGCTGGCCACGCCCGGCCCCATGATTTCCGACAGACCATAGATATCAACCGCATGCATATCAAAGGCGGCTTCCACCTCGCGGCGCATAGCATCAGTCCAGGGCTCGGCACCAAAGATCCCCACCTGCAGCGAGCTGTCGCGCGGGTCCATGCCCACCTTGCGGTATTGCTCCAGGATATTGAGCATATAGGAGGGCGTTACCATGATGCCATCAGGCTGGAAATCGGTGATCAAGCCAACCTGTTTTTCGGTCTGGCCGCCAGACATTGGCACCACTGTAGCCCCCAGGCGCTCAATGCCGTAATGCGCACCAAGGCCGCCGGTGAACAGCCCATAGCCATAGGCGTTATGCACCATATCCCCTTTGCGCAGGCCTGCTGCGCGCAAGGACCGCGCCACCAGATCGGCCCAGTTAGAGATGTCATTGGCGGTATAGCCCACGACCGTGGGCTTACCGGTGGTACCAGAGGAGGCATGCAGGCGGATGATCTCTGACCGAGGCACCGCAAACAGACCAAAAGGATAGTTGTCCCGCAGGTCGTTTTTATAGGTGAACGGGAATTTCGACAGATCCGAGAGCTGCCGCAGATCATCTGGGTGCACGCCTGCCTCATCGAACCGCTGCTTGTACATCGGCACATTGTTGTAGGCATGGGCCAGCGACCACTTCAGCCGTTTCAGTTGCAGGGCGCGGATTTCATCAATCGAGGCAATCTCGATCGCGTCGAGATCGGCCTTGTTAGGGGTAAGATCTTTCATGGCTTCCTCCGTCGCCTATTCGTCAAACAACTGGCCTTTGATGGCACGCGAAAGCCCGCGAAAGGCTGCGATCATCTGGCCGTTTTGGTTTTCCACTGTCACGTCATAGATACCGCTGCGCCCGGTCAAAGAGACCTCGGTGGCGCGGGCGATCAACCGCTCGCCCCGCTTGCCAGGGGCGGTAAAGGTAATACTGTTGCTTTGCGCCACGGTGGATTGATTGCGGCTGTTGCAGGCAAAGGCAAAGGCGCTATCGGCCAGCATGAAGGTCACGCCACCGTGGCAAATGCCATGACCATTGCAGTGATGCGCCTCAACCGTCAGCTCCAGGGTGGCGCGGCCTTCGTCAATCTCAGTGATCTCCATTCCCGCCCATTTCGAGGCATTGTCGCTGGCCCACATGGCAGCGGCGGATTTTTCGGCGCGTTCTTTACCAGTCAGGTCCGAAGTCATGCTCATTTCCCCTGAAACTTGGGCGCACGTTTTTCCAGGAACGACGCCACACCTTCGGCGAAATCAGCGCTTTCGCCGCAGGTCTTCATCGCGTCGGCTTCCTGTTCCAGATGATCCTGCAGAGTGGCAACGGCTGCATCCTGAATGCAATGTTTGCTGAGCCCCAACCCAAGGGTCGGCCCATTGCCCAGCTGCGCGGCCATGGCGCGGGCGATCTCCATCAGATCAGCGTCCGGCACCGCCTTCCAGATCAGCCCCCAGTCTTCGGCCTGTTTGGCGGGCAGCGGCTGCGCGGTAAATGCCAGCCCCTTGGCGCGGGCTTCGCCCAGCAGGCGCGGCAGATGCCAGCTGCCGCCGGTGTCAGGGATCAGGCCAACCTTGGAGAACGACTGGATGAACTTGGCGCTTTCCGCTGCAAAGACCATGTCACATGCCAATGCGATATTGGCACCAGCCCCGGCAGCGACACCGTTGACAGCGCAGATCACAGGGAACTCAAGGGAGCGGATCAGATTGACTAGCGGCGCATAAAAGGTCCGCACGGTGTTGCCCAGATCCGGTGGGCCATCCATCTTGCTGGGATCACGATCGCCCAGATCCTGACCTGCACAAAAGCCCCGACCCGCACCGGTCAGCAGGATTGCCCGCGCACCACCTTCACTCGCGGCCTCGATGGCTGCGCGCAGGGCATAGTGCATTTCATCGTTGAAACTATTGAGCCGATCCGGCCGGTTCAGGGTGATCTCCACCCAAGCGCCATGATCCGCAACCAGAATAGACTCTGACATTTCTCTCTCCCTCATGCAGCTCTTGACCCCGACAAAACCGGACAGCTACCAAAACCCGTTTGACAAATTTCTTGCATAAACCGACCGGACGGTCAATATATCATTCAAAGCAAATGTGAGGCCCCGCCTCAGCGACTCGTCCGCCCCCCGTGCCGACGACCCCCATCAGGAAAGAAAAGGACAGAGCATGAGCCTTCTAGACGTATCGAGTTTTGCCGCCGGTCAGTGGATCGCCCCGGGCGCAGGCGCCCGCAACATCGCCAGCGCCGTCACCGGCGCCCCGCTGGCGCAGGCCGGCAACAATGCGCTGGATGTGCAGGCAATGCTGTCTTACGCCCGCGAGACCGGCAGCCCTGCCCTGCGCGCCATGACCTTCCATGACCGCGCTCGTATGCTCAAGGCGCTGTCGGCGCATCTGAGCCAACACAAACAGGCGCTCTATGATCTGAGCTTTGAAACCGGCGCCACCCAGGCCGACCATATGATCGACATCGACGGTGGCATTGGCACCATGTTTGTCTTTGCCTCCAAGGGGCGTCGCGAGATGCCCGATGCCAAGGTCTATCTGGACGGTGACGTAGAACAGCTGTCGCGCAACGGCACCTTCCTCGGTCAGCATATCTGCACACCGCTTCAGGGTGTTGCGGTGCATATCAATGCTTTCAACTTCCCGGTCTGGGGCATGTTGGAAAAGCTGGCCCCTACCCTGCTGGCCGGGGTGCCCGCCATCGTCAAACCTGCGACCGCCACCTGTTACGTGACTGAACTCGCCGTGCGACTGATGCTCGACAGTGGTATCCTGCCTGCCGGTGCGCTACAGCTGGTTTCGGGTGGTTTGGGCGATATGCTCGACCATCTGACCATGCAGGATGTGGTGAGCTTTACCGGTTCGGCCCAAACCGCACTAAAGCTGCGCCAGAACCCGGTGATCCTGGAAAACTCGATCCGTTTTGTTGCGGAACAGGACAGCCTGAACGCATCCATTCTGGGGCCCGACGCCACCCCCGGCACGCCTGAATTTGACCTCTTCATCAAGGAAGTCAGTCGCGAGATAACCACCAAGGCCGGTCAGAAATGTACTGCTGTGCGCCGCATCATCACGCCAGAATCGCAGACCGAAGCGGTGATCGAAGCACTCTCCACACGTCTGGCCAAGACCACAATCGGCGACCCGCGTCTGGAAAGCACCCGCATGGGGGCGTTAGTCTCAAACGGTCAGAAACGCGACGTATTGGAGAAGGCAGCCATCCTCGCGACTGAGGCCACCCGCGTTTACGGCAACCCCGATGATTTTGCCGTTGAGGGCGCCGACGCCGAAAAAGGTGCCTTTGTGCCGCCGATGCTGTTTCACTGCGAAAACCCAGATACGGCCCAGCGCGTACATGACACAGAAGCCTTTGGCCCGGTTTCCACCGTCATGGGCTACCGCGATCTGGGCCATGCCGTAGAACTGGCCAACCGGGGCGAAGGCTCGCTGGTGGCGTCCTGCATCACCAACGATCCTGAGGTGGCCCGCGAAGTAGCCCTAGGTTCTGGCGCCTATCACGGGCGGATCTATTTCAACAACCGCGCCTCGATGAAGGAAAGCACCGGCCATGGCTCCCCGCTGCCCCATATGGTCCACGGTGGTCCCGGTCGGGCCGGCGGCGGCGAAGAGCTCGGCGGCATTCGTGGGGTGAAACACTATATGCAACGCACCGCCATTCAGGGCAGCCCCGATATTCTGGCCGCCATTGGCGAGCAATGGGTGCCCGGCGGCACCGAAGTAGCAGCCCCTGCGCATCCCTTCACCCGCAAATTCGGCGAGCTCTCCATTGGCGAAACCCTCAACAGCCCAGCGCGCGAGGTGACGCTGGAGGATATCGAGCATTTTGCCAATTTCACTGGAGATACCTTCTACGCCCATATGGATGACGCTGCCGCCAAGCGGAACCCCTTCTTCCCTGGACGTGTGGCCCATGGCTACCTGCTGCTTTCTTTTGCTGCGGGGCTGTTTGTGGAGCCCAATGAGGGGCCGGTTCTGGCCAATACCGGCTTGGATTCCCTGCGCTTCATGCAACCGGTTTCGGCCGGAGACAGCATCAAGGTGCGCCTGAGCGTAAAGAAAAAGACGCCGCGCAACGAGGAGTACGGCGAGGTGCGCTGGCATGTCACCCTGACCAACCAAGAGGATGAAAAGGTCGCGGAATACGAACTGCTGACCATGAACGCCTTCTAAACGCGCAGATCCTGTCGCTGCTTTTTGCCTCTGGGCTGGCCTATCTGGCCCAGAGAGCCTATCTTGCGCCCATGAATAGCGCATCCTCTCAAGGGTTTGAGGCGAGTATCGCCCAGCTCAACGATCTGCAGACCCTGCGGGTCTGGTCGATTATTGTCTCGCTGTTTGGCGATCTGGCGCAGAACCCGGGTGATCAGATCAGCGGCACCACTCTCACCCGGATCATCACCCCCATGGGCATCAAGCCCGAAGCGATCCGCGTCGCCCTGCATCGGCTGCGCAAGGACGGCTGGATTGAGAGCGCCCGTTCGGGGCGGGCCTCGGTGCATTTCCTGACCAAATCTGGCCGCAACCAGTCCGCCGCTGTGACCCCGCGCATCTATGCTCGCGACCCCAAAGTGCCGCAGAGCTGGCATTTGTTGATCGCCGAAGAAGGTAGCAGCCATGCGGCCTTGGAAGACGCCCTGCTGCTGCCGCAATACAGCCAGGTCAACCGCTGCACGGCGTTGGGATATGGGACGGCGCCCCATGGGTTGGACGATCTGTTTGTAACCGCAATTTCAGATCTAAAAGTCCCGACATGGTTGCAGGAGCGGCTGTTTCCGGCAGATTTGGTGCTCTCCTGCCAATCGCTGCTGACTGTGTTGAACCAAATCTCCCCGGCTGCGGATTTAACCCCTGTGCAAATCGCCACCCTACGCACCCTGATCGTGCATCACTGGCGCCGCATTGCCCTGCGTCACCCAGTGCTGCCTGAGGGTTTTCACCCAGCGGATTGGGCTGGTGACGCCTGCCGCGCCCGGGTGTTTGAACTGCTGGATCTGCTGCCGCAGCCCTCACTGCATGCACTGGATCAAGCCCTGGCCTCGTAAAGCGCCAGAACCGCACCCCCTGCAAGAAACCACCACAGAGGCGGCGACGGGATGGGTAAGAACAGCACAGGCCCGTTGTGGACAAAAATCTGTTCGGATTCCCGCAAACGCGTTGTACCCTCTTAGCTATGACCCAAACCAGCCCCCTGCGATACTACAGCGGCATCGCCACCGATGGCCACAACTGGGACGCGTTCGAATACCGCCCTGGGGATGTGTTCGTCTGCGTCCCGCCCAAAAGCGGCACGACCTGGATGCAGACGATCTGCGGCCTGCTCATCTTTGGTGACCCTGAGGCCGAGATCGCCATTCCAGATCTCTCGCCCTGGATTGAAATACGCCTCAATCCCGAAGACTTCAAAATGCGTCTGGCCCGGTTGGCGCAGCAGAGCCACCAAAGGTTTCTCAAATCGCACAGCCCCCTGGACGGGGTGCCCTATTTTGAGGACTGCACCTACCTCATCTGCCATCGCCACCCTTTGGACGTGCATTTCTCCATGCGCAATCACGTGCACAACATGAAGATCGACGCGCTCGACCACTTCTATACGGATGATATCGCGGCCTGTTTTGATGCCTTCCTCAACAACAGTATCGAAGACGGCGGCATGGATCAGCCAAGCCTGGAGTTGATTGCCCATCACCTGACAACGGCCCGCGCCATGGCGCATCTGCCCAATGTACACCTGTTCCACTATGCGACGCTGTCACAGGATCTTCCAGGTCAGATGGCGCGGGTTGCCAAGGCCATTGGGGTCTCTCACGCGCCTGACCTGTTCGATAGGCTGGTTGCCAAGGCCAGCTTCAAAGCGATGAAATCAGAGGCACTCATGCGCGCGCCGGGGGCCACCCGTGGCCTGTACAAAGATCCCAGCGCCTTTTTCAACAGCGGCCAGTCAGGCCAATGGCAAGGTTGGTTGAATGCAGGACAAATCGCTGATTACAATGCAAAGATCGCGACATTGCTCAGCCCTGAGGATCGCCATTACCTTGAAACTGGGACCGCGCCCTCATTTGCACTTTGACGGCACCGTGCCCATATAGTTCTAAACACATTTAATCCGGGCTCCCGGCCCAGCTCAGTTCTTTGGAGTTCACATATGTCCGCTCTTAGCAGCATCGCCCTTATTGCCCTTGCCGCCCCCGCAGCGCTGCTGGGCGCCTCGCATATCAAAACCCGCAACCTCGCCCGCGACGCCCGCCAGATGGTGCCGCCAAGTGGCCAATTCTGTTCCACCCCCCAGGGAGAAATCCACTATGTCGATATTGGCCCCCGCGATGCGCAGCCACTGGTGCTGATCCACGGGCTGAGCGGCCATCTCTACCATTTCACCTATGCCCTGGCCGAGAGCCTTGCCAAGGATCACCGCGTTATCGTGCTGGACCGGCCAGGATGTGGCTATTCCACCCGCGCCAGCGATACCATGGCGCGGCTGCCCGAGCAGGCCAAGATCCTGCTCTCGGTTCTAGACAAGCTCGCGGTCAAGCAACCGGTTCTGGTGGGGCATTCCTTGGGCGGTGCCGTCTCGCTGGCCATGGCGCTGGCCGCCCCGGAAAAAATTCGCGGTCTGGCCTTGCTGGCGCCGCTGACGCATCCTACCCCGGAAGGACCAGAGGTCTTTAAGGGCCTGATCGTACATACCAGCCTGATGCGCCGCCTGATGGCGCAGACAGTGGCGGTTCCCATGCTGCAACGCACTGCTGATACGGTCCTGGACCAGGTCTTTGCCCCCGAAGCCTACCCCGAGGATTTCATGACCAAAGCAGGCGGCGCCCTTGGCCTGCGCCCCGAGAGCTTTGTTGCCGCCTCGGCGGATGCCACCTATGTGCATCCCTCGATTGAGGCCCAGGCGCCGCGCTATGCTGGCGAACTGAAGACCCCAGGTGCGATTCTCTACGGTGAGAAAGACGCCATTCTGGACCCGGTTGTGCATGGCAAATCCATGGAAGCCTATGGGTTAAGCTGCCAGGTCATGCCGGAGCGAGGCCATATGTTGCCCATCACCGCGCCTGAGCTTTGCGAGGACTTCATTCGCAGCACCGTCGAAGCCTTGCCCGCCACGGGCTGAGCCGGAAGCAGAAGAATCTGCCGCCCTGCGAAAGAAACTTTGCAGAAAGGCGGATTCTTCTGCATTTCCGCCTTGACCAGACCTGCACCATTCCGTAAATCGCCCCTCACAGAAGATGGCGCGGTAGCTCAGTTGGTTAGAGCGA
>NZ_JBDWPJ010000224.1:0-22708 GCF_039971195.1 Pseudophaeobacter sp.
AAGCACCATCAGGACCACCCCGGTGAGCGAGGTATTGACGCCAAAGTTGCTTTCCAGAACTGAGGCCACGCCATTGGCCTGAACACCATTGCCGATGCCAAAGGCCGCGATGGCGCCAAACAGGGCAAAAGCCGCGCCCAGCCAGGCCCATTTCGCGCCCAGACCGTTTTTGATGTAATACATCGGACCACCGACAAAATTGCCCAGCTCATCCTGTTCGCGGTATTTCACCGCCAGAACCGCCTCGGCATATTTGGTTGCCATACCAACCAGCGCGGTCATCCACATCCAGAACAGAGCCCCCGGCCCGCCCAGAAAGACCGCAGTGGCAACCCCGGCGATATTCCCGGTACCAATGGTGGCCGACAGCGAAGTCATCAGCGCATTAAATGGGCTGATCTGGCCTTCGCCGCCATCTTCGCGGCCTTTGAACAACAGGCTAAAGCCAGTGCCCAGTTTCAGGATCGGCATGAACTTCAGGCCAACCTGCAGAAAGAGACCAGCACCGAGGATGAGCACCAGCATTGGTGCCCCCCAGACGATACCATTCACTTCCCCTACAAAGTCACTCAACGCTTCCATGGTTTTCCTCCCAATGCGTTTCAGTCAAACACGCGCGGCCAGGCTGCGGTCCCGGCTCTGTTTCAGTGCGGCAAAATCTTCGTCGGCGTGGAACGACGAGCGGGTCAGCGGCGTCGCCGACACCCCGAGAAAGCCCTTGTTGCGGGCGATCTGCTCAATCTGTTCAAATTCTTCCGGTGACCAGAAACGGTCGATCGAGTGATGCTTGGGGGTTGGCTGAAGATACTGGCCAACGGTGAGAAAATCGACATCTGCAGCGCGCAGGTCATCCATCACCTGGCGCAGGTCGCTCAGCGTTTCGCCAAGCCCAACCATCAGACCAGATTTGGTGAACAGCGCCGGATTGGCCCGTTTCGCGTCATCCAGCAACCGCAGCGAAGTATAGTAGCGCGCGCCGGGGCGGACCCGCGCATAGAGATGCGGCACGGTTTCCAGGTTATGATTGAACACATCCGGCGCTGCGTCAAACACGACCTGAGCCGCAGCGCCCTTGCCCAGAAAATCCGGCGTCAGCACTTCGACAGTTGTTTCGGGGTTCTGGTGGCGCACCGCGCGAATGGTCTGGGCGATATGCGCGGCACCGCCATCTGCCAGATCATCCCGGTCCACCGAGGTGATCACCACATGGCGCAGGCCGAGCTTTTTGACCGCTTGGGCCACCCGTCCGGGTTCAAAAGCGTCCAGCGCATCGGGCCGTCCGGTCATCACGTTGCAAAAGGAACAGCCACGAGTGCAGACCTCGCCCATGATCATCATGGTGGCGTGGCGCTTGGACCAGCATTCGCCAATATTCGGACAGGAGGCCTCTTCGCAAACAGTCGAAAGGTCATGATCGCGCATCAGGCGACGGGTCTCGTAATACTCGGCGCTTTCGATCTTCTTCTTGCGGATCCATTGGGGTTTGCGCGGCACGATGCTCTCAGGCCGCTTAGCCTTTTCTGGGTGGCGCGGGCGCAGTTGGACGGTCATCTGGCAGCTCCTTCAGAACAGGCGAGCGCGCAGAGGCGCTGCTTCCAACAGACCAGGCTGACCACCAGAGGCCGCTGCACAACACATCAAATCCAACCTGCGCATCAGAATCTCCCCTTCCGATCATGACGCGCCCCTTTGGGGAATCAGCGCCGTTACGCTCCGTAATGTTCGTTTAGGAAACTTTTCCCTCTTAAGCAACAAAAGATCTCGTGATGAAATTTTGACTGACTGATACATCAAAGCTAAGGTTCAGCCGCAACAGGAGAATTTGCCCAGATGGAACCGGTTCAGTCAGAAGAAACAGGGCTCGCGCCCGAGGCGATGGAGGCACCGGACGGTGTTGTTCTGGGCAAAATGATTCGCGACGCGCGCAAGGAAAAGGGCCTGACCCTGGAAGAGGCGGCCAAGGCAGCCGCCATTGGCCGCTCCACCCTGTCAAAGATCGAAAACAATCAGACCAGGCCCAGTTTTGAAATCATCCGCCGCCTGATGCAGACGCTGGAGCTGGAAACGCCGCAGCTTTTTGTGCAATCCGCCCAAAACAGTATCTCCGGACGGCGTGACTACACCTTGTCCGGGCGCGGCGAGCACCAGGAAACCAAGACTTATGATCACGAGCTCCTGTGCACCGAGCTCACCAGCAAGCGGATGCTGCCCTATATCAGCACCATCAAGGCGCGCAATGTTACCGAATATGAAAGCTGGGTGCGCCACCGCGGCGAAGAGTTCATGTATGTGATCAGCGGTGATCTGGTGCTCTATACCGAACATTATCGCCCGCTGCCGATGACCGCCGGAGATTCGGTTTATTATGACAGCGGCATGGGCCATGGCTGCGTTTCCACCAGCGAAGAGGACGCGCAGGTGCTCTGGGTCTCGCTGGAGGTCTAAAACCGCCCGCGGTTTTGCCCGCCCCAACCGGCGGCGCAGGCGCCCCCTCCTCAGGTCGCAACCTTCAGGCTGCAACCTCTCCGGTCAGCAGACGTTTGGCCACCGCAGAGGCATCCTCCAGATGGGTCTCAACCGCTTGGCGCGCAGCCTCAGGATCGGCGGCGCCAATGGCATCACAAATCGCCTGCATATGGGCAAGCCCTGGCTTTTTACGCTGCCCCGCCGAAAGCGTCATTGCCCGCAAACGGCTGATGCGACCATTCAGGCGATTGACCACCTCCCAGGCAATGTGGTGCCCAGCGGCCGCAAACATCACCTCGTAGAACTGGGTCGAGGCCTTGAACAAAGCGCCAGGCATGGCTTCCGTCACCGCATCCCGTCGCGCCCCATCAAAGGCCTGTTTCAGCGCCTCAAGCGCCTCCATAAGATCGCCATGCAAAGCCGGGGTCGCGTTGCAGGCACAGGCCATGGCGGCTGATGTCTCCAAAAGGCGGCGGATATCGTAGATCTGACGGGCATCATCCCAGTTCAGCGTCGCCACAATTGGGCCGCGGTGGGGTTGGATTTCCACCAGCCCCTCTGCCTCCAGATAGCGGATGGTCTCCCGGACAACGGTCCGGCTGACCCCAAGCTGATCACAAAGCGGCCGTTCCACCAGACGTTCCCCCGGCAGGAACAATCCGGCAAAGATCGCCTCGCGCATTTTGTCCTGCACCATTGCCCGCAGGGTTGCAGGGGGTTGGTCAATTTTAAGATGGGTCAGATCAGGATTTTCCATGCCCCAGTTTACCAGCCCATCAGGGCCAAAACAACAGGATCTTGACGAATGGTAGTATGGTATACCATAAGCGAACGAAAGATTCTCCAGATTTAGGTGCACCAATGCCTGCCATCATCCGCAAAACCCTGCTCCACATCGAAGACACCCTGATCGAGGGCGGCAAAAAGGCCCAGACGCCTCTCAAGTTGATTGCCGCTATTGCGGTGATCAAAAACCCCTGGGCCGGGCGCGGCTTTGTCGAAGATCTGAAGCCGGAAATCCACGACTGCGCACCGGGGCTTGGCGAGATGCTGACCCGAATGGTGCTGGAAGCCGCAGGCGGAGGCGAGCTGGTCGAAGGCTACGGCAAATCCGCCATTGTCGGGCTGGATGGCGAGGTCGAACATGCCTCGGCGCTGATCCACACCCTGCGGTTTGGCAATCACTACCGCGAGGCCGTCGGCGCCAAAAGCTATCTCGCCTTTTGCAACACCCGTGGCCCGGCCAATGCGCCCTTGATGATCCCCTTGATGGACAAGAACGACGGCGGGCGGCGCTCGCATTACCTGACAATTCAGTGTTCGGTGGCGGATGCGCCGGCGGCGGATGAGATCGTCCTGGCCCTCGGCGCCTCCATCGGTGGCCGCCCGCATCACCGCATTGGCGACCGCTACCAAGACCTCAAGGATCTGGGCCATGACGTCGACAACCCTGCAGCTGTCTGAGCCCTATGGCCGCCTAGGCTTTCTCGCTGCGGGTTCGGGCGAGCCTCTGGTGCTGATCCACGGCGTCGGGCTGCAAAGCGCCGCCTGGGGTCCACAGATTGAAACCCTGGCAAAATCCCACCGGGTGCTGGCGCTGGATATGCCGGGCCATGGTGCCAGCTCACCCCTGCCTGCAGGAGCGGACCTGCACGCCCATGTGGAATGGCTGCGGGCAGCACTGACGGCGCTGGACACCGGGCCGATCAATCTGGCGGGCCATTCCATGGGGGCATTGATTGCCGGTGGTTTTGCCTGCACCTATCCCGGAATGCTGCGCCGGGTGGCGCTGGTCAACGGTGTGTTTTGCCGGTCCGATGAGGCCCGCGCGGCGGTGCTGGGCCGGGCTGATGACATTGCGGCGGGCCGGATTGACCTGGAAACGCCGCTCAGCCGCTGGTTTGGTGATAGCCCTTCCGAGCAACAGGCGCGCAGCGCGGTTGCAGGCTGGCTGTCGCAGGTCGACCCCAGCGGCTATGCGACAGCCTATGGCGCCTTTGCCCGCGGCGATGCCACCTATTCGGACAGCTGGTCCCAGATCGGCTGCCCGCTGCTGGCCCTGACCGGCGAGGCCGACCCCAACTCCACCCCCGACATGGCCCGCGCCATGGCCGCCCAGGCCCAGAACGGCGAGGTGGAAATCCTCCCCGGTCGTCATATGGTGAACCTGACCGTCGCCAACGAAGTTACCGCCAGTCTGACCCGCTGGCTGCAACGCCCAGCGCGACCGCGAGACCCAAGCAAGGAGACCCAAATGGCCGCAACCGCTTTTGATCCACGCGCCCTGCGCGATGCCTTTGGCACCTTCATGACCGGCGTCACCGTGGTCACCAGCCATGACAAAACCGGTCAGCCCCTCGGCTTTACCGCCAATTCCTTCTCCTCGGTCTCGCTGGACCCGCCCTTGGTACTGGTTTGCCTTGCCAACAGCTCCCGCAACTACGCCGCCCTGACACAGGCCAGCGGATTTGCAGTCAATATCCTGGCGGAAGATCAGAAAGAGATCTCCAACACCTTTGCCCGCCCCTCTGATGATCGCTTTGCCGGGGTATCCTGGAAAGTCGGCCCGCAGGGCTCGCCCATTTTGGCCGGAGTGTCCGCCTGGTTTGACTGCAGCATGTTTAAAACCGTCGAGGCCGGCGACCATGTGATCCTGATCGGCGAGGTCAAGGGATTTGACACCAGCACCGCGCCGGGACTGGGGTACGCCCGTGGTGCCTATGTCACCCCGGCGGCCGAGGCCGAAGCTCTGGCACAGGAGGCCAATCTGGTGGTCTCAGCCTTGATTGAACGTGCGGGCGAGGTGCTGCTGGTGGATGACGGCAATGGCGGGCTCACCCTGCCGCAGATGCCGGTTGGACGGGCCGGCGCCTCGGCGGCATTGGCAGAGCTGATCGCGGCCAGTGGCCTCTCGGCCGATCCGGGTTTCATCTATTCAGTCTTTGAAGACAAGGCGCGTGAACACCAGCATATTTCTTTCCTCTGTCAGGCGGCAGACGGCGCCCCCAAACAGGGCTGTTTCACCCCGCTCAGCCCTTCGACGATGATGGAGGTCACCGACCCGGCCCTGCGCATCATGCTCGACCGTTTTGCCAGCGAGAGCCGCATGGGCAATTACGGTGTGTTCTACGGCACCCAAACCAGCGGCGACGTCCGCACCATCACTTCGCGGAGTTGAGCGATATGAAGTTTTCCCTCTTTGCCCATATGGAACGGATCTCACCCGATCAGGATCAAAAACAGCTCTATGATGAGTTCATCGAACTGTGCAAAATCGCCGATCGCGGCGGCATGCATGCGATCTGGACCGGCGAGCACCATGGGATGAATTTCACCATTTCGCCCAACCCGTTTCTGAACCTCGTTGATGTGGCCCGCCACACCGAGAATGTGCGCCTGGGCACCGGCACGGTGATTGCCCCCTTCTGGCACCCGATCCGGCTGGCGGGAGAGGCCGCGCTCACGGATATTATCACCGATGGACGGCTGGATCTGGGCATAGCCCGTGGTGCCTATTCCTTTGAATACGAACGAATGATGCCCGGCATGGATGCCTGGGAGGCCGGCCAGCGGATGCGGGAATTGATCCCCGCCGTGCAGGGCCTGTGGCAGGGTGATTATGCGCAGGAAGGGGAGTTCCACTCCTTCCCCAAAACCACCTCCTCTCCCAAGCCCGTGCAACAGGATGGCCCGCCGATCTGGGTCGCGGCGCGCGATCCCAACAGCCATGAATTTGCAGTTGCCAACCATTGCAACGTGCAGGTCACACCGCTTTGGCAGGGCGAGGTCGAAATCGAGAGTCTGATGCAGCGCTTCACCGAGGCCTGCGCCAAATTCCCCGACACCCCGCGCCCCAAGATCATGCTCTTGCTGCATACCTATGTGGCCGAGAGCGCCGAGGATGTGACCCTGGCCGCCGAGGAGCTGAACCGGTTCTACTGCTATTTTGGCGCCTGGTTCAAAAACGAACGCACGGTTGAGCAGGGGTTGATCGCGCCGCTTTCGGATGCAGAAATTGCTGCCCATCCGTTCTACACGCCAGAGGCAATGCAGCGCGACCTGGTGATTGATCAGCCCGCCGGGGTCATTGAACGGCTGAAAAAATATGAGGCTCTGGGCTATGATGAATATTCATTCTGGATAGATTCCTCCATGAGTTTTGAACGCAAGAAAGCCTCGCTTGAACGGTTCATCGCGCAGGTCATGCCCGCCTTTACATAAGGACAGAAGATGCAGCAGTTTCAGCAATATATTGGCGGCAGGTTTGAAGACGGCTCTGCCCGGTTTGACAGCCTGAACCCGGCCACAGGAACTGTCTGGGCGCAGATGCCCGAAGCGCGTGATGCGGATGTTGACCGCGCGGTGCAGGCCGCAGAAGATGCGTTCTTTGGCGCCGAATGGGCCAGCACGACCGCCAGCCAGCGCGGCAAGTTGCTGATGCGGCTTGCAGATCTGATCACTGAACATGCGCCGCGCCTGGCCGAGCTGGAAACCCGCGACACCGGGAAGATCATCCGCGAGACCTCGGCGCAGATTGCCTATGTGGCTGAATACTACCGCTACTACGGCGGGCTGGCGGATAAGATCGAAGGCGCCCATCTGCCCATCGACAAACCCGATATGGAGGTCTGGCTGCGGCGCGAACCGCTCGGTGTGGTGGCCGCCATTGTGCCCTGGAACTCGCAGCTGTTTCTGTCGGCGGTCAAGATCGGCCCCGCCTTAGCCGCGGGCTGCACTGTGGTGCTCAAAGCCTCGGAAGAGGCCCCGGCGCCGATGCTGGAGTTTGCCCGTATCTTTGATCAGGCCGGTTTCCCGCCAGGCGTGCTGAATGTCATCACTGGCGGCCCAAACGCGGGTGCCACGCTTACCAGCCATGCCAAGGTCGCCCATGTGGCCTTTACCGGAGGGCCAGAGACCGCCCGCCATATTGTGCGCAACTCAGCGGAAAATCTCGCCTCCACCTCGCTGGAGCTGGGTGGGAAATCGCCCTTTATTGTCTTTGACGATGCCGATCTTGAAAGCGCCGTGAACGCGCAGATCTCTGGCATCTTTGCCGCCACAGGCCAAAGCTGCGTGGCCGGGTCGCGGCTGGTGATATCAAACAAGATCAAGGACGAATTCTTGGCCCGGCTCAAGGAAAGGGCCGAAGCCGTGGTGATCGGCGCGCCCGATGACATGGCTACCGAAGTCGGACCGCTGTGTACCCAGGCACAGCGCGACCTCGCGCTGGATCTGATTGCCAGATCCGTCGACCAGGGCGCCAAGCTGGTCACCGGTGGCAGCGCCATTTCCGGCGCGGGCTATTTCTTCCCACCAACCATTCTGGATTGTTCTGACGCACCAGAGGCCCCCTGCCTGAGCCGGGAGTTCTTTGGCCCGGTGCTGTCGGTGGTCAGCTTTGACACCGAAGCCGAGGCCCTGGCCATCGCCAATGACACCCGGTTTGGCCTCGCCTCAGGGGTGTTCACCCAAAGCCTGACGCGGGCGCATCGGATGATCCGTGGCATTCGCGCTGGCATCGTCTGGGTCAATACCTACCGCGCTGTCTCCCCGATTGCGCCCTTTGGTGGCCACGGGTTGTCCGGCCATGGCCGCGAGGGCGGCCTGCAGGCTGCGCTGGACTACACCAAGGTCAAGGCGGTCTGGCTGCGCACCTCGGATGATCCGATCCCCGACCCCTTTGTCATGCGCTGAACACAGAAGGGTTGCGGGCAAGACCAGCGTCAAAGCCCCTTGCTGCCCTTTATACTGTATCAAGGCGCGTCCGCAGGGACGCGCCTTTTGCGCAACTGTAGGTACGAAATAGGCAAGTGTATGTGCGCTGAGTCCATTCGCAAGGCCAGCTTTGCTTTGCATAGTGGCGGTCGAAACGCCTAAACTGGATCAGAACGGGCGTAACCAAAAGGGAAGAAAGACCGGCACCACCTGTGCGATCTTGTCGCCGGAGCCCCTGGGCATGAGGGATTGAAAATCGCCGCGTATAATGCTGAGATGTATCAGATCATGATGCTGAGAGGGAATTTTGTAACATTATCAATTGCTGAATCAGTCAGATCTCCTGACCGGCAATTTCATGAGTGAAAAATGCATAATCTAGCATTGATAGTTACAAATGCACCCAATAGCAGGGAGGCTGGTCGGTTCGTTTGACGAACCAAACCCGGTCATTTGAGATCGAAATGAAAAGAATTAGGCCTCTTGTTGCAATATCGTTCTACGGTGGCAATAGGATGGCAAGAACGAAGGTCAAAAGGGAGGAATCATATGACCACTCGCAGAAAGCTTCTTGGAGTCGCAGGTGCATCCGCACTGGCAGCGCTCTGTGCGACTTCGGCATTTGCTGAAAACGTAACACTGAAATTGCACCAGTTCCTGCCAGCGCAGGCCAATGTGCCAAAGCTGATCCTGGACGTTTGGGCCGATAAGGTCGAAGCCTCTTCCAACGGCGAGATCACTATTGATCGCTACCCTTCGATGCAGCTGGGCGGCAAGCCACCAGAGCTGATGGACCAGGCCATCGACGGCGTGGCCGACATCGTCTGGACCGTTGTTGCCTATACCCCAGGCCGCTTCCCTTCGACCGAAGTCTTTGAACTGCCCTTCATGATGACCAATGCCCGTGCCACTTCGCACGCCTATTGGGAAATGTTCGATAAGCACATGAAGGACACTGAATTCAAAGACGTTCAGATCCTAGGTACCTGGGTGCATGGCCCCGGCATCATCCACACCTCTGATCCGGTTGAAGCCCCCGGCGATCTGCAGGGCATGAAAATTCGTGGCGGTGGTCGTTCGGTCAACTCGCTGCTGACCCAGCTGGGCGCAACCCCCGTTGGCATGCCGGTTCCGGCCATTCCTGAAAGCCTGTCCAAAGGCGTGATCGATGGCACCACCATCCCATGGGAAGTCACCGCCGCATTGAAAGTGCCAGAACTGGTCGAAAGCCACACCGAGTTCACCGGCAAGGCGCTTTACACCCTGACCTTTGTTCTGGCGATGAACAAAGAGAAGTACGACAGCCTGTCGGACGCACAGAAAGCCGCAATTGATGAGAACTCCGGTCTGGAATTCTCCGTCTTTGCCGGTGGTGTGATGGAAGATGCCGATGGCCCGTCGCGTGAAGCTGCGCTGGACAATGGCAACGAGGTTGTCACCCTGGACGCTGATCAGACCGCCGAATGGCGCACATTGGCGCAGCCTGTCTATGACAAATGGCTGGCTGACATGACTGAAAAAGGCATCGACGGTCAGGCGCTTCTGGACGAAGCTTCTTACCTGATCGAAAAATACACGCCACAATACGTGAAGTAAGCTAGAAATACTGTCAAAGGGCCGCAGCAGCATTCGGTGCCGCGGCCCTTTGCGTACAATAAAGGGTTTTTACCATGCACAAGCTCATGATGGGGCTGGCCAGAACCATGGCCATTATCGGCGGTGCGGTCCTCTCTCTCCTGATCATTATGACCTGCCTGTCGATTGTCGGTCGTCTGCTCAATGGCGCTGCGCACAGCGGTTTCAGAGTTCGAGTGCCGATCTGGAAACTGGGAGTGCTGGATAGTGATGCTATTGCTGCATATGAGCAGCGTGGCGCGGAATTCGGGCAATGGTTGCTAGACTTAGGAGTCGGACCAATCAATGGCGATTTTGAACTGGTCGAGGCCGGCGTTGCCTTTGCCATCTTCGCCTTTCTGCCTCTCTGCCAGATCTCCGCGGGCCATGCCTCGGTGGATGTGCTCGCCAATGCCTTCCCGCGTGGTGTGAACCGCTTCCTGCGCATGGTGACAGAGATGCTCTTTGCCGCTGTTCTGGTGTTGATCGCCTGGCGTCTAGCTGCTGGCACCATCAGCAAGTTTGGCAATGGAGAGACCTCTTTCCTGCTGGAATTCCCCCTCTGGTGGGCCTTTGGCGCCAGCCTGATAGGCGCCATTATTGCCGCCCTTGTCGGCCTCTATATGGCCGCCATACGAACTTATGAATTTTTTACCGGCCGTATCCAGATCTGGGACGGTGTGGAGGGTGAACAGTGACTGCTCTTGAAATTGGTATCGCCTCCTTTCCCGTCCTGATGGGGCTGATCTTTCTGCGAGTGCCTATTGGGCTATCGATGTTCCTGGTGGGCCTTGGCGGGCTTATCATAGTCACCGATGGCACCCAGGTGGCCTTTGGACGTCTCAAAAGTGAGACCTATACAACCTTCTCCTCCTATTCCCTGACCATCGTGCCGATGTTCCTGCTGATGGGGCATTTTGCAACGCTGGGCGGCATGTCCTCAGCCCTGTTCAAGGCCGCTGAAGGCTTTACCGGCCACAAGAAGGGCGGCGTTGCCATGGCAGCCATCGGTGCCTGCGCCGGTTTTGGTGCGATCTGTGGCTCCTCGCTGGCGACCGCTGCCACCATGGGTCGGGTCGCTCTGCCAGAGCTGAAGCAATACGGCTATGCCGGTGGCTTCTCCACTGCAACGCTTGCCGCTGGCGGCACCCTGGGCATCCTGATCCCGCCCTCAGTTGTGTTGGTGATCTATGCCATCCTAACCGAGCAAAACATCGCCAAGCTGTTTCTTGCTGCCTTTATCCCCGGTCTGCTGGCCGCCATCGGCTATGTCATCGTGATCTCGATCTACGTGCGCCTCTACCCCAAGGCGGCCGGCACCCGCCCTGCCATTCCTTGGTCCGAGCGCTTTGCCAACCTGGTCAAGGTCTGGCCGGTGCTCTTGGTTTTTGGCCTGGTTGTCGGCGGGATCTATGGCGGTTTGTTCACCCCCACCGAAGGGGCCGCCGTTGGCGCCTTTGGCACCGGTTTGATTGCCTGGTTGAACGGCGGATTGGATCGCCCCAATCTGATCGACAGTTTCATGGTGACAGCACGCTCCACCGCGATGATTTTTTTCATCGTGTTGGGGGCCGGCTTTTACAATGGCTTCCTCGCCCTAACCAAAGTGCCACAGGAATTGGCAGATTTTGTGGTCAGCCAGGGCTATAGCCCCTGGATGGTTCTGACGCTGATCCTGGCCTTCTATCTGCTCTTTGGCTGTCTGATGGACAGCCTTTCGATGATCCTGCTGACCATTCCAATCTTCTTCCCGGTGATTTCGGTGATGGACTTTGGCCTCGTATCGCTTGTTGATATCCAGGCCGGCGTGGCATTGGAGGTGCTGTATAACGGAGTGCCTGAAGGCATGGGGCCAGAGATGCTCGCCTCGATCCATGATGCCATCGCCACTGGCACTGAACTGACCCGCGAGCAGATGAAGGAACTGGGCATTCGCGTCACCGAGGGTCGCGTCAACCGCATCGAAGCGGAATATGTCGCGATCTGGTTTGGTATTCTGGTGTTGATCGTGGTCGAGGTCGGCCTGATCACACCGCCGGTTGGGATGAACCTCTTCATCATCAACGCGATGGATCGCAAAACCAAGATGACCGAAACCTACAAGGCTGTGATGTTCTTTGTTGGCTCTGACATTGTTCGCGTTATCATCCTTGTCGCTGTTCCCTTCATTACCCTGCTACCGCTGCTACCGCTTTGGCAGATGCTGCTCCTGTTCTTTTATTAGAACCCGGCCACAGACCGAAAACATACCCTCTTCCAGCGCTGCTGGGGGAGGTTTTTTCTGGCCCATACAAGCCCACGGGTTTGAAAGCCCCCTGCCCCAAGGCTAGGGTGTCACAGCGGAAAACAGGCAAAGGAGTTGAGATGTCAGAACAGGCGAACAGGGCAGAGAACCGCGCCTTTGTACATTCAATCCGCGTCGGCTGGGGCCACTGCGACCCGGCCCAGATCGCCTACACCGGCCATCTGCCCGGTTTTGCGCTGGAAGCCATCGACGCCTGGTGGGAGCACCATCTGCAGGGCGACGGCTGGTATCAGATGGAGTTGGATCGCGGCACCGGCACGCCTTTTGTCAGCATGGGGCTGGAGTTCCGCGCGCCCGTCACCCCGCGCCACAGGTTGGATTGTGAAGTTTGGCCCGCTGCAATCGGCACCAAATCGGTGACCTTTCGCGTTAATGCCCGCCAGAACGGCACGCTCTGTTTTGAGGGGCGGTTTACCTGCGTCTTTATCGACCCTGCCGAGTTCAAAGCCCGCCCGGCCCCGGCAGATTACCGCGCGGTGATCGAAACCAACCTGAGGCCTGAGTAGTTTTTGATCCGTCACGCCAGTGACGGAAACGCGTCCACCCGCCCCACGGCGGGCGCGTTCCGCTCCCGACCGGGCGAAGGCTCAGTTCGCTGTCAAACCGGGTCGCGCAGCCAGCCATCCGCAAAGGCAACAGTGCTGAGGCCAGAAAACCGCGCCACCCGCTCCAACTCAGCCTCCAGCCGTTTGACCCGCGTGGCAGAAAACTTGACGCCGCGCTCGGGCCACAGGGCACTGACCCGCAGGCATTCCTTTGGGCGGTCCGCCTTCATATCAATCCGGCCCACCAGCCTTTGCCCCTCGATCAGGGGGAAGACATAATAGCCATAGATGCGCTTTGGCGCCGGGGTAAAAACCTCGATCCGGTAGAAGAAACCAAACAGCCGCTCGGCCCGTTTGCGATCGCGCAGCATCGGATCAAAGGGGCTGAGCACCCGCATGCGACCCGGCGCAGGCCCTAGCTCTGCCGCATGTTCAATCACCCCTGGACGGGCATAGCTCTTGCGCAGGCTTCCATCCGTGGCCGCAATCTCAATCTCTTCAATCGCCCCACGGGCCTTGGCCTCTAGGCACCAGCTCCGCGCCTCTGCGTTGCTGGCCGTATCCCAGAATGCGGCAAGCTCTGCTGGCGTGGCAAAGCCAAGCCGGTCCAGGGCATTTTTGCACAGCCAATCCACCGTCGCCGCCGGATCCACCGACTCAACAGGCGCAAGCAGGCCTTCATCGATCACCCGTTCGGTCAGATCGTAGCGCTTTTGAAACCCAGAGCGACCAATCACCGTCAGCGCCCCGGTGCGCCACAGATACTCCAGCGCGGTCTTTGACGGATGCCAGTCCCACCAGCCGCCCGAGTTCTTTTTCTCATCCTTGCCCAGATCAGAGGAGCTGACCGGCCCATGATCGCGGATGTGACTGAGCACAGTTTCAAACTGCGCCTCAAACCCATCCCGGCGCCAGTTGCGCCAGCGTTTGCGCAGCAGCTCTTCGTCGCGCTGAAACCGCAGATGCCACTGCGGATAAAACGCCAGTGGGATCATCGCCGCATCATGGGTCCAATGCTCAAACAGCGCGCCTCCACCGTGATAAAGATCGGTGAGGTGCTGAGGCCGGTAGCTGGGCCGACGCGAATAAAGGATCATATCATGGGCGCGAGCCACAGTATTGATACTGTCGAGCTGGACAAACCCCAGCCGCGACAGCAGATGCAACAGATCCTCGCCTTTGGAGCCACCGCTGGGTGTCTCCAACAGGGCATGACGGTCCATGAACAACCGCCGCGCCTCCGCGTTTGCAAGCCGTGGCAGCGCCATCAGCGCCGCTTGAGCGTATCACCATAGGATATGGTGGGGGTGAGGGTCACATGGCGCTCCGGATCGGCTTCGGGGTCATCCAGCTGCGCCGCTATGATCTCGGCCGCCTTCCGCCCAATCTCCAACCGGCAGGCATCCATGGTGGCCAGCTGACGCGGCAGACCTTGGAGCAGTTCAACCCCGTTGAAACCGGCCAGACCAATCTGGCCCGGCACGTCAATGCCCTGATCCATTAGATAGAGCAGCCCACCCGCGCCAATCATATCGTTGGAATAATAGAGGAAATCCAACTCAGGAGAGCGTTCGAGCATCTCTTGTGTCATCTCCCGCCCTTTGGCCAGGGCCGAGCCGCCGGAATAAAACGCCCGGTCTTCGATTTCGACTCCTTCCTTGGCCAACGCCTCGGTGAAGCCTTCGAACCTCTTGCGGGCGCGGTGGTCCAGCGGCATCTTGGTGCCCATGAACCCGATATGGCGATAGCCGGCCTTGAGGATGGCCTTGGCCATTTCGCGGCCTGCGCGACGGTGCGAGATCCCCACCATGGCATCCACCGGCTTGCCATCGGTATCCATCACCTCGACCACTGGAATACCCGCGGCATTGAGCATCGCCCTCGCCGCTTCGGTATGTTCCAGCCCGGCAATGATCACCCCCGAAGGCCGCCAGGACAGCATCTCATACAGGACTTTTTCTTCTTTTTCGGGCTGATAGTCTGTCACCCCAACCACCGGTTGCAACACAGTGTTTTCCAACACCTGATTGATGCCGGTCAACACCTCGGGGAAAACCATATTGGACAGCGAAGGGATGATAACCGCCACCAGATTGACCCGTTTGGAGGCGAGCGCGCCAGCGATCTTGTTGGGCACATAGCCCAGTTCCTTGGCGGCGGTCAGGACCTTGACGCGGGTCTTTTCCGAAACATCACCGCGGTTGCGCAACACGCGGCTCACCGTCATTTCGGACACGCCCGTGGCTTCTGATACATCGCGAAGAGTGAGCGGGCGCTTGTTTTCCGTGGTCACGTTCTAAGGCCTCATGTTTTGCTGCTGTTTCAAGGTTAGCCAGTGCGCGCCCGCAGTACAATGGGGCGCAGCACCTCAGGCGCATGATTGCGGTTGGGAATAATCTCGGCCCCCGACGCACTGCGCCTCATTGTGGTAGGGCAGATCATTTGCTATCGCGTAAACAGGCCCGGCCCCGTGGCTCAACTGGATAGAGCAGCCCCCTCCTAAGGGGCAGGTTGCAGGTTCGAATCCTGCCGGGGTCGCCAACCGAATTGCGCATGTTTTTCGGATGTATCACCGGGCCTCAGGCCAGGCGGGCGCAGTTACCAGATGAGTGGTTGCTCCAATTGATCCCAAAAAATCCAGCGACGTTTCTCTGTCGGGGCCTGATAACCCGACAGAAGTGGCGGATCTTGCTGCTCTTTTGGGTCCAGAAGATGCAAAAAACCCGAATAGCTGGCGAGCAGGACCTGGCCCGTTTTGGGACAGACATCAACGCCACCGGCGCTTGAACCATGCTCCATTTCCCAGAGCACCTGCCCATCCGCTGTCACGCAGTTTGTGAAACCCGACCCCGCCAAAAGAAAGCCACCCTCCTCTGCCGACAAAGTCATTGACGCGGGAACAAACCCGGAGGCATAGACCCGAAGATAGGAATTGAGGATGGTTTGCGATTTGTGCTGTTCCCCTAGCGAAGTTTCGAGCCCCTCTACCTCATTAATCTCGCTAGAGAAGGTGATCCCATTGTAGAAATGACAGGAGTTAAACGCCACTTGACCACTGTCATCGCTAAAACAGGCATCGTGAGGATATTCGCTCAAGTGGCCTAGCATTGCATAGGTCTTGGGGCTTGCAGGATCCTGAATATCAACCAGATGATGACCATCGCTTTGATGGCCAACAGCAACAAACCTGCCATCCGGGCTCAGCGTCGCATGCAGCATGTCCAACCAGGGGCGATACTCTTCGTCCTCTTGCAACATCTCGCGCATATCCTCAACCAAGCTAAGATGCACTGCGGGATAGATCAGCTGGCTGGCCCATTCGCTACCGCTTTTGTACAAAAGCACAACGCCGCGATTGGCGTCACACAGGAGGATTTTGCTGCCATCATCAGAGACAGCCACATGGGATAACCCGAGATCATCGCGGGGCGCCTCAAAGGCGTCTTTCAATGCATCGGGCAGATCAGCTGGCACAAAGGAAGCCCCCGAAACTACCATAACGTCCTGTACAGGTTCAGCGCCGTAACCTGGGGCAAGCGTCACCCGACCGTCTGGAAGGACCGTGAGGAAATGCTGGCGATTGCGCGACCAGGCGAAGGCCGCCAGCCGTGCGGCTTTAGAAATCTTTTTTCCGCGAATATGCCAGGTGGTGGTCTCTTGATAATAAGTCCCCTGCTGTACCAGAAACTCATCCGGGCCCAGAATTGCGCAGAAGGTCATCCCACGCTGGCTTTTCTCCATTTCAGCAATAAAGGGCGAATGGGCAGGATCAAACATAGCGCGCACTTCTTTGGCACGGCCCTCTTCGTTCAGTTCAACTACCTTGGATAGAACCGTGGCCCCCATTTCCGGCGTTCGAGGGTCTTCTTTTAGATCAGGCAGATCTTTGCGACCCTGATGAAATTCGGTCAGCTCCGCTGAATTGAACCCGGCAAAGGCGCGGCCCTGCGCGTTCCATGCCGCCGCATCGACGGATTTGATCTCTCCAACAAGAGCCTCAAGCAATTTGCGAAACATATTTTTCAGATCCTATGGCCTTAGAAATCTCGACGAGATTACGCATCCTCCCATGGGATGAAATCTTTGGCCGCCTTAAACCTTAAGGACAGTGGCAAATCCGCACCCCAGACCCGGCACATCACAGCCTATTTTTTGAGCACTTTGATCAATCAAGCTCAACAAGAGAGCAAAACCGTCGAGCCCTGGCATATGTGAGCCCCAATGCATGGTGCCAGCCTCTGGATTAGAGCTAGGCAGACTGGGTGCACAAAGATCTGAACATACTGGTGGTCGAAGCTGACCAAGCAAAGGCGCAAGAGATCTTGCAGGCCTTGCAGGACGGCGGCTGGAACAATGCCACCGTTTTGTCCTCAGCCTCGGCGCTGGAACGGACCCTGCAGCAGCAAGACCCCGACATTATCCTGATCGATCTGGCCAATCCGGACCGCGACACCCTGGAACATCTGTGCTTTGTCTCCAATGCTCGCAGCCGTCCGGTGGCCATGTTTGTTGATCAAACCGACGCGGCGATGACCCAGGCCGCGATATCATCGGGGCTCAGCGCCTATGTGGTGAACGGGCTACAAAAGGATCGCATCAAACCGGTGCTGGAAACCGCCATTGCCCGGTTCAAAATGATCACCAAAATGCAGACCGAACTGGAGGCGGCAAAACAAGCGCTGGCCGATCGCAAGACGATTGATCGCGCCAAGGGGCTACTGATCGCAGCGCGGGGCATCTCTGAGGATGAGGCCTATAGTCTGCTGCGCAAAACCGCGATGGATCAGGGGCGCAAGGTGATCGACGTGGCTACCGCCCTGGTCACAGCCGCCGAATTGCTGCAATGAAGATGACACGGATAAACTGTGGCTACCTGCCGCTGGTGGACTGCGCGCCGCTGATCATCGCCAAAGAGCTGAGCTTTGCCGCCGAGGAAGGCCTGGATCTGCAGCTGATGAAACAGCCCTCTTGGTCTGCCCTGCGTGACAGGCTGGCCTTTGGCCAGATCCAGTTTGCCCATATGCTGTCCCCTATGCCGGTTGCCATGTCCCTGGGGCTGGGCGGCGTCGCCACCCGCATTGATGCGCTGATGGTTCTGTCGGTGAATGGCACGGTGATTGGCATTTCTGCCGCGCTGGACCAGCAGCTGCAGGCCATCGGCTGGCGCAACAGTTTCTCTACCCCGCAGGCAACCTCTGCCGCCCTGTTTGAGGTCAGCACCCAGAGGCTGCGCATTGGGGTGCCTTTTCCGTTTTCCATGCACCGAATGTTGCTAGAGACCTGGCTGTCTCAGGCCCCCGGCTATGCGGCGGAGCGGATCGAGATTGTCACGGTGCCGCCGCCCAAAATGGCCGAGGCAGTGCGCGATGGCACGCTTGATATGTTCTGTGTGGGTGAGCCCTGGGGCACGGTGGCCGTACAGCAAAGCGATGCCACGCTGGTGCTGCCCGGCTCCAGCATCTGGGAGTTTGCGCCTGAAAAGGTGCTGGGCGTGCACCACGATTGGGCCGAGCAAAACCAAGAGACCTGTCAGGCAATGATCCGCGCCCTGTCAAAGGCCGCGAATTGGCTGGACCAGCCTCGGAACACGCCGCTGGCCGTCAGCATTCTGGCCCGCAGCCAGCATCTGGACCTGCCCGAACAGGCCATTGATCCGGCCCTGACCCATCGGCTCACCACCAAACTAGGCCAGTCACCCCGACAAACAGATCACTTCTTGCGGTTTTACCAAAGCGCCGCAAACTTCCCCTGGCGCAGCCAGGCCAGCTGGATTGCTGATTTCCTGTCGGGCTGGCACGGGCTCGAGGTGGAGCCCGCCCGCGACGCCGCTCGTGCCTGTTTTCGTACCGATCTCTACCGCGCCGCGCTGGCCCCCATAGGGGTCGAGTTGCCCGGCGCCTCGGAAAAAATCGAAGGCGCCATGGGTCGCCCCACAGCGGTTTCTTCCACCATGGGAGAGATGATTCTCGGACCGGACGGGTTTTTTAATGGCGCGGTATTCGACTTTACGTCAGCAAAGCTGCCCAAAAACTAGGCGAATGCTGCATTGCAGAAATAGTTCGCCAGCCGCGCAGGGTTTTTCCTAGAACCTGCCAGATCAGACCGGCAGTATCACTACAGGGCAACGATGCCCGTCAGGCTGACAACGCTGTCAGCTACTGAATTTAAGAGCAAAGCCGCTCGATTGTGCACGCCCCTCCTCCCGCGTGCGTCAATCGTGCGGTTTTTTGTGTTTTAGAGGAAGCGAACAAATGAAAACTCTCAAATGGCTTCTCGCCTCCAGCACCCTTCTCGCCAGCCCTGCAATGGCTGAACTGCTGGACCTTGAAAAAGACGAGCTCACCCTTGGGTTCATCAAGCTGACCGATATGGCCCCCCTGGCTGTGGCCTATGAAAATGGCTACTTCGAGGACGAAGGCCTGTTTGTCACGCTCGAAGCCCAGGCCAACTGGAAAGTACTGCTGGACGGCGTGATCGACGGTCAACTCGACGGCGCCCATATGCTGGCAGGCCAGCCGTTGGCCGCCACCATCGGCTACGGCACCGAGGCCCATATCATCACGCCTTTCTCGATGGACCTGAACGGCAACGGCATTACCGTTTCCAATGACATCTGGGAGCAGATGAAGCCGCATATCCCGCTGATGGACGATGGCCGTCCGCAGCATCCGATCAGCGCCAGCGCTCTGGCCCCTGTTGTCGAAGACTACAAAGACCAGGGCGTGCCGTTCAAAATGGGCATGGTTTTCCCGGTCTCCACCCATAACTACGAACTGCGTTACTGGCTGGCCGCCGGTGGTCTGGAGCCAGGCTATTACTCCCCCGAGGATGTTACCGGCCAGATTGGCGCCGATGTCTTCCTCAGCGTGACGCCTCCGCCGCAGATGCCCTCCACCATGGAAGCCGGTACCATCTTTGGCTACTGCGTGGGTGAGCCCTGGAACCAACAGGCCGTGTTCAAAGGCATCGGTGTCCCTGTCGTGACCGATTATGAACTGTGGAAGAATAACCCGGAAAAGGTCTTTGGCATCTCGGCTGAATTTGCCGAAGAGAACCCCAATACCACCATCGCCCTGACCAAGGCGCTGATCCGTGCGGCCATCTGGCTCGACGAAAACGACAATGCCAACCGCGCCGAAGCGGTCGAAATTCTGTCGCGGTCTGAATATGTTGGCGCAGATGAGGCGGTGATCGCCAACTCGATGACCGGCACCTTTGAATATGAAAAAGGCGACGTCCGCGAAGTTCCCGATTTCAACGTCTTCTTCCGCTACAACGCCACCTACCCCTTCTATTCGGATGCGATCTGGTATCTCAGCCAGATGCGCCGCTGGGGTCAGATCGCCGAGGCCAAATCGGATGAATGGTTCTTTGACACCGCCAAATCGGTCTACCGCCCCGACATCTATCTGCAGGCCGCGCGCATGCTGGTGGATGAGGAACTGGCAAATGAGGCCGACTTCCCCTGGGACAGCGATGGCTTCAAGGCCCCGACCCCTGCCGAAGATATCATCGATGGTATCGCCTACGACGGTCGCAGCCCCAACGCCTACCTCGAAAGCCTGCCCATTGGCCTCAAAGGTACGCAGACCGTCTCTGGCTCTGAAATCCTGAACTAACGCCCCTGCCCGCCGCGCCAGAAGTTGCGGCGGGCAACTCCTCTACCCATTCCTCCAGATCATAGGCCCCGCAATGACCGCCATTGACCCAGATACACTCGCCGCCGAAGCCCGTCGCGCCCGTCTTTTCACGCGCATCAACAAGGCAGATGCCTGGTTCCAAGTGCTGGGGCTCGCCTGGCTGACGCCCATTCTGAAAGCCGCCGCCGGGGACAATCCACGGGCGCAGGTTTCTGAGATCTGGCGGCTCTTGGGGGTGCCTTTGCTGGCGATCTGCCTGTTTATCTTTGGCTGGGCGACTTTGGTCCCCAAAGTGCAAACCTCGCTGGGCGCCATTCCCGGCCCGGCACAGGTCTGGGAGCAGGTCGGAAACCTCCATGCCGATGCGGTGCGCGAGGGCGAAAAGGCCCTGGCCTTTTATGAACGCCAGGACGCGCGCAACGCCAAGCTGATCGAGGCGGGCAAATCCGACAAGGTGCGCCACCGGACCTATACTGGCAAACCCACCTATTATCAGCAGATCTGGACCTCGATCAAAACCGTCTTCTTTGGCTTCCTGATCGGGTCGGTCATTGCCATTCCGCTGGGCATTATGGCGGGCCTGTCGCCCACCGCCAATGCCGCCATCAACCCGATCATCCAGATCTTCAAACCGGTGAGCCCGCTGGCCTGGCTGCCGATTGTGACCATGGTTGTCTCTGCCGTCTATGCCACCAATGACGGCATGTTCTCCAAATCCTTCCTGGTCTCGGCCATCACCGTGACGCTCTGTTCGCTTTGGCCCACCCTGATCAACACCGCCTTGGGGGTTGCTTCCATCGACAAGGATCTGATCAGCGTCTCCAAGGTTCTGAAGATGAGCACCTATTCCAAAATCACCAAGCTGGTGCTGCCCTCGGCCCTGCCGCTGATCTTCACTGGTCTGCGCCTGTCGCTGGGGGTTGGCTGGATGGTTCTGATCGCCGCTGAAATGCTGGCGCAGAACCCTGGCCTTGGCAAGTTTGTCTGGGACGAATTCCAGAATGGCTCCTCGCAGTCGCTGGCCAAGATCATGGTTGCTGTCTTTACCATCGGCATCATCGGCTTCCTGCTCGACCGCGTCATGTTCGCCCTGCAGTCAATGTTCACCTTTACAGAAAACCGGTGAGACCCATGAGTATTCTCAAGTTCGAAAACGTCTCCAAGGGCTTTGGCCAGGGCACCAACCGTGTTGAGGTGCTGAAGAACATCAACCTCGAGGTCAGTGAGGGCGAGTTTGTCGCCATCCTCGGATTCTCGGGCACCGGAAAATCGACCCTGATGAACCTGGTTGCGGGGCTGGAAATGCCCGACAGCGGCAGCGTCACCTTCAAAGGCGAGGCAATCACCGCCCCCGGTCCCGAACGCGGGCTGGTGTTCCAGAGCTACTCGCTGATGCCCTGGCTCACTGTTGGCGGCAATATCGGCCTCGCGGTGGATGCGGTTTTCCCGAAACTCTCGACCGAGGAACGTCAGGCCAAGATCGACCACTATGTCGCCATGGTGGGCCTGTCCCATGCCACTGCCCGGCGTCCGGCGGAGCTTTCTGGCGGTATGCGCCAGCGGGTTTCCGTGGCGCGCGCCTTGGCGATGAACCCCGAGATGCTGCTGCTGGATGAACCACTCTCTGCGCTGGACGCGCTGACCCGTGCCAATCTGGCGGATGAGATCCTGGACATCTGGGAGCAGGAGAAAAAGACCTGCATCCTGATCACCAATGACGTTGACGAGGCAATCCTGCTGGCCGACCGCATCATCCCGCTAAACCCGGATGGCACCCTGGCCGAGCCGGTCAAGGTCAATATCCCACGCCCGCGCGACCGCGGTGCAATGAACGACGACGAGATGTTCAAAGCCCTGCGGGCCCAGGTCACCAAATACCTGATGGATGTGGGCATCGCCTCCAAGATCGAAGAGACCCGCAGCCTGCCGGATGCAACTCCGATCCACGGTGTGCCCTCGGCGGTGGCAGAGGCACAGAAGGGCGCGCTGGAAGATCGCTACCTGGTGTTTTCGCAGCTGCACAAGGTCTACCCGACCCCCAAGGGGCCGCTCACCGTGGTGGAGGATTTTGACCTCAAGGTGAAGAAGGGTGAATTCATCAGTCTGATTGGCCATTCTGGCTGTGGGAAATCCACGGTTCTGACCATGGCAGCGGGGCTGAACCCGATTTCCAAGGGCGGCATCCGGCTGGATGGCAAACATATCGAAGGCGCCAACCCCGAACGCGCCGTGGTGTTCCAGTCTCCAAATCTGTTCCCCTGGCTCACCGCCAAGGAAAACGTCTCTATTGGTGTCGATAGGGTCTATCCAAACGCCAGCCAGGCCGAGCGTCAGGATGTGGTGGAATACTATCTCGAACGGGTCGGCCTGGCCGACAGCATGGACAAACAGGCCTCGGGCCTGTCCAACGGCATGCGCCAGCG
>NZ_JBDWPJ010000225.1:0-8154 GCF_039971195.1 Pseudophaeobacter sp.
GGGCCAGAGCCTCATGGCGCGGGACTTCAACCGGCAGGTCGCGGAGATCCAAATCCGCATCGCCGTGCTAAACCGTTACACAGTTCTTGGCATACCCGTCACAGTGCCCCTAGGATAAATCCGTCCGGGGAAAGGGGAAGACCGCTCAGACCCCGATTGGTGCAACAAAGCCCCCATGATCGCACTGGCAATTGGTGCAGCAGGCGTCGCCTATGTGCGTCACTTAGGCGGACAATTGGACAGAGAAGAGAATGCGAGGAATCATCCCGCAGAATAGCTTGGCTTCTTTCACACGGATTTTTCTTGCCTCAAACTCGGAAAAAGCACCCTGATCGAAATCTCTTTCTTTGACCTTATGTCCGAGAGAAATACCGAGATCATTTCCCTTCGCAGATCGGGCAATCCGCCCGGTTGGACAGGCGGATCTTGCGGCTTTCACCATAAAGCGCGTCGTAGATCAGCATCTCGCCTTTTAAAGTCGCTCCCGCTCCGGTGAGCGCCTTGAGCGCCTCGACCGCCATCATCGCACCAACCACGCCGGGCAGTGGGCCCACCACGCCCGCCTCCGAACAAGACGGCGCCAGCCCTGCCGCCGGGGCCTCGGGGAAGATACACTGGTAACAGGGGCCGCCGCTTTTGGGGTGAAACAGGCTCAGCTGCCCCTCCCATTGCGACAAGGCGCCCGAGATCAGCGGCTTGCCCAACTTTACCGCAGTTTCATTGACCAGATAGCGGGTGTCAAAGTTATCGGTGCCATCCAGGATCAGATCAAATTCAGCAAACAACTCTTCGGCAATCTCTGCGGTTAGTCGCCGGTGATAGGGGCGGACCTCAACAGCAGGGTTTTGCGCCCGCATCGCCGCCTCAGCGGAGAATACCTTCGGCACTCCGATGTCCTCATCCCGGTGGATCACCTGACGTTGCAAATTGGCGTTCTCCACCAGATCATCATCGATCACCCCGATGGTACCGACCCCGGCAGCCGCGAGGTATTGCAAGGCGGGCGAGCCCAGCCCCCCAGCGCCGATCACCAGCACCCGCGCCTGTTTCAGCTTTTTCTGCCCCGGCCCGCCCAATTCGCGCAGCACGATATGGCGGGCGTAGCGGTTCAATTCGGTTTCGGAAAACAGCGGGGCAGATTCTGACATGGTGCTGGCCTTTGGTTGCGCGCGTGCCTTGAGGCCAGAGATAAGCCATGCATAGCCCGCCGCCAAGAGACCAAAGCCTGCCAGAATAAGCCAGGGCCTGGGGGAACCGCCGGTTGCCTCGCGCAAGGGATGGCCTGTGGGAAGGGTCAGTTGCAGTGCCATCACCGCGACAAAGATCACCAGCAACAGGCTCGCCCGCATCGTGGCACTCCAGCGCAGAATCTTGCCACCCCACCAGATAAAGGCCGCCAGCGCGAGGATCCCTAGCATCAGCTCACCCCGGTGGAGCCAAAACCACCGCTGCCGCGCTTGGTTGTGTCCAGCGCCTCCACAAGGGTGATCTGCGCCTGCACGACCGGGGCCACAACCATCTGGGCGATCCGGTCGCCATGGTTGATCACAAAGTCATCCGCCCCGGCGTTCATCACGATCACCCCAAGTGCTCCTCGATAGTCGCTGTCGATGGTGCCGGGACTGTTTGGCAGAGTAATACCATGTTTCAGCGCCAGGCCCGAGCGCGGCCGGATCTGCACCTCATATCCCAGCGGGATTTCCATGCGCAGACCGGTTGGCACCAAGGCACGGGCGCCGGGCGCCAAGGTGACTGCTCCCCGGTCCTCCAGATTGGCGCGCAGATCGGCACCGGCGGCGCCGGCGGTTTCATAGGATGGCAGGGGCAGGCTTTGATCTGCGCCCGGCTCATGGATCACCCGGATCTCAACCATGTCAGTTTCTTTCATTCATTGCAGCTGTTTGGCATTTGGGCAGGGCAACGGATCACGGTGCGCCATCAAGCGCCGCCGCGATACGGGTGGCCAGCTGTCTGGCCACTTCCGCCTTCTCCATACGCGGCCATTCCTCGGCGCCCTGGTCCGAAATCAGCACCACCGCATTCTCTGCTCCCCCCATGATGCCCGTGGCCGGAGAGACATCATTGGCAACAATCCAGTCACAGCCTTTGCGCAGACGTTTCGCCGTGGCGTTCTCCACCACGTCATTGGTTTCGGCAGCGAAGCCCACCACAAGGGAGGGCCGCCCAGAGCTCATCTGTGAGACGCCTTTCAGGATGTCAGGGTTTTCTGCAAACTCCAGCACCGGCAGCCCGTCTTTGGATTTCTTCAGCTTGCGGTCTGAAGCGCTGGCCACCCGCCAGTCTGCAACAGCCGCAGCAAAGACCCCGGCATCCACCGGCAGCGCGGCCTGCACCGCCGCCTCCATCTCCAGTGCGCTTTGCACCGGCACGACATCCACCCCCTCAGGGGGCGCGACCTCTGCCGGGCCCGTGATGAACACCACCTCAGCGCCCTGATCGCGCAGAGCACGGGCCAGCGCTGCCCCCTGTGCCCCAGAGGAGCGATTGGCGATGTAGCGAACCGGATCAATGGGTTCATGGGTCGGGCCAGAGGTGACCAGAATACGCCGCCTTGCCAGTGCTCCCGAGCCAAAATGCGCTGAAATCGAAGCGACCATCTCATCCGGCTCCGCCATGCGGCCGGGGCCAAATTCACCGCAGGCCATACCGCCCGCGTTGGGGCCAACAAAGGCAACCCCGTCCTGGCGCAAAGTCTCAGTATTGCGCTGGGTCGCCGGATGCTCCCACATGCGCACATTCATCGCCGGTGCCAGCAATACCGGCGTATCTGTAGCCAACAGTAGCGTAGAGGCCAGGTCATTGGCCAGCCCATGGGCCATTTTGGCCAGCAGATCCGCCGTGGCCGGCGCCACCACCACCAGATCGGCGCTACGCGACAGTTGGATATGGCCCATTTCGGCCTCAGTTGTCAGATCAAACAGGTCCCGATGCACCGCAACACCTGCCAGGGCGGACACGGACAGAGGCGTCACAAACTCCTCGCCGGCCTTGGTCAGCACCGGCGTCACAGCCGCCCCCTGATCCTGCAACCGCCGGATCAGCTCCAATGATTTATAGGCCGCAATGCCACCGCCAATGATCAGAAGAATTTGCTTGCCTGCCAGCATTTCGCCTAGCCCCTTTTGCCTCACCGGTTCTGCCTTTGTTGCACCCTATCCGCAGGCTCGCAAAGAGGGAAACGCTTTTGCGGCTCTGCCCCAGCCAGAGAGGCCAGAAGGTTCAGTCTTCAGGTTTGGCAAAGGCCAGACAGGGATCCGGGCGCGACGCTGCCGGGCTGGACAGGGTAACGTCAAACTCTCCGGCGATCGCCCCATCCTCCATCTGCCCCAGCGCCCGAATATCAATCTCAGGCCTCGCCTGGGCCAGATAGACTGCAAGGCCGCGATCCAGACGCGCATGGCCATTGCCGGTGATCACCACAACTGGCCCGCCAGCCTCGCGCAAGGCCTGCGCGATTGCAGCGGCCAGGCTCGCATCCCGCAGGCGTTGGAAATCCACCAGCATGGGGAGCATCTCAGCGGGCATGGCGTTGCAGTGATTTACCAGCTGATCCGCCTCACGTTCTGCCTGCTCTGCGACAGGCAGCGGCTGGTCCAGGCCAAACCGAGGTGCCTCTTCACCAAAGTAAGTGGCAATGCCAATCTCTAAGGCCTCCTGCACCTCGGCGCGTGGCACCAGTCCGCCAAACTGACGCGCCTCGGCAGCAGCCGCAAACACCGGCGCATAAAGTGCAAACTCCGGCCAGCCGGAGTTCTCCCAATCCAGGCTCTGTGATGTCTTTTCAGGATCGCGCAGCACTTCTGCAGTCAAAGCTGCTGCCTGATCATTGGTGATCATCTCCCAAACGATGGCTTTGGGCTGTAATGCCGTGATCAGCGCCGCTTGATTCTGATGATGCGCCGCATTGTCATGCACCTCCCCCAGAATGATCACCTCCGCTTCGGACAGCGCCTGAGAGGCCTCGGCAACATCCTGGGCCTGCAAAGGCACCTCAGTGGCAGAAGCAGGTGAGGCAAAAGCCGCTGAAAGGCCAAAAAAGCCTGCTGAGATCAATCCGCCCCATGCGCCGACAGCTGTATTTCCGACTAAAAAACTATGCTTTTTCATAAAAGCAGTTTTTGCACCTCTCGCGAACGGCTTTCAAGCGCTTTTCGCATCTTCTGAAAAGCCCCGACCTCCAATTGGCGAACCCGTTCTTTGGAGAGTTGTAGCTCGCGCCCCAGATCCTCCAGCGTACGCGCCGGTGTGGTCAGTTTGCGCGCCACAACAATCAGCCTCTCACGTCCTGTCAGGGCCTGCATCGCCTCCACCAACCATTTGCGCAGCTGTCGGCGGTCATGGCTGCCCTCGACCACTTCGGCGGCCTGGGCGCTGTCATCTTCGAGAACCTCGATCCATTCGCGCCCCTCTGTATCGCTGGACTGCACCGCATTGAGAGAGAAATCCGCGCCTGACAAGCGCCCATCCATCATTTCGACATCCCGCAGCGGCACCCCGATCTCTGAGGCGATCTGCTGGTGCAATTGATGTTTGTCTAGCCGCATGCCGTGGCCATCGGCCCGCCGCTCCAGCTGCGCCTGCACCCGGCGCATGTTGAAGAAAAGCGATTTCTGCGACGAGGTAGAGCCGGTGCGTACCATGGACCAATTGCGCATCACATAGTCCTGGATTGAGGCCTTGATCCACCAGACCGCATAGGTGGAGAAACGCACGCCGCGATCTGGGTCGAATTTATCGGCGGCCTTCATCAACCCCAGGCCGGCCTCTTGAATGAGATCATTCATCGGTGCGCCGTAACGTTTGAACTTGGCCGCCATCGAGATCGCCAGCCGCATATAGGCATTGATCAACCGATGCAGCGCCTCGACATCGCGATCATCCCGCCAGGCATAGGCCAGCCGTCGCTCGGTTTCCGCATCCAGAAGCTCGGCTTTCATTGCCTGTTTTGGCAATGGGTTTGCAGTGATGTGGTCAAGCGCCATTGTTCCCTCCGGGATCAGATCATCTTGAAGAAACGGAGCGGACCGGCTGCTGTCAGAGCAAACTCAAAGGAGCGGCCGGGTCTCCGCCAATCCGCAGCGCAGTGCCACGGCACAGTCTCGCTCAATCACCCGCTGGGTTGCGGCCCTAATAGCCCGCCAAGGCTGAGCCCGCGCGCAAATCCGCAGGGGCAGCGCGCTGTCTTCGCCCTTGTTTTGGGCGGCTACAGCGGGTACGCAGAAGAGCGAAACCGTTCATTTCCAAAGGTAAAGAACTTGTCGGCACCTGTCACATTCATTCTGGGCGGCGCCGCCTCTGGCAAGTCTAAATTTGCCGAAGACCTTTGTTTTAAGTCTTCCAAATCAAAGGCATATCTCGCCACATCACAAATTTTTGATGACGAGATGCGGGCAAAGGTCGACACCCATATCCAACAACGTGGCGGTGATTGGGAAACCCATGAAGAACCTTTGGATGTAACCCGCGTTCTGAGCAGCCTTACCGCCGACAAAATTTGCCTGCTGGACTGCGCCACCATGTGGCTGAGCAATCACCTTTTGGCCGAACATGATCTGGTGGCGGCGCAGGCCGGTCTGATACAGGCAATTGACAGCTGTCGTGCCGAACTGGTGGTGGTTTCCAATGAGGTGGGCCAGGGTATCGTGCCTGACAACACCCAGGCGCGGCGCTTTCGCGAGGCCCAGGGACGGCTCAACATCACGCTGGCTGCGCGCGCTGATACTGTGGTTCAGGTGACCGTCGGCCTGCCGCATGTCCTGAAAGGCTCCCTATGACTTCGCGCCTGTTCCTGATCCGCCACGGGCCGACCCATGCCAAATCCATGGTTGGATGGTCCGACATCCCTGCCGATCTGTCTGACACCGCGGCGCTGGCCCGGCTCGAAGCCACCCTGCCCCGCGACGCACTGGTGGTCTCTTCCGATCTGATCCGCGCAGTCGACACCGCATCGGCCATTCAAGGTCCGCGCCAGCGTCTGCCCCATATGAGCGCCCTGCGGGAGATCCATTTTGGCGCCTGGGAGCTACGCAGCTGGAAAGAGATCGACGCCGAGGATCCGCAGCGTATCCGCGCCTATTGGGAGACCCCTGGCGATACCACCCCTCCAGGGGGCGAAAGCTGGAACCAGGTCTGCGCCCGGGTCAACGATGCTGTGGACAGCCTGCTCGCAGACCATGCTGGGCGCGATTTGGTGATCGTCGGTCATTTTGGTCAGATCCTGACCCAGATCCAACGCGCCGTAGGGCTGAGTGCAGAGGCTGCCTTTTCGCATCGTATTGACAATCTATCGCTTAGCGAGTTGTTCTATGGGCAAGATGGCTGGCGCAGTGGCGGGCTCAATCAACTGCCCTGACCGGTAATCAGGCGCTTGTTCAGCAGACTTTTGACAGCCCTAAATTATCAATTTATGTGATACATTCCCGCACAATTATTACGTTTATTGATAAGTCTAGAGCTGCTAACCTCTTCTCATGGCTTATGAACTCTACATTGGTGATCGCATGTACTCCAGTTGGTCGTTGCGCGGCTGGCTCATGCTCGAAAAATTTGCAATCCCGCATCACACCCATCTGGTTGGTCTCTATTCCGGCACCATGGCGCAGGACATGGCGCATCTTGCCCCGGCTCGCCTGGTACCCGCCTTAAAAACGGATCAGGGCCTGGTGATTGGCGAAAGCCTCGCCATGGGGGAGACCCTGGCCGAGCATTTCCCCACTGCCGGGCTCTGGCCTGGTGATGCCGCCCAACGGGCGACTGCCCGCTGGCTGGTGACTGAAATGGTCGCCGGGTTCTCTGCCCTGCGCGGCGATTGCCCCATGCAGCTCTCCCATGTTTGGCAGGGTTTTGCCCCGTCCGAGGCGGTCCGGGCCGATCTTGCCCGCATCGAGACCCTGTTTGCCCATGCCCGCAAGATCTCAGGCGCATCGGCTGGGTATCTCTTTGGGGACTACTCACTGGTCGAGGTGTTCTACACCCCGGTTGCGGCGCGGATCATTGGCTATGACCTGCCAGTGTCTGCCGAAACACGCGCCTATTGCGAGCTGCTCCTATCGGACCCGGCGGTGCTGCAGTGGCAGGCTCAGGCCCGCGAAGTCACCTATGACCCGGAACCTTACCAGCAGGATCTGCCCCGCAGCCCCTGGCCCATCGGCGAGGCCCAGGCCTGACCTTCCCACTCGCAAGCCTGATGGTTTGGCCCGCTACGGGCTAAAACCGTCAGGCTTGCGGGAAAACAGCGCAAAATCGACAGGGAGCGGCCTGTTGTTGCAGACTCCAATACCACGCTGCCTATGATTTTTCCTTGATTGCTCAAAGGAATGACTTTGCATGATCAGCCGCGCCAATACGGTCGCCTTTCACGGCATAGAGGCCCGTCCCGTCGAAGTGCAATGCTCGCTGGTGGCGGGGCTGCCCGCCTTTGCCATCGTCGGCCTGCCTGACAAGGCCGTTTCAGAGGCTCGCGAACGGGTGCGCGCCGCCTTTGCTGCCATGTCAATCGCCCTGCCCGCCAAACGCATCACCGTAAATCTGTCGCCCGCGGACCTGCCCAAGGAGGGCAGCCATTTTGATCTGCCCATCGCTCTGGCGCTACTGGCGGCCATTGGCCTTGTCCCGGCAGAAACCGTGGCAGAAACCGTCGCCCTCGGGGAGCTGTCGCTGGATGGGGTTTTGATGCCGGTGACTGGCGCGCTGCCCGCCGCCATGGGCGCAGCCGCCGCAGACCGGCAGCTATTGTGCCCCAAAGCCTCCGCGGCTGAGGCCGCCTGGGCTGGGGATGCACTGGTCATCGGCGCTGCCAGCCTGATCGAAGTAGTGCGGCATTTCACCGGCGAAATGCTTCTGGCTCCGGCCCGCCCCGGCGAGGTGAGCCAAGACGCGGTCCAACGCGATCTGCGCGACATCAAAGGCCAGGAACAGGGCAAACGAGCACTGGAGATTGCCGCTGCCGGACGCCATCACCTGCTGATGGTCGGCCCGCCTGGCTCCGGCAAATCCATGCTGGCGGCGCGGCTGCCCTCGATCCTGCCACCGCTTACCCCATCCGAGGCACTGGAGACCTCGATGATCCAGTCGCTATGTGGTCTGATTGACGAAGGCGGCATCAGCCGCAGCCGCCCCTTTCGCGAGCCGCAT
>NZ_JBDWPJ010000226.1:0-2264 GCF_039971195.1 Pseudophaeobacter sp.
AGTGGCTGCGCCGGAAAGCCCGGCTTCCATCTGGCCGGCCTGAATGGCGTTTACATTGTGAGCCGAGGCATTGGTGGATTGCGCCATGGCCACCAGACCGGGGACACCACAGTTGCCGCCCTCGTCGCAGGCGCGCGAACCGGGAGGGTTGGAGATAGCATTGGCAATGATACCGCCAATGGGGAAATAGGTACCACCAGCGCCGCCGGTGCCGATGCGGAAAAAGGTCATGTCCTGCGCGGTGGCCATGCCAGTGAACATGGTGCAGGCCAGGGCCGCGCCGGTCAGATTACGAAAAAGTCCCATTGGATCATCCCTTGTCTATGCGCCGTCCCGGCTGATTTCTTCAGGCCGGGGGTGCCGTTTCTTATGGGCACCAATGATGACCGTAAAAAACATAAATACAAATTTGAAATTCTGCTAAGTATATAAATATTGTTTATGGAGTGAAGTGTGAACAGCCAGCAGCTCTCTGTCTTTCGTGAGGTGATGAAAACCGGGTCCGTTAGCCAGGCGGCCCGCAATCTGCATCGCACCCAACCTGCTATCAGTGCGACTATCCGCACACTGGAGCAGGATCTGGGTCTGTCGCTTTTCCTGCGGGAGGGGCGTCGTTTGGTGCCGGTGCCAGAGGCGCATTACCTGATGGAGGAGGCCACCGAGATCCTGTCTCGGCTCGAAACCACCCGGCAGAACCTCAGCAATATGCGTGACCGCACCAAGGGCAGCCTGCGGATTGTCGCGATGCCGGGGCCTTCCAGCTCTTTGCTGCCCAGCTTTGTCAGCGATTTTATTGGCAGCAATCAGGATATCAAGACGACGCTTGCCACCCGCAGCTCGCCGCAGGTGCGCAGCCTGATCGCGGCGCAAAGCTTTGATATCGGGATCTGCGACATCTCTGGGGCGCAGGACGCCAAGGAGGATTACAACAGCGAGATTGTTGAATGCGCCTGTCTCTGCGCCCTACCAGTGGATCACCCGCTGGCAACACGTGAGGTGATCCGGGCCGCAGATCTGAGCGGCGCGCCTATGGGGGCCCTGCAACCGGAGCATTCGACATTCAAAGCGACGCGGCAGGCTTTTGCCAGCGCCAATGCCGCCTTTAACCTGCGTATCGAGGCACAGTATTTTCTGCCGCTGTTTCATTTTGTAGAGCGTGGTCAGATCTGCGCCGTGGTCGATGTATTGAGTGCTGTCAGCTATTTGCACAGTGCACCTACCCCGCGCGGGGTGGTGTTTCGCCCCTTCCTTCCAGAGGTTCCCTTTAGCTACGCCTTGTTGACGCCCCATGCGCGGCCACTGTCACAGCTGGCAGCGGAATTTCATGCGCAGTGGCAGCATTGGGTGAGACAAAGCATCATCCGCTTTCCCGAAGTGGTAGAGATGCCCCAGGGCAGGTGAGCGGATTGGTATTTGTCACCCGAGCCCGCCTTCTGGCAAAAAGAGTGTCACAGGTGGCTGTAGAAAAGGGGTTAAGCAGATGGCAGATGCAGAGCTGATCTAGGCGCTACAGGGTATTTGTGGCCCCAGGCATGTTTTGACCTCAGCCCGTGCCACCCTGCGCTTTCGCAAAGGGTTTCGTTCGGGCGAGGGGGAGGCGCTGGCAGTGGTCTAGCCCGCAACCTTGTTGCAGCAATGGCAGGTGCTCAAAGCCTGCCATTGCTGCCGACAAGATCGTCATCATGCAGGCGGCCAATACCGGGTTGACCGAAGGCTCCACGCCCAAGGGCACCTATGATCGCGATGTGGTGCTGATCAACCTGTGAGCGAAACTTGAACCGCGGCTCCTATTCCTTCCGAGGGTAGGGGGATCGACCCCTTTCCTCCATCATTTTTTCGCGGAAGACTTCGGCGGGTGTTTTCCAACCGAGGCATTTACGGGGCGTGTTGTTGAGGCGATCGCAGATCACCTTCATATCGTGATCTGTGCATTGCCGGATGTCGCGCTTACGCGGGAGCCATCTTCGAAGCCTGCGGTTTGTGTTCTCGACAATACCTTTTTGCCAGGGGCTGGATGGATCACAGAACCAAGTCTGTGTCCCGATCTCAGCCTGCAGGTGGGGCCAGCTTACAAACTCCGTGCCACGAGCAAAGGTAATTGACTTGCGTGCAGAGAGGCGAAGATCGTCGAGCGACAGCGTTTGAGAACACGCGCCATCTCATCGACAGGGACCTTTGCGTGTCTCCAGCGTTCTATTCTGCGGCGTTCCGTGATACTCAGTTGACTATAGACAGCGCCCATGTCGATTCCTCTCATTAGATAA
>NZ_JBDWPJ010000227.1:0-5902 GCF_039971195.1 Pseudophaeobacter sp.
ATATCGACAATGCCGGGCGCCAGACATTTGCCCTCACAGTCGATGACCTCCACCTCATTGGCCTCAATGTTTCGCGCACGAAACAGTTGCGCGGGCTCCGTTCCCTCAGCCAGCACCTCGGCAATCTTGCCATCCTGAACCAGCAGGGCACCTGGGCTGTCAGTTCCGGCCTCGGGGTCGATCAGGCGGGCATTGATAAAGAGAAGGGTCATGCAACAGGCCTTTCGATGGCGTGATTGAGGGCGGCAACGGTGGTGGTCGGAGAGGATTGATATTTGATCAGGTGCTTATCACCGCCTGTGGTGATCACTTGCACATAGGAGCCCATGGTTTTGACCACCTCGATCTGGTTCAACGGCACCCGGCGCTCGGCGGGGCCGGTGAGCACGCCGTCTTCAATGCGCCAGACCACGGAGAGTTCTTCGCTCATCATGAACCATCCGCGCAGGCCAATGGCGCCAAGCCCACCGATTGCGCCGGTCCAGACATGCGGATTGCCAATCGCCCAAAGCACCACCATGCCAACAATCATGGCGATAGCCGCCATCCAGGCATGGGCGGTGATATAGGCGCTGCGGTTGGGGTTGAACTCGATCACATCCATCTCAGAACACCAGTACAAAAAGGGTGACAACAATCGCAGTCATCACCACGGCAAAAAGCGCGGCCCCAATGCGCCGCGCCGCGTGGCGGGCTGCGCGGGGCGACAGCTTGGGGCCGGTATAGAGCCTGCTGCTTTCGGGGGTGGCCTGCGGAGGGGCGCTCCAGTTGATCGGTTTTTCACCAAAACTGGCGATATGGTGGATCTGGCTGGCCGGTGTCAGCCGGGTGGCTGCCCCGTCAAAAGCCCGCGAGCGCAAAAGCAGTACATGGCCCTCAAGCGCTGCGAGCCGGTCACGCTTAGGGGTGATCTCCTCTTCTGGGATGCCGCAGCCCTGGGTCAGGTAGCCTGTCAGCCCCAATTCCTCCAAGTCTGAGATCGGAAAGATCTCCACATGATCGAGGTTGATCGCCTCAATGCCCAGCACCTGCGCCAGAGCGCCCGGCTCGCGTAGAAACTGGGCCTGTTCCGGGCGCATATCCAGATCAAAGACCCGGATCACGCCGCGCTCGCCAGCTGGGATTTCGAGGGTGTCACTCATGAGATCAGCTAGCCTGGGCGCTGCGGCTCTGGCGCAGGTTCTGCGCCAAAAGATCCATCGCTGCCATGCGCACGGCAACGCCCATCTCAACCTGCTCCTGAATGACCGAGCGGTTGATATCGTCCGCCAGGGTGCCGTCGATCTCAACCCCGCGGTTCATTGGGCCGGGATGCATGACGATGGCATCCGGCTTGGCATGGGACAGTTTTTCGGCGTCCAGCCCGTAGCGGTGGAAATACTCGCGTTCCGAGGGGATGAAACCGCCGTCCATCCGCTCCTTCTGCAGGCGCAGCATCATCACCACATCGACGTCTTTCAGCCCTTCGCGCATATCGTCGTAGATCTCGGCGCCAAATTCGGCGAACTGACCCGGCACCAGCGTTGGCGGGCCAATCAGGCGGATGCGGTTCTCCATCTTGCCCAGCAGGATCAGGTTTGAACGCGCCACGCGGGAATGGGCGACATCACCGCAGATGGCAATGTTGAGCCGGTGCAGCCGGCCCTTGGCGCGGCGGATGGTCAGCGCATCCAGCAGCGCCTGGGTCGGGTGTTCGTGCCGACCGTCGCCGGCATTCAGCACCGCGCAATTGACCTTCTGGCTCAGCAGGTCCACCGCGCCGGAATGCGGGTGGCGCACCACCAGCAGATCCGGGTGCATGGCGTTCAGCGTCATTGCGGTATCAATCAGGGTCTCCCCCTTTTTGATAGAGGAGGCCTGCATTGCCATATTCATCACATCAGCGCCCAGCCGCTTGCCGGCAATCTCAAAACTCGCCTGGGTGCGGGTGGAGTTCTCAAAGAACATGTTGATCTGGGTGAGGCCCGCCAGGGCATCCGAGTGTTTCTCGGGGCGGCGGTTCAGATCGACATAGCTGTCGGCCAGATCAAGAAGGGTGGTGATTTCATGCGGCTTGAGGGTCTCGATGCCAAGCAGGTGACGGTGATCGAAAGACATGGGGCGGCTCCGCTCTGTTTGGCGCATCTTATAGGCCCCTTGCTGCGGGCGGGCAAGGCGGGGTGCCCGCGTCAAAGGCGCTGCATTAGGGGTGTTCCGCTTGCCCGCGTGGCAGGGTAGCTTGGGCCATGGAATCGGCATTGGATTATTGGAGCGCCAAGGCGCTGTTGGAATGGCAGGTGGAGCTTGGCGCCACCGAGGCACTGTGTGAAGCGCCGGTTGACCGCTATGCGTTGCAGCCGCCCGCCCCCAAGGCGCAGCCCGGCCAAACCGCCGGGCAGATGCCTGGCCAGAAAGCTGGCAAAAAACTCGGTACGCCGCCGCCCATGCCCCCCAAACCAAAACCCGTCGATCCGGTTGTTGAGGCCCAGAAACAGGCCGCTGCGGCGAGCGGGTTGCCCTCGCTGCGGGCGGCGCTCGAAGGGTTTTCGCATTGCGAATTGAAGATGGGCGCGCGCAATCTGGTCTTTGCCGATGGCCAGGCCGGTGCACGGGTCATGGTGATTGGCGAGGCGCCGGGGCGCGAAGAGGATCAGCAGGGCAAGCCCTTTGTTGGTGCCGCAGGCCAGATGCTGGACCGGATGCTGGCGGCGAATGATCTTGCCCGCGACAAAAACGTCTATATCACCAATGTAATGCCCTGGCGGCCGCAGCAGAACCGCGATCCCAGCGCCGAGGAAATCGCCATGATGGTGCCCTTTCTGGAGCGTCATGTGGCATTGGCGCAGCCGGATTTTCTGGTGTTGATGGGCAATATCAGCTGTCAGGCGGTGCTGGGCAGGCGTGGCATCACCCGGCTGCGGGGCCAATGGGGGGAGGCCTGGGGCAAGCCGGTTCTGCCGATGTTCCACCCGGCCTATCTGTTGCGCCAGCCTGAGCACAAACGCACCACCTGGGGCGACCTCTTGGAGCTGAAGGCCCGATTGGGTGCCGCAAACTAAGGACTTATTTTCCAGATGAAAATCATGGCTTTCTCCGATCTGCATCTTTCGGCCTCCCATGCGGCGGCGCTGGTTGCGGCCAGCGATCAGGCGGATCTGGTCATCGGGGCTGGAGATTTTTGCAATGCGCGCACCGGCCTGGACCGGGCCATGAGGATGCTGTCCGGAATCACCAAGCCGATGATTGTGGTGCCGGGAAACGCGGAAAGCGCCGAGGAACTGCGCGCTGCCGCCTTGCCGAACATGACTGTGTTGCATGGTGAGGGGGTGGAGGTTTGCGGGCTGCAGATCTTTGGTCTTGGCGGCGGTGTGCCGCAAACGCCCTTTGGCGATTGGTCCTATGACCTGTCAGAAGCCGAAGCTGAAGAGATGCTGGCACGCTGTACCAAGGCGGATCTGCTGATTTGCCATTCGCCTCCAAAGGGGCAAGGCGATGTGACCGGGCAGGGGCATTCGGTGGGATCCACAGCGATCCACAATGCCGTCGCGCGGTTGCAACCGCAGCTCACCCTGTTTGGCCATATCCACGACAGCTGGGGCTTTCGCGGCGAGGTCAGCGCCAGCCAAACCGCCAACCTTGGGCCAGAGCCCAGCTTTTTTGAGGTAGCCCCATGATTGATCCGATCTCGCTTTTGGCCTTTGTGCCAGCCGCCCTGGCGCTGAACCTGACACCGGGGGCGGATATGATGTTCTGCCTTGGGCAGGGGCTGTGTTCGGGGCGCGGATCGGCGCTGGCGGCCAGTGCCGGGATATCCATCGGGGGCATGGTGCATGTGGTGCTCGCCGGGCTGGGGCTGGGCGCGGTGGTGAAGACTATGCCGGGGCTGTTTGATGTCATCCGCTGGCTTGGCGTCGCCTATCTGCTCTACCTCGCCTGGGGCGCGCTGAAGGCGCCAGTCCCAGCGCAGGCGGGGCAACCGCCGGTGCCTGCCTCCCGCGCCTTTCGCGCCGGTTTCTGGGTCAATCTAACCAACCCCAAGGTGATCCTCTTTGTGCTCGCCTTTGTGCCTCAGTTTGTAGTGCCCGAGGCCGGGCCGGTGCTGGGGCAGTTCCTGATCTATGGTCTGGTTCTGGCGCTGGGCGGCTTTGTCATCAATGGCTTGGTCGGGATCTTTGGCAGCAGCATGGGGCGCTTCTTCGCGCCGACCTCGCGTTCGGCCATCTGGTTGGGGCGCATTTCGGCCGGAATTTTTGCGGGGCTGGCTCTCAGGCTCGCGCTTTTGCAAAAGACATGAGGTCTCCTATGTCACGTATCGACGAAACCATGGAATTCATCCCGGTTCGCATTGCCATCCTCACCGTCTCGGACAGTCGCAGCCTGGAGGAAGACCGCTCAGGTCAGGTGCTGGTCGACCGGCTGCAGGCGGCGGGGCATATTCTGGCAGATCGCAAGATCATGCCGGATGAGCGCGGTGACATCGCCGATCAGCTGCGCGCCTGGGTGGCCGACCCGGAGGTGGACATTGTGATCTCCACCGGTGGCACTGGCCTGACCGGGCGGGATGTTTCGGTTGAGGCGCACCGCGATGTCTATGAAAAAGAGATCGAAGCCTTTGGCACCGTTTTTACCATCGTGTCGATGAAAAAGATCGGCACCTCGGCGGTGCAATCGCGCGCCACCGGCGGCGTTGCTGGCGGTACCTATCTGTTTGCTCTGCCCGGCAGCCCCGGCGCCTGCAAGGATGGCTGGGATGAAATTCTGGCCATGCAGCTGGATTATCGCCACCGCCCCTGCAATTTTGTGGAAATAATGCCACGTTTAACCGAAACCCAGCGACGGAAGTGACGCTGCTGCGCGTTTAATTCGTCAAGACGAACACTATGTTCAATGATACCTGCCAGTCAGAGGGTTGCGCGGGGCTAGGGGCTCGGCCGGTTTCTGTCTGGCAAGATGCATATTACGGATAGGGTAGCATGGGGGGATCCCCAGCCACCAAAGGGAATACGACATGCGCTTTTTGCGGCATAGTTTGACGGGATTGTTTCTGGCGGCCATGACAGCTGCGCTTTTGCTCTATGCGGGGCAACTGGTGGTGGGTGCGGTGCAGGCGCGGCTGAATGCCGAACCCCGTAAACCGCCGGTGCGCGAACGCATCTTTGCGGTCAATCTGGTGACAGCAGAACTGCAGGAAATCGCGCCAGAGCTCACTGGGTTTGGCCGCGTTGAGAGCCGCCGCACATTGGAATTGCGCAGCGCTCAGGGCGGGCGGATTACCCAGCTGGCTGAAAGTTTTGAAGAGGGCGGCGCGGTCCGGGCTGGTGAAGTCCTGATGCAGATTGACCCCTCGGATGCCCAGGCAGCCCTAGAACAGGCCGAGGCTGATATGCTGGATGCCCGCGCCGAAGAACGCGACGCCGGGCGCGATCTCATCCTCGCCAATGACGAATTGGAAGCCACCCAGGATCAGGCGCAATTGCGGGCGCGGGCGCATCAGCGCCAGTTGGATCTGCAGGAACGCGGTGTCGGCACTACGGCAGCGGTAGAGGCGGCCGAGCTGACAGCAGTGCAGGCCCGGCAAACGGTGATTTCACGTCGTCAGGCCGTGAGCCAGGCCGAGGCCCGCGTCGACAAGGCTGCCACCCGCGTCGCCCGCAGTCAGATTGCCCTGGATACCGCGACGCGGGATCTGGCCGATACCACCCTACGCGCCGCATTTGATGGCACCCTGCAGGCGGTGACGCTGGTTGAAGGCCGATTGGTTTCGGTCAATGAAAAACTGGCTGAGCTGGTGGATGCCGACCAGCTGGAGGTGGCTTTTCGGGTTTCGACGCTGCAATATGCCCGGCTGCTTGGCGAGGATGGCCAATTGTCTGCGGCGCAGGTTCGGGTGACGCTGGATGCGGCTGGCGCCGGGTTGGAAGCC
>NZ_JBDWPJ010000228.1:0-63576 GCF_039971195.1 Pseudophaeobacter sp.
ACAGATTCTGCGGCAGGCCGCATCCAGAAACCAAGCTCAGCCAAGGGGGGCTCTTGTGACAGCTGTAGACCACGCCATTCAGTCCATCCCCGCCTATCCGGCAGAACAATTTCGGGTTGAGATCGGCGCCAATATGGGCGACCCTCTCGGGGTGCTGGATGAGCTGATGCTGGACGATATCTATCAGCTCTCTCCCCCCGACATCCCTCAACGGCTGACAATCCACACAGGATCAGAGGGCAGCTTTAGCATTGCTCAGGACTCCGAATTAGGAGAGGTCGGCGCCGCGCTGCATCTTGATTGCAGCCTGACCCTGATGCCGCACTCCGGTGACAATGTCGAAGCCTTGGTCATGGTCGAAGTGGACGCGGATGAGATGATTGCCGGGATTTACCTACTGCCGATGGCACCGCTGAACATCCAGCAAAGCTACACTCTGGTGCGCGCCGAACGCGACAATGCCCGGCGCAAACTGGCGCAGATGGCCTGTGTCTCCTTTACCCGTGGTACCCGCATCACCCTGGCAACTGGCGCGCAAAAGCCCATCGAAGAGCTCCAGGCTGGTGACCGCATCCTTACCCGCGACGATGGCGTGCAGGAATTGCGCTGGATTGGCCAAAGCACTGCCCGTGCGGTAGGCCGCATGGCGCCAGTACTGATCCGTGCGGGCGCGCTGAACAACGCCAATGACCTGCTGGTGAGCCCTGACCATAGGCTGATGGTTTATCAACGCCAGGACGCGCTTGGCACAGGCTGCCCCGAGCTGCTGCTGCGCGCCCGTGATCTGGTCAATGGCGATACCGTCATGGTGCAGGACGGCGGCTTTGTCGACTATTTCCATCTGCTGTTTGACCGCCACCATATTGTCTATGCTGAGGGCATTGCCGCCGAAAGCCTGTTTCTCGACGCGCTGACCCAGCCCGCCCTACCGGATGAGATTCTGACCCGAATTTCTGAACAGCCAGAGGAGATGCAACGCCGCGACGCCCATGGGCTCGAGGTGCAAAAAGCCCTGCTCGACCGCCCTGACGCAGTGGATCTGTTGAAACGGTCGTCGTTGCGGTAGGCGGCTTCGCGCCTGTCAGAGTTCCGCCTACTCCAGCCCGCCTCGTATTGGGGCTACAGCAAAGGCCCAGCTGACAGCATGTAATTTTGGAACAATTGGAACATCTTGCCAGATTGAATGTCTATGGACTAACCTGAATCCAGCGTTCCATCCGAGGGCCAACTTCAGATGGAACTGTCTAAGGAACTGGTTTGATGGGCAATTACAAGCATGACCCAATCTTTGGGAAGATCGTCGAGCTTGCCCGAGGTGAACTTATCACCGCAATCGACAGATCGAATATCGGCCTCTGGCTCTGGGATATCGACAACGATATTATAGAAACCAGCCAGGGCATGCTGCGTTTGACAGGCTTTGACACTCTCCCCGGCATGACCCGAGGCGAAGTATTGAGCTGGTTGCTTCATCCCGACGATATCGAGCGTACAAGGGATGCCACACGGCGGCTTTTTGACAGTGGCGAGTCCTATGAGACCTTATGTAGAATGCGTCACGCCTCTGGGCGTTATTCCTGGGCTTTAACGCGGGGTACGCTAGTCCATGATGGAAATGGAAAGCCGACGCATCTGATTGGCGTTGTCAGAGTTCTGGACGATCTAGAACGCGTAAAAAAAGACCTTTTCCGGTCTGAAGAGATAGCTCGCCTCGGAAACTGGAGCGTGGATACTGGCACCGGGGAGCTCGAGTGGTCTCAGGGTGCATTTACGCAGTTGGGCTTTGAGCCATTCAGCTTTGCACCAACACTGGATTTTGCTCGCAGCCTCTACCCCCCTGAGGAAAGGTTGAAGATTGAACAGATTATCGAACAAGCCTTGGAAACAAAGGAACCTTTTGAATATCAAACTCGTATTCAGCGTGATGGTCAGCCAGAAAAGCACTTTCGGTTCCGCGGTGCTGTTGAGACAGGCATCACTGGAGAAGCCGTAGGCTATTACGGCACGCTTCAGGATATCTCTGATGAAATCGAACGGGATAACCAGATCAGGCAGGCACAGAAACTCGAATCTATCGGCAAACTTACAGGCGGTGTCGCCCATGATTTTAACAATCTGTTGGCAGTAATCCTCGGGAACCTCGAGCTTTTGCAGGAAGAACACAGGGGCGTCGGCGGTGAAGACTTCATAGAGTCTGCGATTGAGGCGACACTGCGCGGGGCAGGCTTGACCCGGAATATGCTGAGCTTTGCTCGACGCGCAGAACTGGAACCAACCCAGCAAGACATCAACTCTGTCGTACGACACACGAAAAACTGGATTGCGCGGACACTTCGAGAGGACATTTTGATCGAAACATCCTTGTTGGCGGGTCTTTGGTCAACTGAGGTGGATCAGAACTCTTTAGAAAGTGCCTTGCTGAACCTTATCCTGAATGCACGAGATGCAATGCCTGACGGCGGCAGTCTAACGATCGAGACTGCGAATATGCGCATTGAGGAAGAATACATTCAGACAAGACACGAAGACATCGAACCAGGCCGATATGTCATGCTTGCTGTCAGCGACACAGGCGAAGGCATTCACCAAGACAACCTGAGCAGTGTTTTTGATCCGTTTTTCACCACCAAACAAGCAGGGAAAGGTTCTGGAATGGGTCTTTCGATGGTGCAAGGTTTTGTCAAACAGTCGGGAGGCAGCATTCAAGTTTACAGCGAACTCGGTTTGGGAACCACTTTCAAGCTTTACTTCAAAGCCTGTGAAACTGATGGATCCCGCCCTAAAATCGAACCTGAGACAGAAAATGATGCGGCCGCAAACCGCGGAAAAACAAGGATTTTACTGGTCGAAGATGAGGCCGAAGTTCTGTCCATTCTTCAGGCCATCCTTCGCTCGGTCGGATTTTGTGTCGTAACCGCCACCTCCGGTGACGAAGCTTTGAAAATATTCAAAAAAGACACGGAATTTGACCTTTTGATGACGGATATAGTTATGCCCGGATCATTGAAAGGCACCGCCCTCGCTACTGAACTGCGGCGTCTCAAAAAAGAACTGCCGGTGGTTTTTTTATCCGGCTATGCCAATGAAGCAACCGTTCACGGAAACGGCCTGCGGCCAAGAGACATCAGATTGATGAAACCCGTGAGCAGGAAGGATCTGCTACGTTCTGTCGACAAGGCACTCAATTTGCGTGATAAATAGGCACGTTTTGCCCCATCATTCCTTAGGCCCTCAAAGTCCGCTGCCAATGCCTCGCAGGCTTGTGGAATTGATAAATGGTGGCACCCCGGTCAGGCACTGGATTTGTCCGGCCAGCAACGCAAACCAGATGGTGCACTGGTACGGGAGTGATGTGGACTGCCCGCCCTCCTTGGACCTACTTGGCTACCTGCCGACCGTTTTGCACATTCCGAAGTTAACCAAAGCCAAGGGAGCTAGGCCCAGGTCAAGCTGTTGCCAGAAAGACAGGCCACTAACGCCTCTGGCGGGAGCTGACCTAATTGTTCAAACAGGGTAAAAGAGTCGAACTTTGACGACAGCTCGGCAATCTTGTCTCCCTCAAACCGGATCAGAGTGATCCCTTCTACCGACAGGGGCGTACCGCCATCCGGCCCATCAGAGCGCATGACATAGCGTGTGGTGGTCCAGTCGCCATCCTCAAGAAACAGCAGGATTTCGATTCTGGGCTTCCCGATCAGTTGGTGGATGATCTCGACCAGTTGAGGGAAGTCCCTGCGCGGAGTGGTCAGCCCGTCCAAAAGGTCATTCGTGTCCAATGAGGGGGCCAATAGTGTATCCAGAGCCGAGAAATCGCCTCTTTCCCAGAAATCCCCAAACCAACGCTCAACCAGTTCTCGCTTACTCATACTTCAACTCTACATCAATCGGGACAGTATCGCACCTAGAAGGATGCCCACTACTCTGCCCAACTAAGGAACACAAAGCGTTAAGGCCATTAGACCGTGCCTAGGCCCTTCCTACTCGGCTCACAGTTAGGGTCACTGCGTGTTGAAACCAAGAGAGGGCCGCACAACGCAATGCGTTAGTGCATTCGCTCGCTTTGCCTCACCTGCTGCACGGGCTGTTGGCCTCCCCCTGTTTTCCTTGCCTCCCCCGTCGTTTCTGGCTAGAGCCAGACCCATGTTGGATACCGCTGCAAACCGCCCAGACCTGCCGCCCGAAATCGCGCGGCGCCGCACCTTTGCGATCATCTCGCATCCGGATGCGGGCAAGACCACGCTGACTGAAAAGTTCCTGCTTTATGGTGGTGCGATTCAGATGGCGGGACAGGTGCGCGCCAAGGGCGAAGCCCGCCGGACCCGCTCGGACTTTATGCAGATGGAAAAGGACCGGGGCATTTCGGTCTCGGCCTCCGCCATGTCCTTTGACTTTGACGGCTTTCGCTTCAACCTGGTGGACACACCGGGCCACTCGGATTTTTCTGAGGATACCTATCGCACGCTGACGGCCGTAGATGCCGCCGTTATGGTGATTGACGGGGCCAAGGGGGTTGAGAGCCAGACACAGAAGCTGTTTGAAGTCTGCCGATTGCGCGATCTGCCGATCCTGACCTTCTGTAACAAGATGGACCGCGAAAGTCGCGATACCTTTGAAATTATTGATGAGATCCAGGAAAATCTGGCCATCGACGTGACTCCTGCGGCCTGGCCCATCGGGGTGGGACGAGATTTCATCGGCTGCTACGACATGCTGCGTGACCGGCTGGAGCTGATGGACCGCGCTGACCGTAACAAGGTGGCCGAAAGCATCGCCATCGAAGGGCTGGACGACCCCAAACTGGCCGAACATGTTCCCGCGCATCTGCTGGACAAGCTGCTCGAAGAGGTCGAAATGGCCCGCGAGCTGCTGCCCAAACTAGATCCGCAGGCGGTGCTCGAAGGCCATATGACCCCGATCTGGTTTGGCTCTGCGATCAACTCCTTTGGTGTCAAAGAACTGATGGATGGCATTGGCGCCTATGGCCCGGAACCGCAGATCCAGACCGCGCAGCCGCGCAAGATTGCCCCCGAAGAAAAGAAAGTCGCAGGCTTTGTTTTTAAGGTGCAGGCCAATATGGACCCCAAGCACCGCGATCGGGTTGCCTTTGTGCGCATGGCTTCAGGCCATTTCAAACGTGGCATGAAGCTCACTCATGTGCGCACCAAGAAACCCATGGCGATCTCCAACCCGGTGCTGTTTCTGGCCTCTGACCGCGAATTGGCCGAGGAAGCCTGGGCCGGCGATATCATCGGTATTCCGAACCACGGCCAGCTGCGCATTGGCGATACCCTGACCGAAGGTGAGGCACTGCGCGTCTCTGGCATTCCCTCCTTTGCACCGGAACTGCTGCAGGGCGTGCGCGCGGGCGATCCAATGAAGTCCAAACACCTGGAAAAGGCGCTGATGCAATTTGCCGAAGAAGGTGCTGCCAAAGTGTTCAAACCCTCGATTGGCTCTGGCTTTATCGTTGGCGTTGTTGGCGCCCTTCAGTTCGAAGTGCTCGCCAGCCGGATCGAGCTGGAATATGGCCTGCCGGTGCGGTTTGACAATTCCCAGTTCACCTCGGCCCGTTGGGCCAGTGGCGATAAGCAAGCGCTTGATAAGTTTGTTGATACCAACAAACAACACATCGCCTATGACCATGATGGTGACATCGTCTACCTCACCCGCCTGCAATGGGACATTGACCGGGTTGAACGTGACTACCCGGACGTGAAGCTGACAGCGACTAAGGAAATGATGGTTTAACGCTAAACCAAATTTCTTTTTGATTAAGGGCGGGCCTGAGGCGCGCCCTTTTTCATCGTCTCAGCCGCCTCTTTGCATACAGCAAAAGCCTCCTCTGGACTATTGGGCCAGGGCCACGGCAGTATTGCCGCAAAAGGCAAACCACAAGAAGGGCAGCCAATGGCAGAGGCAACGGATCAAAGCAGCGTTAGATGGGGGGTGGTCAGTACCATCAAGGCCCCGGCAGAAGCGATTTTGAACTTTGCAGCCTATCACCTGGAGGCCGGCGCCCATCGGCTGTTCATCTATCTGGATGCGCCCTGCCCCGAGGCCCGCCCACTTCTGAAGGCCCACCCAAAGATCCGGATCTTTGATTGCACCGATGAGTCGTGGCAGCAGCGTCGTAAAAAGACCGGCAAGCCCGAGAAACACCAGGCTCGCCAGAGCCTAAATGCAACCCGTGCCTATCGCCGTCAGGCCGATGATCTGGACTGGCTGGCCCATATAGATGTGGATGAATTCCTTTGGGCAGAGCGCCCCATCGGCCAGATCCTGGCCGAGCTGCCAGATGCCACCCTTTGCTCTCGCGCCCGACCGATTGAAGCCCTGGCCGGAGATGGCACCGGCTTCAAAGGCTATATCCCCAAGGGACCAGACCAGGGCGCAACCCTGGGTCGCCTCTATCCGCGCCATGGCGCCCATGTGAAAGGCGGGTTCCTGAGCCATATCCAAGGCAAGATCTTTATGCGCACCGGGCTGCCAAATGTTTCGCTCCGTATCCATAATGCCTTTCAGAAACATCATACTACGCCTCCTGAAACCGTGGAAAACCCCGGCCTTCAGGAGTTGACAGAGGTCGACCTGTGCCATTTTCACGCCCCGAACTGGCAACACTGGCTGGCCCATTACCGCTTTAGGCTGCAACGTGGCTCCTACCGATCAGAGCTCTCCCCTGCCCGACCGCGCGAAAAGGGCGGAATCTCAGTTCATGAGCTTTTAACGGCGATCGAAGCCGAAGAGGGCGAAGAAGGTTTGCGGGTATTCTACGATGAGGTTTGCCGAGATACACCCGACCTGCGCCAGCGCCTGGCGGCGGAAGGATTGTTGCGGATCCGCGATCTCAACCTGGCTCAGACCCGTCGCAAATATTTCCCGAATTTTCCCTAAGGATTTCAAAGCTCACTCATTTTGACCAGAAGGTCACACCCGCGCCTTTCCGCCGCTGCTCTTAACCACCCCGCCCAGCCATTAATTGACCCTTAGGCTAGATTTTGTTATGTCCCGCCAAAAGCTGGATGTTGTCACACCGCAAGCCTTTGCGGACCCGGCTTTGTCAAAACACGCGCGGGCCAAGTCAGTGTCCGCAAAAACGGACGCATATGACAAAATTTACCGATCTGAACCTGAATGCGAAGGTCCTCAAAGCTATTGCTGAGGCCGGCTATGAATCTCCGACCCCCATTCAGGCAGGCGCTATTCCGCCCGCACTTGAAGGACGCGACGTGCTGGGCATTGCCCAAACCGGCACCGGAAAAACCGCATCCTTTACCCTGCCAATGATCACTATGCTGGCGCGTGGACGGGCTCGGGCGCGGATGCCTCGCAGTCTGGTTCTGTGCCCAACCCGCGAGTTGGCAGCCCAAGTGGCTGAGAATTTTGACACCTATACCAAGCACTTGAAGCTCACCAAGGCGCTGCTGATTGGCGGCGTCAGCTTCAAAGAGCAGGATCAGCTGATCGACAAAGGTGTCGATGTTCTTATCGCCACCCCCGGTCGTCTGCTCGACCATTTCGAACGTGGCAAGCTGCTGCTGACGGGCGTGCAGATCATGGTGGTAGATGAGGCCGACCGGATGCTGGACATGGGCTTCATCCCAGATATCGAGCGGATCTTCTCGCTGACACCCTTCACCCGGCAAACGCTGTTCTTCTCGGCTACGATGGCGCCTGAGATCGAACGGATCACCAATACATTCCTGTCGGCACCTGAGCGAATCGAAGTCGCCCGTCAGGCCAGCGCCTCAGAGACAATCGAACAGAACGTGGTTCTGTTCAAAGCCTCGCGCAAAGACCGCGAAGCCAGCGAAAAGCGTACTGCCCTACGGGCGCTGATTGATGCCGAAGGCGAGAAGCTGACCAATGGTATCATCTTCTGCAACCGCAAGTCGGACGTGGATATTGTTGCCAAGTCGCTGAAGAAATACGGCTATGATGCCGCGCCGATCCACGGCGACCTGGATCAGAGCCAGCGGACAAAGACCCTCGATGGGTTCCGCGAAGGCAAACTGCGCATTCTGGTGGCCTCTGATGTGGCCGCCCGTGGCTTGGACGTTCCCAGTGTCAGCCATGTGTTCAACTTTGACGTCCCCGGCCACCCCGAAGACTATGTGCACCGGATTGGCCGCACCGGTCGCGCCGGCCGTGAAGGCAAGGCAATCACCATCTGCTCTGGTCGCGATGAAAAAGCCCTGGCTGCAGTTGAGAGCCTGCTGCAAAAGGAAATCCCACGCCTGGACAATCCGGCGAAGAAGGCAGAACCTGCCAAGCGCAACGCGACCAAGAAGACTGCTGACAAACCTACAGAGACTGAAACACGCAGCAAGAGCACACGTGGTAAGTCAAAGGCAGAGAAGACCGTTTCAGAAACTGTGGAACCCGCAGTAGCTGAGAGCACAGACCCTGTAGCGGCCCCTGCTGAGGCCAGCAAACCAGAAGAGCGCAAGTCAGACTCGCGCAAATCGGAGGGCTCCAAGTCCGAAGGCCGCTCCCGTTCCCGCAAGGGCGGCAACAAGACCTCCGAAGACATATCTGGCCAGTCTTCTTCGGGCTCTAAAAACAGCCGCGGCCGTGGTGGCAAACAGGGCGGTCGCCGCGATGACCGGACTGTCGTCGGCATGGGCGATCACATGCCCAGCTTTATTGCCCTCTCCTTTGCAGAGCGCCGCACCGGGTAGATCCACAAGTCAAAATCTGAAAAGGCGACCGTAGTTCGAAACTACGGTCGCTTTTTTATGGGCCAAGGCATGTTTGGTTAACGCGGTGCAAGTTGCTGAAAAGGGGGCTTAATACCTCAGCCCTGTGGGGCTACACAGGGACACCCTTGCAGGTGCAGCATGACGGCATTGCCCAAATAGGCGATGTCGTGACACCGAAACACCCCTAAATGGGCTGCATCAGACAACGTTATAGACCGAGAAAATGATGACCGAGTTCCAGCCAGTAATCCTCACCGCCGCACAAATTCAAGCAATCGAGACCCGTGCGCATGAAATGCGTGCGCAGGCCTTGGCAGATGCACTGCGCACCATGGGCCGTGGCCTGCGCGCTGTGTTTCACAAGGTCTCTACACTGCTGCACCGCCCCCGCACTGCCTAAGCAAGGCCTGCCACGCAGTATATATTATTGCCCAAGTGACTATTTCAAACCGTCACCACTCACGAAAACGCCTCGGCAGATCCTGCCGAGGCGTTTTTTCTTGTCATAAGCGCCGCGTTTTAGCGCATCCGGCTGATCACCACGGTGACTTCCGGCTTTTTGCCAATCTCATTCTGGCAGCTTTGACGTGCGATGCGGCGCAGCTCGCCTTCCAGCTTGTCATCATCCTTCAGTGTCTTGGCACCGGCACGCATCAGAAACTGGTTCAGATCCTCTTCCAACACTTCTGTCAGGGCCGCATTGGAGCTGCCGTTATCGGTCAGCCCCTTAATGTCACACCACGGCTCGCCCAGGGGTTCGTCTTCTTCGTCCAGGATCAGTGTCACCACTAGATGGCCATTCAGCGCCATGCGGATACGATCGCGAATAACGCCATCCATGGCGCCGATCTTGATCGAGCCATCCAGATAGGTGCGGCCGGTGTCGATGTATTCCAGCACAGAAGGCCGGTTGCCCGAGAGGCTCAGCATCATACCGTTGACAGCTACAATGCTGGGAATGCCCTTGGCTTCACCCAGACGGGCGTGCTGGCGCAGGTGACGGTGTTCGCCGTGCATCGGCACCAGCATCGCCGGTTGCAGCAGGGCATGCAGGGCTTCCAGATCCGGGCCATTGGCATGGCCAGAGACGTGGTAAAGCCCCGAGCTGTCGTCGACCACATCCACACCGCGTTCCGAGAACTGGTTGATGATGCGAATGACGCCGCGCTCGTTGCCAGGGATGGTCTTGGAGGAAAACAGGAAGAGATCGCCTTCTTTCAGCTCCAGTCCGCGATACTTGCCCCGTGCCATCTGCGCCGAGGCTGCCCGGCGCTCGCCCTGGCTGCCGGTGGTGATCAGCATCAGGTTGTTGCGCGGTATGTCCTTGGCTTCTTCCGGAGAATAGACGGTTGGGAAATCCTTGAGTACGCCAGTTTCCTTGGCGGCTTCGACCATGCGCAGCATGGCACGCCCCAAAAGCACCACAGAGCGCCCTGCCCGGGTGCCTGCGTCTGCCAGGGTTTTCACCCGTGCGACGTTGGAAGCAAAGGTAGTGGCCGCAACCATACCTTTGGCTTCACTGATCAGGCGGCGGATTTCATCTGGCAGCTCTGATTCCGAGCGCCCCGGTGTTTTGGAAAACACATTGGTAGAATCGCAGATCAGTGCCTTGATTCCCGGTTTGGCGATCTCGACCCACATTTCGGGATCAAAGGCTTCGCCCACCAGCGGGGTACGGTCCAGTTTGAAGTCACCAGTGTGCACCACACGGCCCTCGGGGCTGTCGATCACCAGCCCGGCGCTTTCGGGGATCGAATGCGCCATGGGGGCAAAGCCCACAGTGAAGGGGCCGAGCTTGGTCACTTCGGGCCAGGCGCCAACGGTTTTCACCACCAGCGGATCATGGCCGCGCTCTTCCATCTTGCGACGGGCCAGATTGGCGGTAAAGGCGCGGGCATAGACCGGCACGTTCAACTGGCCATAGAGATGCGATACCGCGCCAATATGGTCCTCGTGACCATGGGTGATAAAGATCGCCTCCAGCTGGTCTACACGCTCACGCAGCCAGGTAATGTCGGGCATGATCAAATCAACACCGGGAGTGCTGTCCATATCCGGGAAAGCCACTCCCAGATCCACCAGGATCAGGCGTTCTTTGCCGGGTTTGCCATAGCCATAGACATAGGCATTCATGCCAATTTCACCTGCCCCACCAAGGGGCAGATAGATCAGTCGTTCATCAGTGCTCATACAGGAGTACCGTTATCCTTATTGTATTTGTGAATGATCTGGAGACCATGCATCGTGAGATCATCCTCATATGCGTCAAACAGATCAGCAGCTTGCTGGAAAAGAGGCGCCAGCCCGCCTGTTGAAATAATCTTCATTGGAACGCCGCGTTCGGCTTTGATCTGGGCGCAGATCTCGCGCACCAGGCCGATATAGCCCCAGAACACACCTGATTGCATACAGGCCACCGTATTGGTGCCGATGACATGCTCGGGTTTGGAAATATCCACATGTGGCAGTGCGGCGGCCGCCTGGTGCAGCGCTTCAAGGCTAAGGTTCACCCCAGGGGCAATCACCCCGCCCACATAGGCGCCATCCTCGGCCACCACGTCAAAGGTGGTAGCGGTGCCAAAATCGACCATGACCAGATTGCCACCATAGTGGTCAAACCCAGCCACCGTATTGACCAAGCGATCGGGCCCTACGGCGGTGCCCTCATCGACCCGCACATCCACTGGCAGCAGACAATCGGATTTCCCCACCACAAAGGGTCGGGTGTTATAATAACGATCCGCCAGAACCCGCAGATTGAACACCACGCGAGGCACGGTGGACGAGATGATCACATCGGTGATATCTGCCTTGATGTCCTGAGCCTGGATCAGCGTATTGAGCCAGACAAAGTACTGATCCGCAGTGCGCCGCCAATCTGTTGCGGTGCGCCAGGTGCCGATGAACTGCTCGCCATCCCAGATCGAGAAGACGGTATTGGTATTGCCACAATCAACAGCCAGAAGCATGAGGTGCCCTTACGCTCAAAAAAAGATATCAGCGGCAGGGATCGTCACCCGGCCTTTGGCGCTGTTTAAGACAAGGTTGCCCTCGGCGTCTACCGTCTCAAAGGTGCCTGTCGTCTCTGAATTGGCAGTTCTTGCAGTTATTACCTCTCCCAGCTTGGCAGCGCGGGCCAGCCAGGCGGTTCGGATCGGGTCAAACCCATAGGTGGTGAACTGTTGCTCATAGCGGGCATAGGAGGCCGCCAGTGCTGTCAGGAATTCCTCGGGCGTGACCTGCATGCCGGTTTCCGACAAGAGCGACACCGGCCAAACCGCGCCGGGTTCCAGCCATTCCTTCATCGGCGTTTCCACCAGGTTGACGCCAATACCAATGGACAGATGGTTGACCCCCTGCCCATCGCCAGCGCTTTCTAGCAGGATACCGGACAGCTTGCCCCCGTTCAGCAGCACATCATTGGGCCATTTTAGTGCCAGCCCTGCGGTGCGGCCTGTAAGGGCCTCGCAGGCGTCATAGACGGCCAGCGCCGCCACAAAACTGCGCAGGGCCACTACCTGTGGCGGCTCGCTCGGGCGCAGCACCAGGGTGGCGGCAAGGTTCCCCGTCGGGTCCTTCCAGTCGCGCCCGCGACGGCCTCGCCCCTTGGTCTGGCGTTTGGCCAGGATCCATTCAGGACCCCCAAGGTCGCCCGCGATGCGCGCGGCCTCATCCAGGGTGCTGTCCACCTCGTCCAGGATGCGTTTTCCATAGCCGTCGGGCCAGTCTGTCATTGCACCATTCCTTCAAAGGCAAAAGGCCCGGTCCATTGGACCAGGCCCTTTGTCGGAGATTTCAAACCGTTCAGTTGACCAAGGCCGCAGCAGCAGCAGCAGCCACGCCATCGACACCAAACATGTTGATAATGCCCAAAATCATCACCGCAGCCGACCCCATAAGGAAGGCCCAAAGCACAGGAGAAGAAGTCCGGTCCAGATCTTCGCCCTCTTCGCCAAAATACATGAAGTAGACGATACGAAGATAGTAGAAGGCGCCAATGACCGAGGCCACAACACCAGCAATTGCCAGCCAGGCCAGGTCGGCCTCATAAGCGGCACGCAGCACATAGAGCTTGCCAAAGAAGCCCAGCATCGGCGGCACACCCGCCAGCGAGAACATCAGGATCAACACAGCCAGCGCTTTGCCTGGTTCGCGACGGGAATACTGGTTCAGCGCACCAATATTCGTGATCGGCTGACCGTCTTTCTGCAGCATCAGGATAAAGGCAAAAGTGCCGATATTCATCGAGACATAGATTGCCATATAGACCAGCATGGCCTCGATACCCAGCACGGTACCAGCGGCAAGTCCCATCAGCGCATAGCCCATATGGGCAATCGAAGAATAGGCCATCAGGCGTTTGATATCGCGCTGGCCAATCGCAGCCACGGCGCCAACAAACATCGACAGAACAGAAAGCACTGCAACCACCTGGCTCCAATCAGAAACCGCATGGCCAAAGGCATCATGCATGACCCTGGCAAAGAGCCCCATGGCCGCAACCTTTGGTGCCGAGGCAAAGAAAGCCGTCACAGGCGTTGGTGCGCCTTCATAGACGTCGGGCGTCCACATATGGAACGGCACCGCAGAGACCTTGAAGCCAAGGCCGGAAATCAGCAGCACCAGACCAAAGAGCAGACCAATAGAAACTTCGCCATGCTGGGCAACCTGGATGATGCCTGCAAATTTGGTAGTGCCAGCAAAGCCATAAACCAGCGAAGCACCATAAAGCAGCAGGCCCGAGGACAACGCTCCCAGCACAAAATACTTGAGGCCAGCTTCGGTAGATTTGATGCTGTCGCGGCGCATAGAAGCAACCACGTAGAGCGCCAGCGATTGCAGCTCCAGCCCCATGTAAAGCGACATCAGATCGCCAGCAGAGACCATCATCATCATGCCAACGGCGCTCAACGCAACCAGGATCGGGTATTCAAAGCGCAGCATGCCCCGGCGGGACATGTATTCTTGCCCCATGACCAGTACGGCGGCCGCCGCCAGCAGGATCACCACCTTGGCAAAACGGGCAAAGCCATCGTCGACGAACATGCCGCCAAAAGCGGTATTGGCGCCGCTGCCGCTGGTGCCAATCCAGATCGCCAAGGCCACCATCAGACCCGAGGTGGACCAGATCAGCGCCGAGGCGAGCTTGTCTTTGCCAGTATAGACCGCGCCCAAAAGCGCCGCCATTGCGTAGAGTGCCAGGATAATCTCTGGCAGGACAACGGAAAGATCAGCTTGGATCATCTGCCCATGCTCCCTTAGTGCGACGCAGTCTGGACGGCTGCAGAGGTATCCGCAGCAGCCAGCGACTGGTTGAAGTTGGCGATCAGCGCTTCAGTCGAGGGACTGATGATATCGGTGACCAGCGAAGGATAAACGCCCAGCAGGATGGTCATCACCACCAGCGGCGCAAAGATAAAGCGTTCACGCGCATCCATATCCTGAATGGTTTTCAGGCTGCCCTTGATCAGGTCGCCAAAAACCACCCGACGATAGAGCCAAAGCGCATAGCAGGCCGAGAAGATCACCCCAGAGGCCGCAACCGCAGCCACCCAGGTGTTTTTCTGGAAGGCCCCCATCAGGGTGAGGAATTCACCGACAAAGCCAGAGGTGCCCGGCAGGCCGACGTTGCCCATGGTGAAGAACATGAAGACCAGCGCATAGGCGGGCATGCGAATGACCAGGCCGCCATAGGCGTTGATGTCACGGGTGTGCATCCGATCATAGATCACACCCACACAGAGAAACAGCGCCGCAGAGATGAAGCCGTGGCTCAGCATCTGGAAAATCGCGCCATCGACACCCTGCTGGTTCACCGCAAAGATCCCCATGGTGACAAAGCCCATATGTGCGACCGAGGAATAAGCGATCAGCTTTTTCATGTCTTCCTGCACCATGGCCACCAGCGAGGTATAGACCACGGCGATGGCCGACATCCACAGGATCAGATCGGTCATCACATCGGCGCCAACCGGGAACATCGGCAGGCTGAAGCGCAGGAAGCCATAGCCGCCCATCTTCAGAAGGATCGCCGCCAGCACCACAGAGCCAGCAGTTGGCGCCTGCACGTGGGCATCCGGCAGCCAGGTATGCACCGGCCACATCGGCATCTTCACCGCGAAGGAGGCAAAGAAAGCCAGGAACATCAGGGTTTGCATCCCACCGATGACATGGATGCCTAGTACGTCAAAGCTGTTCGAGGCAAAGGTATGAGTCAGCAGAAACTCAATATCGGTACTCTTGGCATCCACGTACATCGCCACCATGGCCACCAGCATCAGAACCGAGCCGAGGAAGGTATAGAGGAAGAATTTGAAAGAGGCGTAGATGCGATCCTTGCCGCCCCAGATGCCGATGATCAGGAACATCGGAATGAGACCTGCTTCAAAGAACACATAAAACAGCACCAGATCCAGCGCCATGAAGACACCCAGCATCAGGGTCTCCAAGAGCAGGAAGGCAATCATGTATTCTTTGACGCGGGTTGCGACATTCCAGCTGGCCAGGATGGTCAGCGGCATCACAAAGGTGGTGAGCATCACAAACAACACCGAAATGCCATCAACACCCATTTTGTACTGCAGGCCAAAGATCCAGTCGCGCTCTTCCACGAACTGGAACCCGGTATTGGCCGGATCAAACTGGGTGTAGATCCCCAGGGACACCAGGAAGGTGAGCGAAGTCGCCATGAGCGCCAGCCATTTGGCATTGCGTTGCGCCGCTTCGTCCTCGCCACGCATAAGCAGCGCCATGACAGCGGCCGCCCCGGCGGGGATGAAGGTAACAATAGAAAGCAGGTTGTCCATCAGTGGGATCCTCCGCCGATCGACATCCAGGTGATCAGGGCTGCAATGCCCAGCACCATCCAGAAGGCATAGGTAAAGATGAAACCGGACTGCGCGCGACCGGCCAGTTTGGTGAAGAAGGGCACAATCCCCATGGCCACCCCATTGAGGAAGCCGTCAATGACATTGCCGTCGCCGCGCTTCCAGAAGAAACGCCCCAGCGCCAAGGCCGGTTTGACAAAGATCGCATCATAGAGCTCGTCAAAGTACCACTTGTTCTTGAGGAACAGATAGAGCGGCTGGAAGTTGTTGGCCAAACGCCCTGGCAGGCTTGGGTTCACGATATAGAACCAGACCGCCAGGATCAGACCAAAGGACATCGCGACAAAGGGCGCGACCTTGACCTCCCACGGCGCAGCATGGGCATCGTCCAACACATGGTTGTCCGGCGCAAAGTAAAGAGCTCCTTCGCCGGGCTGGCCCGCAAAGACATAGTGATGCTCTGCCTCAGCAGCGTGATCACCGCTTTCGCCATGACCTTCATCCCCCTGGCCCTCTGCAGTGTCGCCATGTGCATCTGCCGCAGCTTCCGCATAGGGGATACCGTAGAATTTGGCGACCTTATCCGTGTGACCAAAGAAGGAGCTGTACCAGATCATACCCGAGAACACTGCGCCCAGAGCCAGAACCCCAAGTGGGATCAGCATAGTGATCGGGCTTTCATGGGCATGGTCATGGGTGTGCTTGTCACCGCGTGGCTTGCCAAAGAAGGTCAGGAACATCAGGCGCCAGCTATAAAACGAGGTCATGAAGGCGGCAATCACCAAGAGCCAGAACCCATAGTTGGAGCCACCGGCAAAGGCGCTTTCGATGATGGCATCCTTGGAAAGGAAGCCGGCAAAGCCGATATGGGTCAGCGGAATGCCAACACCGGTGATGGCCAGGGTGCCGATCATCATCGCCCAATAGGTATAGGGGATCTTTTTGCGCAGCCCCCCGTAGTTCATCATGTCCTGTTCGTGGTGCATGGCATGGATGACCGAGCCTGCGCCCAGAAAGAGCATCGCCTTAAAGAAGGCATGGGTGAAAAGGTGGAACATGGCGGCTGAATACATACCAACGCCAGCTGCGACGAACATATAGCCCAGCTGCGAACAGGTGGAATAGGCAATCACGCGCTTGATGTCGGTTTGAACCAGACCAACAGTGGCGGCAAAGAAAGCCGTGGTCGCGCCCAGCACGGTGATGAACATGGTGGCCTGCGGTGCAAACTCCATCAGCGGCGACATGCGGCAGACCAGGAAGACACCGGCAGTCACCATGGTGGCGGCGTGGATCAGCGCCGACACCGGCGTCGGGCCTTCCATCGCGTCCGGCAACCAGGTGTGAAGGATCAGCTGCGCAGATTTACCCATGGCCCCGATGAACAGGAGCATCGCCAGCAGGTTGGCCGCATCCCATTCCGTCCAGAGGAAGGAGATTTTGTGCCCAGCCACCTCCGAGGGGATGGCCGTGAAAATCTCAGAGAAGTTGATGCTATCAGTCATCAAGAACAGACCAAAGATCCCCAGCGCAAAGCCAAAATCCCCAACCCGGTTGACGATAAAGGCCTTCATCGCCGCCGCATTTGCAGTTGGCTTGCGGTAATAAAAACCGATCAAGAGGTAAGAGGCAACGCCCACACCTTCCCAGCCAAAGAACATCTGCAACAGGTTGTCAGAGGTCACCAGCATCAGCATGGCGAAGGTAAAGAACGACAGATAGGCAAAGAAGCGCGGCTTGTAGCTCTCGCCGTCTTTCCACTGCGGGTCATCCGCCATGTAGCCAAAGCTATAGAGATGCACCAGCGACGACACCGAGGTCACAACAATTAGCATCAGCGCGGTCAAACGGTCCAAGCGAATACCCCAGGAGGTATCCAGACTGCCGCTCTGGACCCAAGTCAGGATCTCGATCGAGCGGGTTACACCGTCAAAGCTGATAAAGACAATCCAAGAGAGCAGCGCCGACAGGAACAACAGGCCCGTCGCCGTCACCATGGCGGCTTTTTCGCCGATGTATTTGTGGCCAAAGCCGCAAATCAGCGCGCCCACCAGAGGGGCAAAGAGGAGGATGGTTTCCATGATGCTTTAGCCCTTCATCATATTGATGTCTTCCACGGCGATGGTGCCGCGGTTACGGAAGAAGCAGACCAGGATCGCCAGACCAATAGCGGCCTCTGCGGCGGCCACGGTCAGCACGAACAGGGTAAAGACCTGCCCCACCAGATCCCCAAGGAAGCTGGAGAAGGCCACAAGATTGATATTCACTGCCAAGAGCATCAATTCGATGCTCATCAGCAGGATGATCACATTCTTGCGGTTCAGGAACAGCCCGAAGATGCCGATGACGAACAAGGTCGCCGCGACGGTGAGATAATGTTCAATGCCGATCATGAATTCGCTCCTGCCGTATTCGGATAATAGTGTTTACAGCCGCAGCTGAAGTCATACGCATGTTCGGGTTCCCGAGTCGTATTGGAGATACCAATGACTGTGCCACTGATTGACACGATGTCGGCATTGATCATTCGCGCTTGCTTGGCCAATTCCTTTATCTCAACCAGTGTCAAGTGTTGAGCAGAAGCTGCCGAAGATTCGACGCTCGCAGAAAGGACCGCAAAGGGTTCAGATGCGAGAATTGCTTCTTCTTCTTCAGTCATTGCCCCAGCATAGGAACTTGGGCCAAAAACAACCGCCTGGGCCTTCGAACAATCGGAAACGATCTGGCTATGAGCATTGCCACAAGCTGTTCCATCATAGAACAACTGCGACACAAAACCCTTTCCAAGGTCTATGGCATCAGAAAGTCCTTCCGAACCATATTCATTGGCAAAATGCGTAACACCGCAGATCCCGTTCTTTTCGGAATAAGCGCGTTCATTTGGCGCGGGGGAACAGGCCACCGCCGCAGCCGAACTTAGGCAGAACGCAAGAATTGTTGGAATCCCTACTTTCACAGCCCCTGCCCCGGTTTGATGTCTTTCAGTTCCATGGCCTTGGCCGGGTCGCGCGACATTTGCAGCATCACGTCTTGGCGTTTGACATCTTTGCGATGGCGCAGGGTCAGGGTGATGGCGCCAATCATGGCGACCAGCAGGATCAGACCCGAGAGCTGGAACAGAAGAAAGTATTGATCATAGATGATAAGGCCCAGGGCCTCGGTGTTGTGTTGGTCCGTAGGGGTTGGCTGCGCCAGCTGTTCTGCGGCGCCATGGGCCACTTCCCAGGAACCAAAGGCCATTACGAACTGCATCAGGATGACCAGCCCGATCAGCAGGGCCAGCGGCATGTATTGCGCCATCTCTGCCTTGAGGGCGGCAAAGTCCACATCCAGCATCATCACCACAAAGAGGAACAGTACCGCGACTGCGCCCACGTAGACGATGACCAGCAGCATGGCGACGAATTCCGCCCCCAGCAGCACAAACAACCCGGCCGAAGAGATAAAGGCCAGGATCAGCCACAGCACCGAATGCACCGGTTGACGGCTGATCACAGTGAACAGCCCGCCGGTGATGGCGCTTATGGCGAAGAGGTAGAAGGCAAAAACGCTCATGTCTCATCGTCCCTTTTGTCGCCCATGACCTCTTGCGCCAAGTCCAGCGCCCGGTTCATGGCCGGGATGCCGGCAAAGACCGACATCTGTCCGATCGTTTCAACGATCTCTTGTTTCTTTGCACCCGCTTCAACAGCGTGGCGTACGGTTTGACGCACAGCAGTATCTGCCTGAGCGCCCTGGCATGTGAGCCCAGCCAAAGTGAGCAAAAGCCGGGTCTTGGCATCCAGACCATCCTTGTTGACGGCCTTGCCAAACATCATTTCCATGACCTCTTTGGGCATGGTTGGCCAAAAAGCCTCGAACCCTTTCATTGACATGGGGTCCAGACCTGCCGCCAGATCAGGGTTCATGGATTTCACCATCTCCTGATACTGGGCCTGCGCCTGGGCCATCATGGCCTCGAATGGGTTTTTGGGGTCGGTCATTGTAATGCCCCCTCGTCCGTGACGCTTGCGGAACGGACCGCGCCTGACCTTCCCCACGGGAAGGCGCTTTGCTCCTTCCCAAGGTCAGACCCGGCCCTGATCAGGTCCATATGCTCCGCAAAACAGCTCATCGGTACGGCGCGTCGATTTCGAGGTTGCGGGCAATCTCGGCTTCCCAACGTTCGCCATTCGCCAAGAGCTTGTCCTTGTCATAGAACAGTTCTTCGCGGGTCTCGGTGGCGAATTCAAAATTCGGCCCCTCGACAATGGCATCCACCGGGCAGGCTTCCTGGCAGAAACCGCAGTAGATGCATTTGGTCATGTCGAGGTCATAGCGCGTGGTACGGCGCGAACCATCTTCGCGGGGTTCCGCGTCAATGGTGATCGCCTGCGCCGGGCAGACCGCTTCGCAGAGCTTACAGGCAATGCACCGCTCTTCCCCATTGGGATAACGACGCAGGGCGTGCTCACCGCGGAAACGCGGGCTAAGAGGCCCCTTTTCATGCGGGTAGTTGATGGTCGCCTTGGGGGCAAAAAAGTACTTGAGCCCCAGTTTGAAGCCAACCCAGAAATCCTGCAGCAGGAAATACTTGGCGGCGCGGGTATAATCGATCTGGTTTGTCATGATCAGCCTCCCACAGTCCAGCGGGCGAAGATGCCCCAGAACCAGTCAAATTTGGCAGCAAAGGCAACAAAGACCACCCAGAACAGCGAGAAGGGTAGAAAGACCTTCCAGCCAAGGCGCATCAGCTGGTCATAGCGATAGCGCGGGGTGATGGCTTTCACCATTGCAAAGAGGAAGAAGAAGAAGGCCATCTTGCCGACCATCCACAGCACGCCATCCGGCAGGCCGGGAATTGGCGACAGCCAACCACCAAAGAACAGCAGCGAGGTTAGCGCGCACATCAGGAAGATGGAGATATACTCACCCGCCATGAACAACAGGAAGGGCGTTGCCGAGTATTCCACCTGGTAGCCCGCCACCAGTTCGGATTCCGCTTCCGGCAGGTCAAACGGCGGGCGGTTGGTCTCTGCCAGACAGGAGATGAAGAACAAGAAAACCATAGGGAAATGCGGCAGCCAGTACCAGTTGAACAGGCCGGCATTGCCATCCTGGGCACGGACGATGTCGCCAAAGTTCATGCTGCCGGTAGAGATGATCACCCCAATGATGATCAGGCCGATGGAGACCTCATAAGAGATCATCTGCGCTGCGGAGCGCAGGGCGCCAAGGAAGGGATACTTCGAGTTCGATGCCCAGCCGCCCATGATGACGCCGTAAACCTCAAGCGAGGAGACCGCAAAGACATAGAGGATCGCCACATTGATGTTTGAGAGCACCCAGCCATCGTTGAAGGGGATCACCGCCCAGGCTACCATGGCCAGCACAAAAGAGGTGAGCGGCGCCATGATAAAGACGGTGCGATCGGCCCCTGCCGGGATCACCACCTCTTTGACCACATATTTCAGCGCATCGGCCACCGATTGCAGGATGCCATAGACCCCCACAACGTTTGGCCCACGGCGCATCTGCACCGCCGCCCAGATCTTGCGGTCCCCGTAAACGAGGAACAACAGGGAGATCATCACAAAGGCCACAACTGCAAGCACTTGCGCCAGTATCAGTACAGCAATGCCGCCTGGGGTGTTAAAGAATTCAGCCATAGGTCCTCACACCGTAGGTATTCCGTTTGCCTCGCAGTTCGCCACCACGACTTCGGCGTCGATGGTGCGCAATCCGCGCGGTAGGGAGGGCGAAATCGTATAGACCGCGTCAGCGACCTGATTGCCACCCTCTTGTTTCATTGTTGTGCGCACATGACGCGCAAACCCGTATCCCCGGATCAACGCATATTGTGCAGCCGCACATTCGGCATAGTCATCCACATCCGCGCCCGAACGGGCTCCGGTCATGGTCACGTGAAATTGCACCAGATCGCCTTCCAGCAGACTGGTCTGAACCCCTTGGTAATCGGGATCAAAGGCCGCGTCAGCTGGGCCGCCGGGAACCGGGGCACAGCCCGCCAGCGTCAAAAAGGATATGATTGCAGCGCGGATCACTCGGCCGCAATCTTGTCTGCCCGGCGGGCTTTGGCATTGGCCGAGAGCTCCGCCATCACCTGGGAGGCACGGGCAATCGGGTTGGTCAGGTAGAAATCCTTGACCGCAGGCAAGAAAGCCGCCTTGCCAAGCTTGTCCAGCGTCAGTGCATCGCCTGTGTTTTCGGCAACCTGATCCACCTTGGCCAGATGCGGGACCTCTGCCACCAGGCTTGTGCGCAGCTGTGCCAGCGAGTCATAGGCCAAGGTGGCCTCCAACTCGGCGCTGAGCGCGCGTAGGATGGCCCAGTTTTCCTTGGCCTCACCTGGGGCAAACCCGGCCCGCATCGCCAGCTGTGGGCGACCTTCGGTGTTCACGAACAAACCATTTTCTTCGGTATAGGCCGCTCCCGGCAGGATCACATCAGCGCGATGGGCTCCGCGATCGCCATGGCTGCCCTGATAGATCACAAAGGCACCAGCTTCGATCTCGACCTCATCCGCGCCGAGATTGTAGATCACTTCGGCGCCCTCAATGGCCGCTGTCATGCCGCCTTCGGTCACCGCACCGATGTCCATGGCGCCAACACGAGCGGCAGCGGTGTGCAGAACCAGCAATTTCGAGCCGGTATCGGCGGCAAATTTCTGTGCATGGGCCAAAACTGCCAGACCATCCGCTTCACGCAGGGCGCCCTGGCCGACGATAACAAGAGTTTCCTTGCCCTCGGCACCAGAGTGATCCCCCTTGTGCAGCGCTTCCAACGCAGCGCGGTCAGATCCGAGATGCGCATAATCATAGGTTAGGTCAACGGCTTCGCCAACCAGACCAACGGTTGCGCCATTGATCCAGGCCTGACGAATACGAGCATTCAGCACCGGAGCTTCATTGCGCGGATCAGTGCCGATCAGCATGATCGCCTTGGCGCTGTCGATGTCTTCGATCGCGGCGGTGCCAACATAGGCCGCCCGGTTGCCAATGGGCAGGCGGGCATTATCGGTCCGGCATTCCACCTTGCCGCCCTGCCCTTCAACCAATTGCTTGAGCGCAAAAGCGGCCTCAACCGAAACCAGATCACCGATCAGGCCCGCGACCTTCCTGCCCTTCATGGCAGTGGCGACGGCATTCAGCGCTTCGGGCCAGGAGGCGGGCTTCAGCTTGCCGCCTACGCGCACATAAGGGCGATCCAGACGCTGGCGGCGCAGACCATCCCAGACGAACCGGGTCTTGTCCGAGATCCATTCCTCGTTCACCCCGTCGTTGTTGCGCGGCAGGATCCGCATCACTTCGCGACCCTTGGTATCCACCCGGATGTTCGACCCAAGCGCATCCATCACATCGATGGTTTCTGTCTTGGTCAGCTCCCAGGGGCGGGCGCTAAAGGCATAGGGTTTTGAAGTCAGCGCGCCAACCGGGCAAAGATCGATGATATTGCCCTGCAGGTTGCTGTCCAAGGTCTCGTTCAGATAGCTGGTGATCTCTGCGTCTTCGCCGCGACCGGTCTGGCCCATCTGGGTGATCCCGGCCACCTCGGAGGTGAAGCGCACGCAGCGGGTACAGCTGATGCAGCGGGTCATCGCCGTGGAGACAAGCGGGCCGAGGTTGAGATCATCCACCGCCCGTTTGGGTTCGCGGAAGCGGGAGAAATCAACGCCATAAGCCATGGCTTGATCCTGCAGGTCGCATTCGCCGCCCTGGTCGCAGATCGGGCAATCCAGCGGGTGGTTGATCAGCATGAACTCCATCACGCCTTCGCGGGCCTTCTTGACCATGGGCGAATTGGTCTTGACCACCGGTGCCTGACCTTCGGGGCCAGGGCGCAGGTCGCGGACCTGCATCGCACAGGAGGCGGCGGGCTTGGGCGGGCCGCCTACAACCTCCACAAGGCACATGCGGCAATTGCCGGCAATCGACAGACGCTCGTGGTAGCAAAAACGCGGGATTTCCACCCCGGCCTCTTCGCAGGCCTGGATCAGGGTCATCGCCCCGTCCACCTCAATCTCGGTTCCGTCAATGTTGATCTTGCGGAGGTCAGACATGGTCTATTTCGCCCTCAGTAACACGCCGATCGCGCTGTTTTTCTGTATTTCTGCACGACCAAACGCACAGAATGTTTCTGGTTTTTGGTATGAGACGCCGCGGGCCGAGAGCAGTTTCTCGCCTCTGGCCCGCATCCGGGCCTTTTCAACGTCGGATTCCACATAGGCTCGGATTTCTTTGTCCGCATAGCCCAGTTCATTGGCCCGCGCGCGCAAACGGCGCAGCTCACCAATGCCTTTGAAAATACGCGCCCCTAGGCTGTCGCAATGGTCCGCAACTTCCTTGGCCATGGCAATCGCAAACAGCGGCTCTTCGATCTCTGCGACCTTCCGCAGCGATGGCTTGGCCGTGGCTGCCATGGGTAAGGCCAAAGCCGTTGCGACAACAGTGGCAATCAGCGGGGATTTCATTTGGGCATGTTTCATCTGTCTCTCCTGAAGTTTGGAGAGGCCAGAACGCCCAAAAGCAGCAGCGTTATTCAATAACGCCCCTGCCAATCGGCTAGAATATGCCCAAAATCCGCTCACGGGTTGCAGGTCCCCCGCAGCACAGCATTGTCCCCATCGCGCGGCAGTGGTGCGTCTGGATCTTCAAGATCCAGCTGCCAGTCGATCTTGGAGGTGCCGTAGTTCTCAATGCAATATGCGGTACCGGCAAAGCGCATGGCTTCGCGTGCACCAACAGGCGAAGAGGCCACATCGTAGACTTCGGCCTCAAACAGGGCGCGCGTCACTTTTTTGTCGACGACAGAGGCCTTGGTGCGAAAGGCAACACCATCAAACACCGGACGAGAATCCTTGTCGCTGCAGCCTGCAAGCAGGCCCGCAGATACCAGCGCCACCGTCAGTATTTTGACATTTCCAATCATCATCCGTCCCTTACGTCCTGTTATTCTGCGGCAATGGCGCTTTTGCGGCCAGTTTTCTGTACCTTTATTCGGTCTTCGATCTCATCGCGGAAGTTGCGGATTAGGCCCTGAATCGGCCAGGCAGCCGCATCGCCAAGGGCGCAGATGGTGTGGCCTTCGACCTGTTTGGTCACATCCCACAGCATATCAATCTCTTCCAGATCCGCCTCGCCTTTGACCAGGCGATCCATCACCCGCATCATCCAGCCGGTACCTTCGCGGCAAGGCGTACACTGGCCACAACTTTCGTGTTTGTAGAACTTGGCCAGACGCCAGATCGCCTTGATGATATCGGTTTGCTTATCCATGACGATCACCGCCGCCGTCCCCAGGCCGGAGCCCAGCTCGCCGCGCAGGTAGTCAAAATCCATGATCGCATCGCGCATGTTTTCGCCGCGCACGCAAGGCACAGAGGAGCCGCCCGGGATCACCGCCAGCAGATTGTCCCAGCCGCCGCGAATGCCACCGCAGTGCTTCTCGATCAGTTCTTCAAAAGAGATCGACATGGCTTCCTCAACAACACAGGGGTTGTTGACGTGACCCGAGATGGCAAAGAGTTTGGTGCCTGCGTTATTAGGCCGACCAAAACCGGCAAACCAATCGGCGCCGCGGCGCAGGATAGTGGGAACAACAGCGATGCTTTCGACATTGTTCACGGTTGTAGGGCAGCCATAAAGGCCTGCGCCCGCCGGAAAGGGCGGCTTCATCCGGGGCATGCCCTTTTTGCCTTCGAGGCTTTCGATCAGCGCGGTTTCTTCGCCGCAAATATAGGCGCCAGCACCATGGTGCAGGAAAACATCAAAATCCCAGCCAGAGCCCGCCGCGTTCTTTCCCAGAAGGCCCTTGTCGTAGCATTCATCGATGGCCGCCTGCAGCGCCTCACGCTCGCGGATGTATTCGCCGCGAAGATAGATATAGCAGGTATGGGCCTGCATCGCGAAGCTGGCAATCAGCGCGCCTTCAATCAGCGTGTGCGGATCATGGCGCATGATTTCGCGGTCTTTGCAGGTACCGGGTTCGGATTCATCTGCGTTGATCACCAGATAAGAGGGGCGACCATCGCTTTCTTTGGGCATGAAGGACCATTTCAGCCCAGTAGGGAAGCCCGCACCGCCACGGCCCCGCAGGCCAGAGTCCTTCATGGTCTGGATAATCCAGTCACGCCCCTTGTCGATGATCCCGGAGGTGCCATCCCAATGGCCTCGTGCCTGCGCGCCTTTCAGGGTGCGCTCATGCATACCGTAGAGGTTGGTAAAGATCCGGTCCTGGTCCTTCAGCATGTCTGCCTACCCTTGGTTTTCGTTTTTACTGGCCTGACGCATGCGCCAGAGTTGCATAATGTTGACCACCGCATAGATCAGCCCCGCAAGCGCGGCAAAATCAAACAAGAGCGCGTAGCGGCCAGGCATTCCAACAGCCGGGCCTATGAACAGGGTCAGGGCCAACCAGGCCAGCATGGTTCCGGCAATCACCAATGAGATGTGCCGCCCCTTTGCTGCGATAGCCCTATCCATGTCTGCGCTCATTCAGGTCCTCATGTTCACGCCCTGCCCGCCCCTGAACCGGAGCGGTCAAGTCACTTATTCGTCGTCGTAACGGCCGTCTTTTTTGGCCTGTTTGGCAAAATCCGTCTCGTCGCCTACGGCCAGTTTGGCCGCCTGGGCGATCCAACCGTCGCGCTCAATGCGGCCCTTGAACTTCAACCGACTGTCGACCCAGGCCACTTCGGCCGCGCCCCAGGCAGCAATCTGGTCAAAGTGGAAAAAGCCCAGATCATTCAAGGTCTGTTCCAGCTTGGGGCCGACGCCTTTGAGCAGTTTCAGATCATCCGGCAGACCACCGCGCGCCTCTTTCAGCGTTTCAGGCTCGGCCTCTGCAACCTCAGCCGCCGGGGCGGCTTCGGCCTTGGCGGCAGGTTTCTTGGCTGCAGGCTTCTTGGCCGCCGTGGGCTTTTTGGCCTCTTCCACCTGTTTGGCAACAGGTTTTGGTACCTCGGGTGCTTTGGGCGGCTGCGCCGCTGCGGCGCGACCGGCGACTACACCATCCTTGCCAACCCAGGGGGTCAACAGCGGAACTTCGTCGCCCTGAATGCGTTTGACGCTGTCGCCTATGTCCACCGCCAGTTGGGCAGAGGCATTATACTGGGTTTTGCCACTGTCATATTCGCTCAGCGTGGAGAGGCCGGATTTGGGCTCTGCAGCGTAGCGACCGTTCTGCGGACCGGGAACCACGGCTTTGCCAGAGGCCAGATCATCCAGCATCTGGGCAAAGCCTGCGGCGGTGAGATCCTCGTAATAATCCTTGCCGATCTGCGCCATGGGCGCATTGGTGCAGGCCCCCAGGCACTCCACCTCTTCCCAGGTGAATTTGTCATCCGCTGACAGGGTAAAGGGCTTTTCGGCGATCTTATCCTTGCAGACCGCAATCAGATCCTCGGCACCGCAGATCATGCAGGACAGGGTGCCACAGATCTGCACATGCGCCACCGAGCCGGTGGGCTGCATCTGGAACATGAAGTAGAACGAAGTGACCTCGAGCACGCGGATATAGGCCATGCCCAGCATATCGGCGATATATTCAATCGCCGGCTTGGAGACCCAGCCTTCCTGCTCCTGTGCCCGCCACAGAAGCGGGATCACCGCCGAGGCCTGACGGCCTTCGGGGAATTTGGTCAATTGCGCCTCGGCCCATTTCTGGTTCTCGGCTGTGAAAGCAAAGCTTTCGGGCTGTTCAGAATGCAAACGGCGCAGCATCAGTCTGTCGCCTCCCCATTGGCTATAGTTACTGTTCTAGCTACGGAAAGCTGGCATTCAGCATTGCCGACAATCCCACCTTTGCCTTTCGCAGAAAGCACCAAAGTGTAGTCAAGAGTGTTCAAAACACGAGCGACTTGCGCCTCGGCTTCTCGCAACAAGGCATTGCACTGCGATTGTTCGAACTCCGGCGACGAAACTGCATTCACCAGATTCTGCACTGCGGCTTCAACCTCAGTCTGGCCGTCAGGCGCAGATGAGGTCTCTGTGGCGCTCACCTGCGCAAGCGAGGCAGAGCTGCACATCAACAAAAAGAGAACTGCCGCAGACTTCACCGGTCAATCTCTCCAAATACGACGTCCATGGTGCCGATGATGGCAGCGACGTCGGCCAGCTGGTGGCCTTTTGCAACGTGATCCATGGCTTGCAGGTGCAGGAAACCCGGCGCGCGGATTTTGCTGCGGTAGGGTTTGTTGGACCCATCCGCCACCAGATAGACGCCGAATTCGCCCTTGGGGGCTTCAACGGCGGCATAGACCTCACCGGCGGGCACGTGGAAGCCTTCGGTATAGAGCTTGAAGTGGTGAATGAGGCTCTCCATCGAGGTCTTCATGTCACCACGTTTGGGCGGGGTCAGCTTGCCACGGGCTAGAACATCACCGGTGGCTTCGCGCAGTTTAGCGGTGGCCTGACGAATGATTGACAGCGACTGGCGCATCTCTTCCATGCGCACCAGATAGCGATCATAGCAATCGCCATTCTTGCCCACGGGGATTTGGAAGTCGAATTCGTCATAACATTCATAGGGCTGCGCGCGGCGCAGATCCCAGGCCATGCCGGAACCGCGCACCATGACGCCAGAGAACCCCCAGTCGAGGATTTCTTGCTCAGTAACAACACCAATATCGCAGTTTCGCTGCTTGAAGATGCGGTTCTCGGTCAAGAGCCCATCAATATCCGCCAGCACTTTGGGGAATTCCAGCGCCCAGAGGTCGATATCATCGAGCAGATCATCCGGGATATCCTGATGCACACCACCGGGGCGGAAATAGGCCGCGTGCAGACGAGCGCCACAGGCACGCTCATAAAAGCACATCAGCTTTTCGCGTTCCTCAAAGCCCCAGAGTGGCGGCGTCAGCGCGCCCACGTCCATGGCCTGAGTGGTCACGTTCAAAAGGTGGTTCAGAATGCGGCCGATCTCGGAATACAAAACCCGGATCAAGGAGCCACGGCGGGGCACCTCAACGCCGGTCAGTTTTTCAATGGCCAGACACCAGGCATGTTCCTGGTTCATTGGCGCCACATAGTCCAGCCGATCAAAATAGGGCAGGTTTTGCAGATAGGTGCGGCTTTCCATCAGCTTTTCGGTGCCACGATGCAGCAGGCCAATGTGCGGATCACAACGTTCTACGATTTCACCGTCCAGCTCCAGCACCAGACGCAGCACGCCATGGGCCGCCGGGTGCTGCGGGCCAAAGTTGATGTTGAAATTGCGGATTTTCTGCTCGCCGGTCTGGGCGTCGTCAAATTTGGAGCCGTCCATTATTTTGCCCCCTCTTTTTCATCACCGGGCAGGATATATTCAGCCCCCTCCCAAGGAGACATAAAATCAAACTGCCGATATTCCTGTACAAGGTTCACCGGCTCATAGACGACGCGCTTTTCGGCCTCGTCATAACGGACTTCGGTATAGCCCGTGGTGGGGAAGTCCTTGCGCAGCGGATAGCCGCGGAAGCCATAGTCGGTCAGGATGCGGCGCAGGTCCGGGTGGCCGGAAAACAGGATGCCGAACATATCAAAGACTTCGCGCTCAAACCAGTTGGCCGAAGGATGCACATCAACAATCGAGGGCACCATGTCGTCTTCGCGCACGGAAACCCGCAGGCGAATGCGCTGGTTCCGGTACATCGACAGGAAATGATAGACCACATCAAACCGCTTGCCGCGCTCGGGGTAGTCTACGGCTGTGATATCCACCAGCGAGGAAAACTTGCAGTTGCTGTCGGTTTTGAGGAACTCGACCAGACCGGCGATATTTGCCGGGGCCACATCGATGTTCAACTCATCAAAAGCCACTTCCCAGGACAGGACACAGTCTGGGCGTTTGGCTGCGATCTGAGTACCAAGTTCTTGCAGTGCTTCAGTCATTTTGTCTCTCCAGCCAGATCGCTTAGCGCACCAGGGTGCCGGTACGGCGGATTTTGCGCTGCAGCTGCATCAGCCCATAAAGCAGGGCCTCAGCAGTGGGCGGGCAGCCCGGCACATATATATCGACAGGCACGATCCGGTCACAGCCGCGCACGACGGAATAGCTGTAGTGGTAGTAGCCGCCACCATTGGCACAGGAGCCCATCGAGATCACATAGCGTGGCTCGGGCATCTGGTCGTAAACCTTGCGCAGCGCCGGGGCCATCTTATTGGTCAGGGTACCCGCAACAATCATCACATCCGACTGACGCGGAGAGGCGCGCGGGGCAATGCCAAAACGCTCAGCATCGTAACGCGGCATCGAGGTATGCATCATTTCAACCGCACAGCAGGCCAGACCAAAGGTCATCCAGTGCAAAGAGCCTGTACGGGCCCAGTTGATGATATCTTCGGTAGAGGTCAGCAGAAATCCCTTGTCCTGCAGCTCTGCATTCAGCGCCTGGGTGGCGACTTCCTTGTCAATCCCAGCGGTATTGGCTCCGGTCATCACTCCCATTCCAGAGCTCCCTTTTTCCACTCATAGGCAAAACCAATGGTCAGGACGCCCAGGAACACCATCATCGACCAGAAGCCAGTATCGCTCATATCCTTGAAGCCAACGGCCCAGGGAAACAAGAAGGCAATTTCCAGATCAAAAATGATGAAAAGAATCGACACCAGGTAAAAGCGCACGTCAAATTTCATACGGGCGTCATCAAAGGCGTTGAAACCACATTCGTAAGCGCTGACTTTTTCCGGGTCCGGATTGCGTACGGCCAGCACAACTGCCGCCAATACAAGAACAATTCCTAGGCCGATCGCGACGACCAGAAACACCAAGATCGGGAGGTATTCCCGCAACATCTCTTCCACGAGTGGCTCCTTTCCGAGCGCGCGGATTCTCGCGCGCCGTCAATTGGCGTGTTGACTTGCGCATGTGTCTACTCGCGCACCCCCTCAGCGTCAACCAAACCAATGGTGAAGAAAGAGGCTTTCTGCACAAGTCGCGACCCTGCGGCATCACTTATCGCTATTTGCGCCATCATGGGTTAATTTCTTATTATTTCCATAAGGAAAGGCGCCAAGATTTTTCCTGGCGCCTGACAAAACGGACATTCAAAATATTGGTTAACGAGGGGCGAAAAATCAACCCTGCCAGCGAGGCTTTCGTTTATCAAAAAAGGCGCCAATGCCCTCCGAAGCCTCATCGCCCTCCCAACGCTCGACAAGGGCGCGGATGGTCATATCGATGGTCTCATCATCCAGACGCGGCCCCAGATCCCGGGTGAGCTTTTTAGCCGCAGTGACCGCCCCCGGCGCGCAGGCCAGATAGGGCAAGACTTCCGCCTCCACCGCCGCAGCCAGGTCCTCCGCTGGAACAGTTTTGGCTAATAGCCCCAGATCCACCGCCTCGGCGGCGCCAAACAACCGCGCCGACATGAACACCCGGCGCGCCCGGGCCTCGCCCATGCGGGCGACCACATAGGGGCCGATGGTGGCTGGGATCAACCCCAGTTTGGTTTCGGTCAGGCCCATTTTCAAATGATCCGCGCCAATTGCCACATCACAGACCGAGGCCATGCCAACACCGCCGCCAAAGGCATTGCCCTGGATGGCACCAATCAACGGCTTCGGCAGGGTGTTGAGCAGCATCAAGGCTTCTGCCAGAACCCGAGCTTCCTTGGCGCGCGTCGCAGCATCGGCCTGCATCTGTTGCTGCATCCAGCCTAGATCGCCACCAGCGCAGAAACTTTTGCCCGCCCCGGTCAGAACCACAACACGCACCTTTTCGTCTGCCGCCAGCTCTGCCGCAGCCGCCTTGATCTCCAGTAGCATCTCGCCAGACATGGCATTGTGCTTCTCGGGGCGGTTCAATGTCAGCGTGGCAACGCCGCGCGCATCGGTTTCAATCAAAACTGTCTTATACACGTCTTATCCCTCTTCCTTTAGTTACCAAGCCCTGTGGTCAACACTCGGACCTAGCTATCACTGCGCATCGCCTGTGCCCTTTCTGCAGCCTCACTTAGAACCGCGCGGTCCAGTCCGGTGTCATATCCCAAGGCCGTCAGGTGATCCTGCACCGCTTCGGTGGCGACATTCCCTGCAGCGCCCGGCGCATAGGGGCAGCCACCCAGACCGCCCACCGCCGCATCAAACACCCGCACACCATGGTCCAGTGAAGCTTCGATATTCTGCAAGGCCCGCCCGGCGGTATCATGATAATGACCCGCCAATTGCACCGCTGGCACCCGTTTCGTTACGGCAGTGAGCATCTTGGAGATTGTTTCCGGTGTGCCCTGCCCGATTGTATCGCCCAGAGAGACCTCATAGCAGCCCAAACGATGCAGGATCTCGGCCACCTCAGCCACCTGCTCCGGATCCGTGGCGCCGTCAAAGGGACAATCGGTCACGCAGGAGACATAGCCCCGCACCGGCAGGTTGATCGCAGACGCGGCCTCCAGGATGGGCTTGAACCGCTCAATGCTCTCGGCCACGCTGGCATTGATATTGGCCTTGGAAAACCCTTCCGAGGCCGAGGCAAAGACCGCAATCTCATCCGCCTGTGCCGCAACCGCGTCCGCATAACCGCGCATATTCGGAGTCAATGCTGCATAGGACACCCCCGGACGCCGATGAATACCAGCCAGAACCTCGGCGCTGCCCGCCATCTGTGGCACCCATTTGGGCGACACAAAGCTGGCAACCTCGATGCGGCGGAACCCGGCCTTGGAGAGACAATCCACCAGAGCAATCTTTTCCGCCACCGGAATTTCCCGCTTTTCATTCTGCAGCCCGTCGCGCGGCCCCATCTCAAAGATCTCTACAGTTTGAGCCATGACAGCCCCTCCCTCATCACCTTTCTACAAATATTCAAAAGCCCGGTCAGCCGCCCGCGCCTCAGTCCTCTTCGAGGCGCACCAGGGCAGCGCCTGCTTCCACCTGATCTCCAGCAGCGGCAAGCACCTCAGCGACCACGCCATTACGGGCGGCCAGCAGGGAATGCTCCATCTTCATGGCTTCCAGAATGGCGAGACGGTCGCCCTCTTTCACCGCATCACCTGCTTTGGCAAAAACAGCCTTGACCAGACCTGGCATCGGCGCCTCGATCAGGTTGAGGTCCCCGCCTGCGGTCGCATCACGGTCCAGTGGATCAATCAGTACAAAGCCAAGCCCATAGCCATCATAGACGGTGATATCAGCGCCCGATCGCGACACCGCAGGCAGGCTGAAGCCACCAAGGTCCCAAGCGCCGCCATTGCGGCAGGCAACAATCTGATCCTCGCCGATGGTCCAGAGCTGTCGCGTGGGGCCATCGACCTCAACCATGGCTTCAAATTCTTCGTCCTGATGCACCAGATGCACCGACCGATGCAGATCGGCCCAGAGGGTGAAACCAGTGTCCCAATTGGCCTCGATCAAATCCAGGGCCTGCATGGCCGCTGCAACCCGGTGATGCGGCAACACTTTGGGCGCTTCTACCAGCGTATCAAGATCGCGGGCAATCAATCCGGTATCGACCTCACCTGCGGCAAAGCCTTCATGGGCGGCCAGCGCGCCGAGGAAGGCCAGGTTGGTGACTGTACCACCCACTTCGGTCTCTGCCAGGGCCTGCGACAGGCGCGACAGGGCAATCTCGCGGGTGGGACCATGCACAATCACCTTGGAGATCATCGGATCATACCAGGGACTGATGGTGTCGCCTGCCCGCACGCCGCTGTCGGCGCGGCAACTGGCGGGGAACTGCAGATGCGTCAGTGTACCGGTCGCGGGCAGGAACCCTTTTGGCACGTCCTCGGCATAGAGCCGCGCTTCAAAAGCATGGCCGGTGATGGAGAGGTCATCCTGCTGGGCTGGCAGGCTCTCACCCGCAGCCACGCGCAGCTGCCATTCGACCAGATCGGTACCTGTGATCAGCTCAGAGACCGGATGTTCCACTTGCAGGCGGGTGTTCATTTCCATGAACCAAAACCCGTCGGCCCGCAGGCCATTTCTGCCGTCCACGATGAATTCCACCGTGCCCGCCCCCTTGTAGCCGATGGCTTCAGCGGCCCGCACGCCCGCCTCTCCCATGGCGGCGCGCATCTCGGCGGTCATGCCGGGGGCTGGCGCTTCTTCGATCACCTTTTGGTGGCGACGCTGCAGGGAACAGTCGCGTTCAAACAGATGCACCGCCTGACTACCGTCGCCAAAGACCTGAATTTCAATATGGCGCGGCTGCTGAATATACTTCTCGATCAAAACATCCGGGTTGCCAAAGGAAGTGGTTGCCTCCCCCTGGGCGCTGGCAAGGGCATCGGCGAATTCATCCCCGGCTTCGACCAGGCGCATGCCCTTGCCGCCGCCGCCGGCAACCGCCTTGATCAGGACCGGATAGCCAATCTTATCGGCTTCACCTTTCAGGAAATCTGCCTCCTGATTGGTGCCGTGATAGCCCGGCACCACAGGAACGCCTGCCTGTTCCATCAGCACCTTGGCAGCGTCCTTGAGGCCCATCTTGCGGATCGCATCCGCCGAAGGGCCGATGAAAACCAGACCTGCGGCCTCGACCGCGTCGACAAAGTCAGGGTTTTCGGACAGGAAGCCATAACCGGGATGGATCGCCTTGGCACCGGTGGATTTGGCAATGGTAATGATCTCATCGCCCAGGAGATAGCTGTCGGCTGGGGCCGGTCCATGGCCGATGTGGCAAGCTTCATCCGCCATGGCGACATGTTTTGCTGCGCGGTCGGCATCAGAATAGACGGCCACGGTTTTGACGCCCAAAGAGCGTGCTGTTTCCATAACCCGACAAGCAATTTCGCCGCGATTGGCAATCAGGATTTTATCAAACATGGGGTTGGTCCTTTGTTTGGAAGGTCGGACCAGGGGCGCTGCCCCCGGACCCCCGGAATATTTTGGGAAAGATGATGGAACCCGGATTACATCCGGAAGACGCCAAAGCGGGTTTCATCAATTTCAGCGTTCAGGGCGGCGCTCAGCGACAGGGCCAAAACATCGCGGCTTTTGCGCGGATCAATGATGCCATCGTCCCACAGACGCGCCGAGGCATAAAGCGGGTGGCTTTGCTCTTCGAACATATCAATTGTGGGCTGCTTGAATTGGCTCTCTTCCTCGATTGACCAGCTGCCACCCTGACGCTCGATGGCGTCGCGTTTCACCGTTGCCAACACGCCAGCAGCCTGTTCGCCGCCCATTACGGAAATCCGCGAGTTGGGCCAGGTCCAGAGAAAACGGGGCTGATAGGCGCGCCCGGCCATGCCGTAGTTGCCCGCGCCAAAGGAGCCGCCGACCAGCATGGTGATCTTTGGCACATTGGTAGAGGCCACGGCGGTCACCATCTTGGCTCCATGGCGGGCGATGCCTTCGTTTTCATATTTGCGCCCCACCATAAAGCCGGTGATGTTCTGCAAAAAGACCAGCGGGATTTTGCGCTGCGAGCAGAGCTCTACAAAATGCGCGCCCTTTTGTGCCGCTTCCGAAAACAACACGCCATTGTTGGCGATGATGCCCACCGGGCAGCCTTTGACATGGGCAAAACCAGTGACCAGGGTTTCGCCGTAGCGCGGCTTGAACTCATCAAAACGCGAGCCATCCACCAGGCGCGCAATCACTTCGCGAATGTCGTAGGGGGTGCGCAGATCGCCGGGCACCACGCCAAGGATCTCTTCGGGATCATAGGCGGGCTCTTCGGGGCTGGCCCAGTTTACGGTTTGCGGCTTGGTGATGTTCAGGGACTGCACCGCGCGGCGGGCCAGCGCTAGGGCATGGGAATCGTCTTCGGCCAGGTAATCCGCTACACCGGAGAGGCGTGTGTGCACATCACCGCCGCCAAGATCCTCGGCTGAGACCACCTCGCCGGTGGCGGCCTTGACCAGGGGGGGACCGGCCAGGAAGATGGTGCCCTGCTCCTTGACGATGATGGTCACGTCCGACATGGCTGGCACATAGGCGCCGCCGGCGGTACAGGAGCCCATGACCACGGCAATCTGCGGAATGCCCTTGGAGGACATGCGGGCCTGATTGTAGAAGATCCGGCCAAAGTGATCGCGATCCGGGAAGACCTCGTCCTGTTGCGGCAGGTTGGCCCCACCAGAGTCCACCAGGTAGATGCAAGGCAGGCGGTTTTCCTCGGCAATCTCCTGAGCGCGCAGGTGTTTTTTCACCGTCATCGGAAAGTAGGTGCCGCCCTTTACGGTTGCATCATTGCAGACCACCATGACCTCTTGGCCGTGGACCCGGCCAATGCCAGCGATAACGCCCGCTGCCGGGGCTGCATTGTCATACATATTATGCGCCGCAGTGGCGCCCACTTCCAGAAAGGGCGAGCCCGGATCCAGTAGGTTTGCCACCCGGCGGCGCGGCAGCATCTTGCCGCGACTCTCGTGGCGGGCGCGGGATTTCTGACCGCCCCCCAGGCGGGCGGCCTCAGCCACCTCAGAGATCTGCGCCAGGGCCTCTTGATGGACGGCCTGGTTGGCCTTGAAGCCTTCGGAGGAAGGCATCGCCTTGGATTTGAGTTTCATGAGGAGGACTCCTGTTTCAGTTCTGCGCTTTCCTGCGCCGCGCGTGCCTTCAGTTCCTTGCGGATCACCTTGCCGGTTACGGTCATTGGCAAGGCATCAACAAAGGCGATTTCTCGGGGATAAGAATACTGAGCCAGCCGGTCTTTGACATAGATCTGCAAATCCTGCTCAGAGGCTTCGGCCCCCGGCTTGAGCACCACATAGGCTTTGACAATTTCGGTGCGCAGCGGGTCCGGTTTGCCGACAACGCCCACGGTTGCCACGGCCGGGTGGGTCATCAGGCAGTCTTCGATCTCTGCCGGGCCGATGCGGTAGCCTGCCGAGGTGATCACATCATCCTCACGTCCGACAAAGCGCAGGAAGTCACCTTCCCAGATGCCGCGATCACCAGTCACCAGCCAGTCACCGCAAAACTTCGCAGCGGTCTCAGCAGGGCGGTTCCAGTATTCCAGCATCATCGAGGCTGAGCCGCATCGCACTGCGACATCGCCCTCTTCCAAGGTGGGATTGCCCTCGGCGTTGATCACCGCCAGGTCATGGCCCGGCACCGGCTTGCCAATGCAGCCCGGGCGTGGAGGGTAATCGGCGCCGCAAGAGGAGGCGACCATATTACATTCGGTCTGGCCGTAGAATTCGTTGATAGTCACGCCAAAATTGACCTCTCCCCAGGCGAGCATCTCGGCGCCCAGGGGCTCTCCACCAGAGGCAACAGAGCGCAGACCGTCGAGCCCCTGCCCCGCTGCTTTCAACATACGCAGAGCGGTGGGGGGGAAAAACACGTTGCGCACCTTGCCGCGCTGCACCAGATCGGCGCAGGCCTCGGGAGTGAATTTGTCGAGCCGGGCCGCCACAACGGGCACGCCCAGCGCCAACCCCGGCATCAGGACGTCAAACAGCCCGCCAATCCAGGCCCAGTCCGCTGGCGTCCAGAGGCAATCCCCTGGCTGGCCCAAATGATCATGGCTGATCGCCACGCCGGGCAGATGGCCGGTGAGCACCCTGTGGCCATGCAGCGCGCCCTTGGGGCTGCCGGTGGTGCCGGAGGTATAGATCAGCACAGACGGTGTTTCGGCCAGAGTATCGGCAAAAGCGACGGCATCGCCTTCAAGACCCACCTGACCCACCAGGACGGCCTCGGCCAGATCACCCAGCAGTTCGGCACCTTCGGGATCGGTGAAAACAAAGCTGACCCCAGCATCCCCGGCACGAGAGGCAAGAGCGTCGCGTTTGAACAGTTTGAACAGCGGCACAGAAATAGCGCCCAGTTTCCAGATCGCCAGATGTGCGGCGGCGCACCAGGGGGATTGGCTCAGTAAGACGCCAACCCGATCACCGGTTTTGATACGGGTCATCAGATAACGGGCCAGACCATCGACCATCGCCGCCAGCGCCCCATGGGAAATATCACGCCGGGCTGCGCCTGTCAGATCGATGATCGCCAGTCTGTCCGCATCATGGGCCATGGCCTGTTGCGCCATATTAATCCGCGCCTCAAGCCGCCAGTCACCTTGAGGCGTCAGACCCGGGTAATGAATTGCTTCAGACATCGAAACTATTCCCAAAACGCATAGCTGATATGCCGATTTTTCCTGCATTCCCAAAGGGAAAGCCAAAGCATTTTTGATCCAGATCAGAGTTCACAGCAGGGCCAGATGGTAAAAGTGAAGCGAACATACAAGAAAAGGGATTCTCCCCATGAAACGCTCCCCTTCCATTCTCGCCTTGGCAACCGCCTGCACTGTCTTGGCGGTTCCAGCCTTTGCGCAATCGCAAGGCGACTGGACCTTTGGTGCTGGTATCATCAACGTCAATCCCAAGTCCGACAACGGTACTCTGGCAGGCAGCCCCGCCACATTGTCCGATGACACGCAGTTGTCGCTGACCGTTGAGTACTTCATCCGTGACAACCTCGGCATCGAGCTTTTGGCGGCCTCTCCCTTTGAGCATGACATCAATATCGGCGGCGCCCTGGCAGGTACATCCAAACAGCTGCCCCCCACCCTGTCGCTCAACTACCACTTCCCCACCAAGGGCAAGATCAAACCCTTCATCGGGGCGGGCATCAACTACACCACCTTCTTTGAGGAATCCCATGTCGGTGGTGGCGTGTTGAAACTGGATGACAGCTGGGGCTTTTCGGTTCAGGCTGGTGCTGACTGGCAGATCTCTGACAATGGCGCCCTGCGTCTGAACGTGCGCTACATGGATATCGATGCCGACGCCTATCTGAACGGCGCCTCCATCGGGACAGCCGAGATCGATCCGGTCACCATTGGCGTCAGCTACGTACACAGGTTCTGATCCTTTGATCTGAAATCTCTGTCAGGCCCCTCGGCCTGACACCCCAATTTGCAAATGCCCCAGCAGCCTCCCTCGGTCCGCTGGGGTTTTTGTTTGGCCTACATGGTGCCCATCAACTCCCGGCCGATCAACATGCGACGGATTTCGGAAGTGCCGGCGCCGATTTCCATCAGCTTGGCATCGCGGAAGATCCGGCCAACAGGATTGTCGGACAGATAGCCCGCGCCGCCCAGCGCCTGAACCGCTTGATGCGCCTGCACCATGGCTTGCTCTGAGGCATAAAGACAGCAGGCGGCCGCATCCTGGCGGGTGACAGTGCCCTTGTCACAGGCCTTGGCGACCTCATAAACATAGGCGCGGGCCGAATTCATTGCGGTGTACATATCGGCAATCTTGCCCTGCATCAGCTGGAAGTTCCCGATAGGCTGACCAAACTGTTTCCGCTCAGCCAGATAGGGCATCATTTCATCCATACAGGCGGCCATGATGCCGGTGCCGATCCCGGCCAGCACCACACGTTCATAATCCAGACCCGACATCAGAACCTTGACGCCCCGGCCCTCTTCGCCCAGCACGTTTTCAAAAGGCACTTCGCAGTCTTCAAAGATCAGCTCGGCGGTGTTGGACCCGCGCATACCCAGCTTGTCAAAATGCGGCGAGGTCGAGAAACCCTTGAAGTCTTTTTCAATGATAAAGGCGGTGATACCTTTGGAGCCCGCATCCGGATCGGTCTTGGCATAGACCACCAGCGTATCAGCATCGGGACCATTGGTGATCCAGTATTTATTGCCGTTCAGGCGGTAGTGATCGTTGCGCTTTTCGGCCCGTAGCGACATCGACACAACATCGGATCCCGCGCCTGCCTCTGACATCGCCAGCGCGCCGACGTGTTCACCTGAGACCAGACCGGGGAGGTATTTTTTCTTCTGTTCGTCGGTGGCGTTCAGCTTGATCTGATTGACGCAAAGGTTGGAATGGGCGCCATAAGACAGCGAGACCGAGGCGCTGGCTCGGGCCACTTCCTCGACTGCCACGGTATGGGCGAGATAGGACATGCCTGCGCCGTCGAACTCTTCGGGAACGGTGATGCCCAGCAGGCCAAGCTCCCCCATCTCTTTCCACAGCTCTGGTGGGAATTCGTTTTTCTGGTCGATCTCCTGCGCCATGGGTTTGACGCGATCCTGCGCCCAGCGGTGCACCATGTCCCGCAGCGCATTTACCTCATCCCCAAGATCGAATTGCATGCTTGCATTGAACATTGCCCGCTCCCTTTTCCAAGCTATCTGTCAAGTTATCTGAACACTTGTTCATTTATTAGCCTCAAACCTCGATTCGGGTCAATCCCCAGCCCCAATCTTGCACCCAAATGCCAAAGCCAACTGTCCAAAGGCAGTACAGATCAGTCCTACCGTGACAGAGCCTTTCTCCAGATCATCGCCCAAAACAAAAAGAGGCTCCCAATCTGGGAACCTCTGAGACTGCAGTGTGGAGTGAAAGACGGCTCAACCCGATTGGTAGACCGCACTCACCTCGGCGCGGATGATCCGGGCGATCTGCGCGCAGTCTTCAAGGCTAAAGGTCAGCGGCACCCGCATGTCGACGATGCCTGCGAGGATACGATCACTTTTGGGCAGGCTTTGCGCCTCAGCGTAGCGCCAGCTGTCATAGCGCGAGGTGAAGCCTGCAGGCTCTGCGCCACCAAACCATTTGAGCTCAACACCGTGTTTGGCGCAGCGGGAAATCACCTCGGCCACGGCCTCGGCACTCCAGTCCAGCAACAGGAACTGAATAGAGGACCCAACATAGATCTCGGCCTCAGGTCGCTCCACCACTGTCAGGCCGGGGGTATCGCGCAAGCCCGCCTCAAGTTCTTGGTACCGTGCGTTCCAGCGCTCCACCTGAGCGTACAGATCAGCCAGCTGCGGACGCAGGATGGCGGCGCGCAGGTTATCCATCCGGCCCGAAATATTGGGGGTCTCATATTTCACCCGCTCAAAGACCTCTGGACCCGGCGCTGCCAGGTGGCGCTCATAGAGCATATAAGACCCCGAGAGCATGATGGCGCGGGCGGCGATCTCTGCGTCATCGGTTACAAACAGCCCGCCTTCGCCGGAATTCACATGTTTATAGGTCTGGCAGGAATAGCAGCCCACCGCGCCCTGCCGTCCCGAAGCCACGCCATTCCAGGAGGCCCCCATGGTATGGGCGCAGTCCTCGATCACGGTAATGCCTGCGGCGTCGCAGATCTGCATCAACCGGTCCATGTCACACAGATGCCCGCGCATATGGCTGAGCATCAGCACCTTGGCCTGATCCGCCTTTGTCGCAAGATCCGCCAGATCGATGGTGAGGTCTTCGGTGACGCCAACAAACACCGGCTCGGCCCCAACAGAGGCAATAGAGCCCGGCACCGGCGCCAGGGTAAAGGCATTGGTTAGCACCTTGTCGCCGTGCCCCACCCCAACCGCGCGCAGGGCGGTGGCCATGGCATATCCACCCGAGGCCACGGCAAGACAGTATTTTGCCCCGACCTGGGTGGCAAACTCCTGCTCCAGCAAGGCGGTCTCGCCCAGCTCACCCTCGGCGACATTATAGCGATGCAGACGCCCATGGCGCATGACAGTCATGGCGGCCTCGATCGCCGCCTCGGGAAGTGCTTCTTGCTGGGTGAAGCTGCCGGTAAATTTCTCGCTCATGCGCCGTTTGTGAGCCGCCCTCAGGCTCCGGTCAAGGGGGAGAAATCGCCCCTGCCCCGCAGCCCCGATGAAGGATCAGCCAATCAAGCGGGCAACCAACCCCGGCAAATCCTCGTAGCGATCCAACAGTGCTTCGGGCTTGAGCGCGGCCATGTCGCCGCCTGCAGGACCAAAGGTCACCAGCACTGAGGGCACACCTGCATTGGCAGAGGTATTGCGATCAGTGTCGCTGTCGCCAATCAGAATGGTCATGTCAGGGTCACCGCCAGCGCGGCGGGCGGCTTCAAACAACGGTTCTGGGTCAGGTTTGCGCACCGGCAGAGTATCTGCCCCCACTAGGGAGGCAAAGGCATCCCGCACCCCCAAAGAGCGCATCAGCTGTTCCGCCAGTGCCTCAGGCTTATTGGTGCAGATGCCAACGCCATATCCCGCCAGTTTCAGCGCCTCGACGGCCTCCATGGCGCCTTGGTAGAGATAGGTGTGGTGGTTAATGGCCTCGCGGTAGGCGTCTAGCAAAACCGGGTAATAGTCGTCGACCTTCTGCGCCTCATAAACCCCGACACGTTTCATCCCCGCTGTCAGCATCATCTTGCCGCCACGCAGCGCCGTGGCCGCATCACCGGGTTCGGTCAGCACATCGCCCAGCCCCATCTGGCGAAAACAAGCATTGGCTGCCGCCAGAAGATCCCCAGATGTATCCGCCAGAGTGCCGTCCAAATCAAAGATAACAGTACGCATTTTGCCCCCAATCGGCGTCTTTTCGCTGCCTTTTATTGCAAGCCGCAACCAGTTTTGATGCCTCATTGGCTTGCACCCTACCTGTTAGCCGATAGAACGGGGGCAAATAAAGCCAAAGAGAAAACTTATTATGAGCACGGCCCTTGTCGTCCTTGCCGCAGGCAAAGGCACCCGCATGAATTCGGACCTTCCCAAGGTTCTGCACCCCATTGCCCAGGCCTCGATGCTGGAGCACGCCCTTGCCGCTGGGCGGGCCTTAGACCCGGAACGGGTGATTGTTGTGGCCGGGCACGAGGCCGAGGCCGTGCGCACCGCTGTCGCCGAGATAGATGAAAGTGCCGAAGTCGTCCTGCAAGAAGAGCAACTGGGCACCGCTCATGCGGTGGATCAGGCGCGGGAGGCCTTGCAAGGGTTTTCCGGAGATGTGGTGGTGCTTTATGGTGATACGCCCTTTGTCAGCGCTGAAACGCTGGAGCGCATGGTGGCCGCCCGGGCCAATGCTGATCTGGTGGTGCTTGGCTTTCACGCCGCAGACCCGGCCCGCTATGGCCGCCTTATAATGCAGGGTGACAGCCTGGAACGCATTGTCGAATTCAAGGATGCTTCTGAAGATGAGCGCGCCATCGATTTTTGCAACTCCGGCCTGATGGCCTGCGATGCCGGGTTGATGTTCGATCTGTTGTCACAGATCGGCAACGAGAATGCCTCGGGCGAGTATTACCTAACTGATTTGGTGGAATTGGCGCGATCTGCGGATCGTACTGTCACCGCTGTTGCCTGCGACGAAAGCGAGACCCTTGGCGTGAACTCCCGCGCCGATCTAGCAGCGGCAGATGCGGTGTTTCAGGCCAAGGCGCGGGCGGACCTGCTGCAGCTCGGCGTCACCCTGATGGCGCCCGAAACGGTTTATCTGGCCTTTGACACGGTGATTGGCCGCGACACAGTAGTTGAACCCAATGTGGTCTTTGGCCCTGGTGTTACGGTTGAGAGTGGCGCTCAGATCCGCGCCTTTTCGCATCTGGAGGGCTGCCATGTCAGCCGTGGTGCCAAGGTCGGCCCCTATGCCCGCCTGCGCCCCGGTGCCGAACTGGCCGAAAACACCCATATCGGCAATTTTGTCGAAACCAAAAACGCCGAGATCGCCGAAGGCGCCAAGGTCAACCACCTGAGCTACATTGGCGATGCCTCCATCGGCAAGGAGACCAATATTGGCGCCGGCACCATCACCTGCAACTACGACGGGGTGATGAAGCACCGCACCAAGATCGGCGCGCGCGCCTTCATCGGCTCCAACACCCTGCTGGTAGCGCCCGTGACCCTAGGCCATGAAACCATGACCGCATCGGGCACCGTGGTGACCAAAGACCTCGACCATGGTGATCTGGCCATTGCCCGCACCCGGCAGGAAAACAAGCCCGGTCGGGCGGAAAAAATTATGGATATGCTGCGCGCCAAAAAGGCCCGACTGACAAAAGGATCCGAATAATATGTGTGGTATCGTAGGCGTCCTTGGCAACCATGAAGCGGCTCCTATTCTGGTGGAGGCACTGAAGCGGCTGGAGTATCGCGGCTATGACAGCGCCGGGATTGCAACCATCAACAAAGGCAAGCTGGATCGGCGACGCGCCCTGGGCAAACTGGTCAACCTGAGCGATCTTTTGGTGCATGACCCGCTTCCCGGAAAATCCGGCATCGGCCATACCCGTTGGGCCACCCACGGGGTGCCCTCGGTCGGCAATGCCCATCCCCATCGCGCTGGCGCTGTGGCGGTTGTGCACAATGGTATCATCGAAAACTACCGCGAGCTGCGGGCAGAGCTGGCCGAGTTCGGCATCGAGTTTCAGACCGAAACCGACACCGAGACCATCGCCCTGCTCACCCAGCGCTATATGGCCGAAGGGGCTTCGCCGGTTGAGGCGGCAGACAAGACCCTTGACCGTCTGGAGGGTGCCTTTGCGCTGGCCTTCCTGTTTGACGGTGAAGAAGACCTGATGATCGCCGCCCGCAAAGGCTCACCGCTCGCCGTAGGACACGGCGATGGGGAAATGTTTGTTGGCAGTGACGCCATTGCCCTGGCACCGCTCACCGATCGTGTCACCTATCTGGAAGAGGGCGACCGGGTCTATCTGACCCGCACCAGCGTTGAGATCCGCGATGCCCAAGGCGCCTTGGCCAATCGGGCGATGAAGACCATCCAGATTGATGTCTCGCAGGTCGATAAGGCCGGCCACAAACACTACATGGCGAAGGAAATCGCCGAGCAGCCCACGGTGATTGCCGAGGCGATCCGCCATTATCTGCCGGTGGGTGAAGACGCGGTGCATCTGCCTGGTGAAAGCATTGATTTTTCTAAGATCGAACGCCTGACCATGGTGGCCTGCGGCACCGCATTCTATGCCTGCCTCACCGCTAAATACTGGTTCGAGCAGATCGCCCGCATCCCGGTCGAGGTCGATATCGCCTCTGAATTCCGCTACCGCGAGCCGCCCATTCCCGGCAAAACTGCTGCGCTGTTTGTCTCCCAATCCGGAGAGACCGCCGATACCCTGGCCGCGCTGCGTTACTGTGAGGGCAAGGCCGACAAGATCCTGTCGGTGGTCAATGTGCCGGAAAGCTCTATTGCGCGCGAAAGCGATCTGGCGCTTCCCATTCATGCAGGCGTCGAGATCGGCGTGGCCTCGACCAAGGCCTTTACCTGCCAGCTGAGCGTGCTCTTGATGCTGGCCCTGAAGGCCGCCACGGATCGCGGTGAAATCTCTGCCGAAGATCTGCAGGCGCATATCTCTGCCCTGCGCGGATTGCCCAATGTGCTGGCCGCCGGGCTGGAGCAGAACGAGACCATCCGTCAGGCGGCACAAAAGCTGAGCGAAGCCCGAGATGTCTTGTTCCTGGGCCGCGGGCTGATGTTCCCGCTGGCGCTGGAAGGCGCGCTGAAACTCAAGGAAATCAGCTATATCCATGCCGAAGCCTATGCTTCAGGAGAGCTGAAGCACGGCCCCATCGCGCTGATCGACAAACAGATGCCAGTGGTGGTTTTTGCACCCAAGGACGGTCTTTTTGACAAATCCGTTTCCAATATGCAGGAAGTCATGGCGCGCAAGGGCAAGGTGCTGTTGATCTCGGATGCAGCTGGGCTAGAGGACGGCGGCGAAGGCACCTGGGAAACGATCCAGATGCCACAGGTGCACGACGCCCTGACGCCAATCCTATACGCGCTGCCGGCTCAGATGCTGGCCTATCATACGGCGGTGGCCAAAGGCACCGATGTGGATCAGCCACGCAACCTGGCCAAATCCGTGACGGTGGAGTAGATGACTTCGCCGTAGGTTGATTGCATGACCTGCAACCATCACATTTAAGGGTATCGCTTTTGGATTCTGAAAACTTGGCGCCAGAGCCGCAAAAATTCGGCGGCTGGCTTATTCTTGTTGGAATTGGCGTCGTGGTGACCCCCTTTTCCTTTCTGATTTCTCTAGTCCCCTTGTATCGAACGCTGTTCCAAGAGGGAGCTTGGCAGCTTCTGGCCTCTCCATCCAGTGACTTCTATAATCCTCTTTTATCATCCATCCTGGTTGGAGAGATGGTCATCAATGCCTGTCTGCTTCTCGCCAGCGTCATGATCCTGGTGAAGTTCTTTGCGAAAAGTCGCTTGTTTCCAAAGCTCTATATCGCCATGGCGATTTTGACACTTTGCTTCATTGTGGCCGATGCGGCTGCAGTTAAGATGGTCGTACCCGAGGAACCGATGTTTGATGAACAGACGGTGAAGGAGCTTGTCAGATCATTGGTTGTGGTTTTGATCTGGTGTCCATACATGCTGATCTCAGAGCGGGTGAAAGCCACTTTTACTCTCTAGCCTTTCGAAAGAGACAGCCAATGACCCTTGAAGATGCCCTGAATGAACTGAATGCCGCTTTTGAGCCTGGTCGCGCCGAACAGATGGTGAGCTACCACAAACAAAAGCGTATCGTTTTGGGCATCCCCAACACCGCCATCAATGACATCACAAAGGGCTGGCGCAAATCGCTGAGCCTGGAAGAACGTGTCACCCTGGCGGATGAGTTGTGGAAAAGCGATGTCTTTGAAGCGCGGATCGCCGCCGCCAAGCTGCTGACCCAGGCGCGCATCAAAGAGGACGGCGCAGTTTGGGAATTGCTGCAAAGCTGGCTACCGGATTTTGACAGCTGGGCCATTGCCGATCACGCCTGCATGGCGATGCAGAAACGACTGGTGGCAGATCCCTCTCGTCTCGATGAGGTTGATGCCTGGACCACGGCTGAACACATGTGGACCCGCCGCGCGGCCCTGGTGGCCTGCCTGCCCTGGGCCAAGCTCAACAATCTCAAACCCGAAGATCAGGCCCGCCGCGATCGTATCTTAGGCTGGGCCACCTCTTATGTGCCCGACCGCAATTGGTTTTTGCAAAAAGCCATCGCCTGGTGGGTGCGCGACCTTAGCAAACATGACGCCGAGGCAAGCCGCGATTTCCTTGTTGCCCATGGCGCTGGAATGAAACCCTTTGCCCGAAAGGAAGCCGCCAAATACCTCAAAGAGCCGGTTGAATACCCGGATCTGGTCAGCGCTGCCGCCCCACAGGAGGCCGAAGCCGAGGCATCCTCACCAGATGAGGACGTATAGGGCAGCCCTTCCGGCGAGCAGTTAGCCCGCTGGCAGAACTTCAACTTCGACCAATTCGGTCAGGGGCGCCTCAAGGGCGCGCATGGCAGCAATTGACAGACGTCCGCTGCCCTCTGCTGCGGCGGGTTTCAGGGTCACGGTAACCTCCTGGCCGGAAGAGCTGCGCAGTTTCGCCTGCTGTTCGGTTGTGACCAAAGAGGTCTCCATCCACATGCCGCCGATCGCCGGATCCCCCAGCGAGGCCACGGTTGTTGCCCGCCCCTGAAAGCCTGCAACAGGCGCGCCGGAGTTTGATGGCAGAGTGCTGGAGGAGACCGCCGCCGGATCCTCCACCAGCCCGGCCTGTGCAATCGACTCGTCCGTTGGAATGGCCGAAAGTGGCGCACCGGGATCAATCGCCGCGGCCTGATCTGCACCTGTCGCGGCGCCGCCCAGAATGTCAGAGTTCCATTTCAGCGAGTTGCACCCGGTGAGCAGAACCAGGGGCAGGATCACAGGTAAGATCGCGGGGACAAAGGTCAATTTCGTCTGTTTCATGAACTCAGCCTAGCCATGACATCACGGCTTTGCCAGCATCAAAACACAGTCTGTCCTTGCCCTAGGCGGGGGAGCGCCTTAGCTATGATGCCATGAGTGCTCCATTGATTGATCCCTTCGCACGCGCCATCACCTATCTGCGCGTTTCGGTCACCGACCGCTGTGATTTCCGCTGCGTCTATTGCATGTCGGAAAACATGACCTTTCTGCCCAAGAAAGAGCTGCTGACCCTGGAGGAACTGGACCGCCTCTGTTCCAGTTTCATCAAACTGGGGGTACAAAAACTACGCATCACTGGCGGCGAACCTCTGGTGCGCCGGGGCATCATGACCTTCTTTGAAGGCATGACCCGCCATCTCGAAAGTGGCGCGCTCAAGGAGCTAACCCTCACCACCAATGGTTCGCAACTGGAGAAATACGCTGGGGCGCTTTATGCCGCCGGAGTGCGCCGGGTGAATATCTCGCTGGATACGCTGGACGAGGATAAATTCGCCAAGGTCACCCGCTGGGGCCGCCTGCCGCAGGTTCTGCGCGGTATAGAAGCCGCGCAAAAGGCCGGGCTGCGGGTTAAACTTAACGCCGTTGCCTTGAAAGATTTCAACGAAGCTGAGCTGCCTGCCATCACCCGCTGGTGCGCCGAACAGGATCTGGACCTCACCTGGATTGAAGTCATGCCGATGGGCGAGGACATGGGTGATGAAAACCGCATTGGTCAGTTCTGGTCGCTCAAAGACGTGCGGGCTGAATATGAAAATCATTACACTGTCAGTGACTTGGCAGAACGCTCCGGTGGACCGGCCCGCTATGTGCGGCTCGAAGAGACTGGCCAGAAGATCGGCTTTATCACGCCGCTTAGCCATAATTTCTGCGAGAGCTGCAACCGGGTGCGGATCACCTGCACCGGTGAAATCTATACCTGCCTCGGACAGGAAGGCTCTGCCGATCTGCGGGCGCCCCTGCGGGCCAGCGAGGAGGGCTCCGCGGTGCTCGAAGATGCTATTCGCGCCGCCATTGGTGACAAGCCCAGGGGTCATGATTTTGACTACTCTCGCCAGGAAGTGGGCGGGACGATGTCGCGCCACATGAGCCATACCGGCGGTTAAGCGAAACGTGATGACCAGACCCGAACAAACAGCAACGCCGACGCTGCTGTTTTACAGCTATCGCGCCCTGACCGCGCTGCTGGCGCCCATTGCCTTTCGCAAAGTTGCCGCAAAACTATCCGCCCATGGCATCCCGGAGACCCGCCAGCGTGAACGGCTTGGCCATGCCAGCCTGCCCCGGCCCGAGATGGCCGCGGAGAGCCCGTTGATCTGGTTTCATGGCGCTTCTGTTGGCGAAAGCCTTGCAGCCATCACCCTGATGAACCGGTTGTCCACCCGCCTGCCCGCAGCCCGTTTTCTGCTGACCTCGGGTACGGCGACTTCGGCAGCGATGGCCGACAAACGCCTGCCTACCTGTGCCCAGCACCAGTTTGCGCCGTTGGACAGTTCCGGTGCCGTCGCCCGGTTTCTCGACCATTGGCGGCCCGATGCCGGGGTTTTTGTCGAAAGCGAGTTGTGGCCGGTGACCCTGTCCGCCGCAAAGGCGCGCGGTACCCGGCTGGCGCTGGTCAATGCCCGGCTGTCCGCCCGGTCGGTTGCAAGCTGGCGCAAAAAACTGCCGACAGCGCGCTACATCATGGGGCTGTTTGACCTCCTGCTGACCCAGAACACATCCGTGGCTAAGGACCTGGTGTTGCTTGGCGCGGATCCGGCAAAGGTCCTGCCCAGTGGAAACCTCAAGGCCGGCGCCGCCGCCCTGCCGCAGGATCCCAACCTTACTTCCGAGATGCGCGCCGCCCTAGGCACCCGCCCCCTCTGGATTGCCAGCTCCACCCATCAGGGCGAGGAAGAGATCATCCTTGCCGCGCACAAATCCCTGCTGGTGGATCATCCCGACCTCTGTCTGCTGCTGGCCCCACGCCACCCGGAACGCGCCAGTGAGATTGCGGATCTGATCACCAAGACCGATCTGACCCAGGCCCGCCGCGGCCGGGGTCAAGCTCCGACGCCAGACTGCCAGGTATACCTTGCCGATACGTTGGGGGAGTTGGGCACATGGTATGCGCTCTCACCGATTGTCTTTCTGGGCGGTTCGCTCTTGCCCATCGGCGGTCACAATCCCTTTGAGGTAGCGCAATCCGGGGCCGCAGTTCTGACAGGACCGGGCTATAGCAATTTCAGTGAGACCTTCCCGCCAATGATCAAAACCGGGGGCGCCTGTGAAGTTCACACTGCCGCCGATCTGGCGCAGGCGGTGGATTTGTGGCTGACCCAGCCTGACCAGCTGCAAAAGGCCCGCGATGAGGCCCGCGCCTATGTGGAGCAGCAGGCCGGCCAGCTGGATGCGATGGTCGACCACCTGATCAATTACCTTTGCCTGAAAGAGACGGATGACTGAGCTTTACGTCACCAATTTCAACAAGAACTTCACCGGTGTCTCCGCCACCGCTGCCAATGTGTTGCGTCAGCAAGTTGCCCTGCACAACGTAAAACTGGTGGGCCGCCCCCTGCCCGGCTGCCCCGCTCCGATTGCACTGAAAACCGCACGCAGCCTGTCGGCGACGCCCCCAAAGGGCAAGCTCTTTGCCATCTGGCACGTGCGCCGCAACACGGAAATGCGCGCCGCCCTCTGGTCGCGCGATGTTCTGCGCCTGCCAATCCGCATTGTCTTTACCTCGGCAGCGCAACGGCGCCATTCCGCCCTGCCGCGCTGGCTGATTTCGCGGATGGACGCCATTGTCGCCACCACTGAAGAAGCCGCCAGTTTTGTGCCCCATGTGCGCGCGGTGGTGCCCCATGGGGTCGATACCGATACTTTTTCCCCGGCAAGCAACCGGCAGCAGGCCTGGCAGGCGCTTGGCTATGGTGGAGCACTGGGCATTGCCTGCATAGGCCGCATCCGCCCGGAAAAAGGCACCGATCTGTTTGTCGAGGCGATGCTGCGCCTGCTGCCGCAGCTGCCCGGCGCCAAAGCGCTGGTGCTGGGACGGGCCGCGCGGGAACATCAGGGTTTCCTCAAGGGGTTGAAAGACCGCATTGCCGCTGCAGGTCTGGCGGACCGCATCCTGTTTCCCGGCGAGGTGCCGGCCGCAGATTTGCCCGCCATACTGCGAGGGTTGTCCCTGGTGATGCAACTGCCGCGGTATGAAGGCTACGGAATGGTCCCCCTGGAAGGCATGGCCAGCGCCGTGCCCTTTGTTGGTTCTGAGGCCGGGTATTACCGTTCCTTTGCCGCCAAGGGCACTACGGGCCGGGTTGTGCCGCTCGAGGCCCCAGAGGAGGCCGCGACAGCCGCTCTCGCCTTGTTGCAAGACCCACAACAGCATCAGGCTATGTGCAAGAAAGCCCGCGAGGTGGCAGTTGAAAGCTTTAGCGCTGCCCGCGAGGCGCAGGGCATCGAAGCCGTCTATCAAGAGCTCTGGGCCAAGGGCTGAGCCGGGTTCTCCCTTCCCAGACAGCAAAAGGCCCGACAGATGCCGGGCCTTTCCTAGTTCAGAGATGACTATCCGCCAGATCAGGCTGCAGGCATGCGCTTTTCAACAATACCGGCCCACCAGCTACAGCCAGCAGGGATGGCTTCGTCGTTGAAGTTATATTCGGGGTGGTGCACCGAGGCGCTGTCCCCATTGCCGACCAGAATATAGGCGCCCGGACGCTCTTCCAGCATGAAGGCAAAATCCTCGCCGCCCATCACCAGAGGCGCCTCATCGCAGCTACCAGCGATATCTGTGGCCACTTTGGCGGCAAACTCGGTCTGCTCCGGGTGGTTGACCATCACCGGGTAACCTCGGTGGTAGGTCACATCGGCAGTACCGCCAAAGGTGGCAGCAACACCGGCGCAGATCTCTTTGATGCGCTTTTCTGCCAGATCGCGGATCTCGTTGGACATGGTCCGCACGGTGCCTTTGATCTGCACCCGCTGAGGGATGACGTTGAAGGCTTTGGAGGACGTCTCGAACGAGGTGACGGAGACCACGATCTGCTCAACCGGGTCAGAGTTACGCGAAGCAATGGTCTGTAGTGCCAGAACCGCCTGGGCCGACATCACAGTGGTATCCACGGTTTCCTGCGGCTTGGCGGCGTGACCGCCCCGACCTTCAAAGGTGATATCGAACTGATCTGTGGCGGCAAAGAAAGCACCGGAGCGAATAGCAAATGTGCCGGTTTCTTCGCCCGGCCAGTTGTGCATGCCATAGACTTCCTGAACGCCCCAGCGATCCATCATGCCATCGTCACACATTTCCTTGCCGCCGCCGCCGCCTTCTTCGGCGGGTTGGAAAATCAGCACGGCAGTACCGTCAAAGTTCCGGGTTTCCGACAGGTATTTGGCAGCGCCCAGCAGCATGGCTGTATGGCCGTCGTGGCCGCAGGCATGCATGGCATTAGGCGTTTTGGAGGCATAGTCCAGACCAGTGGCCTCGTGGATCGGCAGCGCGTCCATATCGGCGCGTAACCCGATGACCTTACCTGCTGTATCAGTCTTGCCTTTGATTACGCCGACAACGCCAGTGCGGCCAATGCCGGTGACGATTTCGTCACAGCCAAATGCCTTCAGTTTTTCCGCCACCAGTGCCGAGGTGCGGTGGGTTTCAAACAGGATTTCAGGGTTCTCGTGAATATCACGACGCCACTCGGTGATCTCTTTTTGCAATTCGGCAAAGCGGTTCTTGACCGGCATGGAAACTCTCCTTGGTTTTTGATCTCCCGGAACTCTGCCCGGGTTGATTTGAATGGGGTACCTTGGCCAGCGGGCTGGCCTGGGGTTGAACGGAAGGGGTGCAGCGATGGGCGGCGTTACGCCACCGGCATCCGCTGTTCGATCATTTCGGCAAACCAGCTGATGCCGGTGGGGATTGCCTCATCATTGAAATCATACTCTGGGTGATGCAAGCCAGCAGAAGGACCATTGCCCAGACGGATCATCGCTCCGGGGCGTTCCTCCAGCATGAAAGAGAAATCTTCGCCGCCCATGGCCAGAGGCACCTCTTCACAAGCGCCTGCGCCAGAGACGGTTTCAGCCGCCACACGGGCAAAATCTGCCGCAGCAGCATCATTCACAGTCACCGGCACGCCAAGGTGAAAGGACAGATCCGCAGTGCCGCCAAAGGTCTGCGCGATGCCATCAACGATGGCCTGCAGCCGCTCTGGGATCAGCGCCCGCACTTCAGGCGAATGGGTGCGCACGGTGCCGCGGACTTCGGCGCGATCGGGGATCACATTGAAAGCCTTGGACGAGGTTTCTGCCGAGGTTACCGACAGCACCCCCTGCAGCACCGGGTCCACATTGCGCGACATCACGGTTTGCAGGGCGCAGATGATATGGGACATCATAACGGTGGTATCGACGGTCTCCTGTGGCTTGGCCGCATGGCCGCCACGCCCTTGCAGAATCAGGGTGAATTCATCCACCGAGGCCAGGATCGGGCCGGGGCGGATGGCGAATTTGCCCAATTCCAGACCCGGCGCATTGTGGATGGCATAGACCTCATCAATGCCAAAGCGTTCCATCATGCCATCCTTGCACATGGCCTCGGCACCATTGCCCCCTTCTTCGGCGGGTTGAAAGATCACCACGGCGGTGCCATCAAAATTGCGGGTCTCAGCCAGGTACTTGGCGGCCCCCAGCAACATCGCAGTATGACCATCATGGCCGCAGGCATGCATGGCATCCGGTGTTTTGGAGGCATGTTCCAACCCAGTTTGCTCCTGCATTGGCAGCGCATCCATATCGGCGCGCAAGCCGATGGCCCGCCCAGCCGTATCACTGCGCCCCCGGATCACTGCCACAACACCGGTGCGGCCAATGCCGGTCACCACCTCATCGCAGCCAAAGCTTTGCAGCTTTTCCGCGACCAGCGCCGAGGTGCGGTGAGTCTCATAGAGGATCTCGGGGTTTTCATGAATGTCGCGGCGCCAGGCGGTCACCTCGTCATGCAGGTCTGCAATTCGGTTTTTTACTGGCATCGCGCGCGTCCTTTTCTCTCGTTTTAAACTGCTGGCATTCGTCGCTCGACGAGCTCGGCAAACCAGCTACAGCCCAATGGAATGGCTTCGTCGTCAAAGACATAGGCCGGGTGATGGCACATGGGCGTATCCCCATTGCCAAGGAAGATATAGGCGCCTGGACGCTCTTCGAGCATATAGGCAAAATCCTCGGAGGGCATAATTGGCGGGGTGTCTTCGTCCACCGCAGTGCCAACGGCCCGGGCGGCCTCGATCGCATAGCCGGTCTCGGTTTCTGTGTTGATGGTCACAGGGTACCCTGGTGTCCAGATGACCTCGGCCGTTGCACCAAAAGCTTCGGCCGTGCTGGTGGCCACCCGGCGCACCCAGTCTTCGGCCTGGGCGCGATACTCGGTATCCAGGGTGCGCACGGTGCCTTCAAGCTTTGCGGTATGGGCAATCACATTGGAGGCTGTGCTGTCGGTTTGAAACGTCCCCACCGTGAGCACCACCCGTTTGACCGGATCGATGTTGCGCGCCACGATGGAATTGAGTGAGACAACGATCTGCGAGGCCACCAGCGTAGTGTCGATGGAATCATGAGGCGCTGCCGCATGGCCACCCTTGCCGGTCACCTGGATCTCAAACTCATCCGAAGAGGCCAGCAGGGCACCGGGACGAATGGCAAATTCGCCAACCGCACCGCCGGGCATATTGTGCAACCCGTAGACCTCCTGTATGCCCCAACGCTCCATCAACCCGTCCTGACACATGGCCAGAGCACCAGCGCCGCCTTCTTCGGCCGGTTGGAAGATCAGCACGACCTTGCCGTCAAAATTGCGGGTCTCTGCCAGATATTTTGCCGCGCCCAACAAGATAGCGGTATGACCATCGTGACCACAGGCATGCATCACGCCGGGTGTTTTGGAGGCATAGTCCACGCCGGAGGCCTCGTGGATTGGCAGCGCATCCATATCGGCGCGCAGGCCTATGACGCGACCAGAGGTATTGGTTTTGCCCTCAATCACAGCGACAACGCCAGTTCTGCCAATCCCCGGCGTCACATCTGTAACGCCAAAGCCCTTTAGCTTTTCCTGAACAAAAGCCGCCGTTTTGTGAACTTCATACATCAGTTCGGGATTTTCGTGCAGGTGGCGCCGCCAGGCGGTGATCTCTTGCTGCATCTCTGCAAAGCGATTCTTAATGGGCACGGGTGCAATTCCTCTCATTTGAGATGATTGGTACGAAAATTAAAATGCCTTGTCCATGCCCCAGGCCTAGCCCATTGACAGATCAGGTCCCTGGGCAGTCAGAAATGTGACCAGTTTTTCTTGCAAAATGGAGATATCTGAATCGCCCAGATCGCCAACAATTTCAGCACGCACCGCAGAGAGCCGGGATTTGACGTCTGCAATATAGGCCAGACCAGGGGGCGTCAGAGACAGGCGAACCGTGCGCCTGTCCTCGTCGCAGCGTTCGCGCAGAACCAACCCGTGATCCTCCAGCTTGTCGACATAACGCCCCAGTGTGGCGTCATTGATGGCCAGGATAGCGCCATAGGTGTTCTGCACCAATTCGGGCTTGCGATGGATCATGCCCAGCACGCTGAGGTGCCCTGCCGAAAGGGAGGCCTCTTTGCCGATGGCTTCCACATGTTGCGCGATCATCCGACCCGCAATCTGCATCAGAACCGCAAAGTCGATCTCCTCATAGATCCCCTTGGGAAGATCGCTTTCACTCTTCAACATCGACACCTTTCACTTGGACTTTGGGCGGGACAACAGGCGCAAGCCTGACATCATACGTCCAGACGCGCCACCAGGTCTTTCATAAATTCATGGCCCGCATTGAACTGTGCCACGGTGATGAACTCGTTTGGCTGATGCGCCTGGGCGATGTCGCCAGGCCCGCAGATCACCGCAGAGTAACCTGCTGCCTGGAATTGCCCGGCCTCAGTTCCGTAACTCACCACATGGGTGCCATTGTCACCGGTCAGGCTACGTACCAGAGATTCGGCCTCGCCTGCATCTTCGGGGACCAGAGCAGGAACGTCAAAGCCCTTGCTGATCTTGATGCGGGCCTCTGGGTGAATGGCCTGCATCTCTGCCTCAACGTCAAGCGCCTGTTGACGGTAGGCGGCTTCCCAATCCGAAGCCTGCTCGCCAGGGACAACCCGGAAATCCATCATAAATTCGCAGTCTTTGGCGGTGATGTTGTGGGCGGTGCCGCCAGAGATCATCCCCACATGACAGGTGGTAAAGGGCGGATTGAACAGCGACTGCATAGCGCCCGGTTCCTTGGCCATGTTTTCCGCATTGCGGGCATTGGCCCAATCGATCAGCCGCGCACCCTGCATGATAGCACTGACGCCAGTATGCATCAGGGAGCTGTGCACCTCAAACCCCACCATATGGGTCCGAAACCCGGTGCCACCCTTATGTCCGGTTACCGCTTCCATCATCGAGGGTTCGCCAACGATAACTGCCGTGCCTTTGGGCAGCAGTGGCTGCATGGCTTCGATCATCGGCGGTGCGCCGGTGCAGCCGATTTCCTCATCAAAGCTGAGCGCCAATTGCAGGGGTCGTTTGACCCCGCGATGGTGCGCATCAACCAAGGCCCAGATCGCCAGGGCATCAAAGCCCTTCATATCACAGGTGCCACGGCCAAAATACTTGCCGTCCCGTTCCACCACGGTAAAGGGATCCGTGTCCCAGGGCTGGCCATCAATCGGCACAACATCCGTATGGCCCGAAAGCACAACCGCGCCTTCGACCTCGGGACCGACATGGGCAAAAACCGCTGCTTTATGAGGCTGGTCAGGGTCAACCCAGCGATGCGAGGTGATGCCCTGCCCCTCCAGGTAGCCCTGCACCCAGTCCACAAGCGGCAGATTGCTGTCGCGGCTCACCGTTGGGAAAGCCACGAGATGCTCCATGATCTGGAGCGGCGTCAAAACTTCTGCCATGGGATCAATACCCGCTGTCAGTTGTCAGAACAAAATGCCCCGGTTCCACCTCAAGATACTGCGAAGGCTCGGGCTGGTAGTCGAGCCCGTGGATCGGCGATGGGATTGGTTTGAAGTTCAGATCCTTTTCGCTCTTGCGACGATGCGGATCGGCGATGGGAACCGCCTTCATCAGCGCCTGGGTATAGGCGTGTTGTGGGTTTTCAAAGACGCGGGCACGAGGGCCCAATTCAACGATTCGGCCCAGATACATCACGCCGACCTGGTGACTGACTCGTTCCACCACGGCCATATCATGGCTGATGAACAGGAAAGACAGTCCAAGGTCTGCCTGTAATTCCATCATCAAGTTCAAAACTTGAGCTTGTACAGAAACATCCAGTGCCGAGACCGCCTCGTCTGCGACGATCAATTTAGGGTTCAACGCCAGGGCGCGGGCAATAGCGATTCTCTGACGCTGGCCACCAGACATCTCATGCGGGTAGCGGCGCATGAAGCTGCGCGGCAGCTGCACCCGGTCAAACAGATTGGCCACGCGGTCCTGCAGTTCCGAGCCAGAGGCCAACCCATAGTTGCGCAGCGGTTCCGCCACCTGATCCAGCAACTGCATCTGCGGATTAAGCGAGGCAAAGGGATCCTGAAAGATCATTTGCATGTCCTGACGGACCCGATGCAGATCCTTGTGTTTCAACCCCATGACATCGCAGCAATCAAATTCAACCTTGCCGGACTGCGGCTCGACCAAACGCAGGATCGACCGGCCGGCGGTGGATTTTCCGCAGCCCGATTCGCCGACCAGCGACAGGGTTTGGCCCTTGAAAACCTTGAAGGAGACATCCTCGACCGCGTGCACATTGGCCACGGTGCGGCGCAGAATGCCACCTTTAACAGGGAACCGCGTGGTCAGGTTTTCCACATTCAGCAGCACCTCATCAGTGCCTTTGATCGGCTCAATCTTCTGACCGTCCACGCCCATCAATTTCATCGGTTCAGGATAGTCCTTGCCCCGCATCTCGCCCAGCTTTGGCACTGCTGCCAGCAGCGCCTTGGTGTAGTCATGCTGCGGGTTATCAAAGATCTCCTGGACGGTGCCCTCTTCGACCTTGTTGCCGCGGAACATGACCACAACGCGATCAGCCATCTGCGCCACCACGGCCATGTCATGGGTGATGAACATCACTGCAGTACCGGTTTCGCGCTTGAGCCGATCCATCAGCGCCAGAATCTCTGCCTGGATGGTCACATCCAGCGCCGTTGTCGGCTCATCTGCGATCAGCAGGCGGGGCTCGCAAGCCATGGCCATAGCGATCACCACCCGCTGGCGCATACCGCCAGAAAGCTCATGCGGGTATTGCTTCATGCGGCGCTCAGGCTCAGGAATACGCACCTCGCGCAGCAGTTCCAAGGCCCGGGCATCCGCCGCGGCCTGGTTCATATTCTTATGGACCCGCAGCCCTTCGGTGAGCTGGCGCCCGACAGTGAACACCGGGTTCAAGGCCGTCATCGGCTCCTGAAAAATCATGCCGATTTCATTGCCGCGAATGTCTTTCATCTGCTCACCCGGCGCCTTGGCCAGATCCAGATTGCCACTCTCGCGGCTGTCAAACACCAGCGCACCGCTGGTGATTTCACCGCCGCCAAATTCCACCAGCCGCATCAGCGACAGCGAAGAGACGGATTTTCCCGATCCCGACTCCCCCACCACACAGACGGTTTCGCCAGGATTCACATCAAAAGAGACATCCTTGACGCCAACCACCGGGCCGTCTTTTGTTTGAAATTCTACGCGCAGATTTTTGATGGACGCGATTGCATTGTCCAGCATGGTGGGTCCCCTTGGTTCTTCTTCTTTTTGGCCTCGCACAGCATGCAAGCCCCGCTTTTGCAGCGGATAACACAATTCGCCTCAACAATACTCATGCAAATATTGCATAGGCAAATCCAAAATTCGGATTTGCATTTTTTTGGAAACTGGTTTTCGATACGGCCAGTATCTGCATTTGGGGGTTGGTCGTATACCGACGAAAGATCTTGAAAAATTTCGATCTTTCAATTTGTCCCAGGCCAACTTAGGCAGAACGACATCGTATCCGCAGTTTTGCGGCAAAAAGCTGGACCTCGATGTCCAGCGCAAAAAGACACGTAATGTGTTCGACAAGGAGAGTGTAATGAAACTCAAAACCCTCTTGATGGGTGCCATCGCCTCGGCAGCCTTCGCTCCGGCAGCATTTGCCGAGCGTGGCTCTGACGGCCAGGTCAATATCATCTATTGGCAAGCGCCATCGATTATGAACCCCTTCCTGTCCGGCGGCACTAAAGATGTAGAAGCTGCCTCGTTGGTGATCGAGCCTCTGGCCCGTTACAACCAAGTTGGCGAAATGGTGCCTTTCCTGGCGGCTGAAATTCCAACAGTTGAAAATGGCGGCGTCAGCGAAGACCTGACCTCCATCACTTGGAAAATCGCCCCCGGCATCAAATGGTCCGATGGCAGCCCTTTCACCTCTGCTGATGTGAAATTCACTGCTGACTACTGCATGGATCCCGAAGGCGGCTGTGCCCAGGTCACCAAATTCGAAGGTGTCACCTCGGTTGAAGCCCTGGACGATCTGACTGTCAAAGTCACCTTCGGCCAGCCGACTCCCTTCCCGTATGGCCCCTTTGTTGGCGGCGAAAGCCCCATCATCCAGGCGGCTCAGTTTGCAGACTGCATGGGCGCCAAGGCACCTGAGTGCACCGAGGCCACCTTTGGCCCCATCGGCACCGGTCCTTTTGTCGTCGAAGAGTTCAAGCCCAACGACGTTATCACCATGATGGCGAACGACAACTACCGTGACCCGGCCAAGCCTGCCTTTGCCAAGGTCCTGTTCAAAGGTGGCGGCGACGCAACCGCTGCGGGTCGTGCGGTTATGGAAACCGGCGAGTTTGACTACGCCTGGAACCTGCAGCTTGCTCCCGAAGTCATCGCTCAGATGGAATCGGCTGGCAAAGGTACGCCTGTAGCTGGCTTTGGCCCGCTGGTTGAGCGCATCATGCTGAACAACACCAACCCTGATCCGGCGCTTGGCCCTGATGAGCGTTCGGTGATCCGTCCGCACCCATTCTTGGGCGATCCTGCTGTTTACAAAGCAATGTCGCTGGCGATTGACCGTCCTCTGCTGGTCGAAATCGGCTATGGCAAAGCGGGTAAAGTCACCTGTAACTGGATCCCAGCGCCTGCCGCTGTGAATTCTGACACCTTCACTTGTGACAAGCAGGACATCGCCGCAGCGAACGCGATGCTGGACGAAGCGGGCTACAAAGACACCAATGGTGACGGCGTACGCGAAACCCCCGCTGGTGTTCCGATGAAGATCCTGTACCAGACCTCGACCAATGCCGTGCGTCAGGATTTCCAGGCTCTGATCAAACAGTGGTGGAGCGAAATTGGTATCGAATCCGAACTGCGTAACCTCAGCGGTTCCGTGTTCTTTGGTGGTGATCCCGGTTCGCCAGACACTTTCCAGAAGTTCTATGCTGACGTTGAAATGTATGCCAATACCTTCAACGGCACCGACCCTCAGTCCTACCTGGCCAATGGTCTGTGCGACAAAGCACCTTCGCCTGCGTCCCAGTGGCAGGGTGAGAACATCTCGCGCTTCTGTAACGAAGAGTTCGACAAGCTGCACGCTGAGCTGACAACCACAGCCGGTGCTGAAGCCCGTGCCGAAATCTCCAAGCGTCTCAATGACCTGATCGTTGAAAACGGTGGCATGATCCCACTGGTTCACCGTGGCCGTCTCTCCGCTCATGCCAACTCCCTGGGTGGCGTTGTGCTGAACGTTTGGGACAGCGAACTGTGGAACATTGCTGACTGGCACCGCATCAAGTAAGCGGCGCTAGCCTAAACGAGGCCCCGGTGAAATCACCGGGGCCTCTTGCCATTTGCGGCGCGTTCCGTTCTATCGCCGCACACACTGGTACAGCAGCAGCCAATCGGGCTGACACGCAAAGCCAGGTCAACAATAACACATTGCAAAAGGCGCACGCTCCATGCTGACCTTTACAATCAGGCGGCTGGTCCTGTCGGTTCCGACACTGCTGTTCATCAGCCTCGTGATTTTCCTGCTGCTCGAACTCGCCCCTGGCGATCCGATGGCACAGGTCCCCCTGACAGTCCCCCCTGAAGTCAAAGAAAAAATGCGCGAGGCCCTGGGCCTTGGCCAACCCGCCCCAATCCGATTCTGGAAATGGCTGGTTCAGTTCTTCTGGATTGAACCCCAGGTTCTGATCGACCATTATTTTGGCACCACCTTTTCGCAGGGTGATCTGCGTGTCATCTCCTGGCAGACCCGTTCGCCAGTGATGGATATCGTCATTCAGCGGATGCCTCAGACCCTTTGGGTTGTTGGCACAGCCTATGTGGTTGCCATCTTTATCGCCCTGCCGATCGGCATCTACTCGGCCTACCGTCAGTATAGCTGGTTTGATCAGCTCGGGACTTTTGTGTCGATGGTCGGCTTTTCTGTACCGCCCTTCTTCTCAGGGGTTTTGGTGATCGTGATCTTCTCGGTGCAGCTCGGCTGGTTCCCTTCGATCTATGACACCACCCATGTGGTCGATAGCTGGGACAGCTTTGTCTATCAGCTGAAGCAGATGATCATGCCGGTTATGGTTCTGGCGCTGCAGATCACCGCGCAGCTCAGCCGCTTCATGCGTGCCTCGATGCTGGATAACCTCAATCAGGACTATGTGCGGACCGCCCGCGCCAAGGGCCTCAGCGAATATGTTGTGGTCATGGTGCATGTGTTGCGCAACTCGATGATCCCGGTTGTCACGGTGATTGCCCTGGGCATCCCCTCAATCTTTGGCGGCGCCATCATCACCGAACAGGTGTTCAAGGTGAATGGCATCGGCCAGTTGTTGATTGGTGCCATCCAGGCCAATGACCTGCCCATGGTGCAGACGCTGACCTTTATCTTTGCCATCCTCATCGTGCTGTTCAATCTGATCGCCGATGTTCTCTACGGCATCCTAGACCCGAGGATCCGCTATGACTGAGCTTAGCAATCCCGTCCCCAGCAAACCGCCACGCAGCCAGTGGCTTGATGTCTGGGACCAATTCAAATCGCACCGCGGCGCTCTGATGGGGGGGATCCTGTTCCTGCTTATCGTGGCATCGGTCTATCTGGGGCCTCTGCTTTGGGACATCGAAGCAACCCATATCGACATCCGCTCGCGTAATCAGGGTCCCAGCTGGGCGCATCCCTTTGGCACTGACCAGCTGGGCCGCGATATGATGGCGCGGATGATGGCCGGTGGTTCGACCTCTGTCTCGGTTGGCCTCACTGCTATGGCGCTGGCGCTGTTCCTCGGCTCCTTCATTGGCGTTGTCGCAGGGTTCTTCAAACGGCTCGACGGGCCTTTGATGCGCCTGACCGATCTGTTCCTGGCGCTGCCTTTGTTGCCGCTGCTTCTGGTAATGATGCTCCTGTTCCGCGAGCCGCTGAATGCGGCCTTTGGACCAGAGCAGGGGATCTTTATCCTGATTGTCTGCGCCATCGGGGTGACCTCCTGGATGCCGACAGCGCGGATCGTGCGCGGCGATGTTCTGGCAATCAAGGAGCGCGAGTTTGTTCTGGCGGCCCGCTCCATCGGCACCTCGAACAAGGGTCTGATCACCCGGCATATCCTGCCCAACGTGCTGTCGCCCATCATGGTCTCGGCCACCCTGGGTATTGCCACGGCGATTATCACCGAAAGCTCGCTCTCTTTCCTCGGCCTCGGCTTCCCGCCGGATTTCCCAACCTGGGGCCGGTTGCTGTTTGATGCCACCGACTACCTGCAGCAACACCCCGAGCGTGTCTTCTGGCCCGGCATGGCGATCTCGCTGACCGTGCTGAGCGTCAACTACCTTGGTGATGGGCTGCGCGATGCGCTGGATCCGCGGATTCGCGGCCGCTAAGGCAATGCTCTGTCTCAGCCCCAATCGCTGAGACATATTCAAATAAGAACATAACATTTGGCCGCTCCCTCGGGGCGGCCACATTGTTTTTGCTACCTCTTACCTTTACAGAACAGCGTCCTGCGGACCGCATCTGGCGCAAAACAACGTTCCCCGAAGTTGCCTGAGCACCAATCGAATTCCCCTTGTGTGGCAAAAGATTCGGTCTCATTTCGGGAAATCATTCCAATCCGCTCCAATCATGGGAGAGAGCGATGTTCGAAACACTTGGCTTTGAAGAGATCGGCCCGCGCGCGGTGTCCCTGTATTTCGCCCTCGCCTTGGGCTTGGGCTTTGGCATCCTGGCACAGCTCACTCGGTTTTGCTTTCGCCGTGCACTGATTGGTGAGGACCGCCGTCAGGCGGCCGGGATCTGGGCCTTGGCTCTGGCTGTCTCTGTTCTAGGCACCCAAGCGGCCGTGCTGCAGGGCTGGATCAGTTTTGAGGGCCACCGTCTGCTGGCTGCAGACCTGCCTGTGCTGGCCATCCTGGCGGGCGGGGTAATGTTTGGTATCGGCATGGTGCTGACTCGTGGCTGTATTTCCCGCCTCACGGTACTGAGCGGCACTGGCAATTTGAGGGCTCTCCTTTGCATCCTAGTGTTTGCGATTGTGGCCCATGCCACCCTCAAGGGCGTACTGGCGCCGCTGCGCGGCCTGCTGAGCGGCTATACCCTGCCTCTGGGCGACTATGCGACACTTGCAGCGCTCCCCGGTGGGGCAGCGTTCTGGAGCACTGTCATCGCCCTCCCAGCGCTCTGGCTGGCGCTGCGGTCCCAAAACTCTGGCCCTGCTCTGCTGGGCGGCGCGCTGATCGGCGCGCTGGTGCCATTGGCCTGGGTCACCACTGGCTATGTGCTGTTTGACGAATTTGACCCCATCGCCATGGAAAACCTGTCTTTCACCGCGCCGATGTCGGAAGGGCTGTTCTATGTGATCGCCTCCAGCGCTCTGCCTGCGGGATTTGGTCCTGGCCTGATCGGCGGCGTTTTGGCGGGAGCAGTAGTGTCTGCGCTGCTGCGCCGTGAGTTCCACTGGCAGAGCTTTGAAACCCCACGTCAAACCGGGCGCTACTTGCTTGGTGCCAGCCTGATGGGCTTTGGCAGCGTGCTGGCCGGCGGCTGTACCCTTGGCGCAGGCCTCGCTGGAATTTCAACCCTCGGCGTCGCGGCACCGCTGGCGCTGGCTTCAATTGCTTTGGGCGGTTTCCTCGCCCATTCCCTGCTGGGAGAAGCGGTTATTGCAGCTTCTTCTTCACCCGCTGCACCGCAAGCCAGACCAGCCCAACAACCGGCAGAGTGATCATGGCTGTCATCATCCCCTTGCTTTGGCCCAGAGCCTGCGCGAGGGGGTAAAGCAGATAAGAGGCCAGCGAGACCGCATAGTAGCTGATCGCCACCACCGACAGGCCTTCCACGGTATGTTGCAGCCGCAACGCCTGATCGGCGCGGCGGTCCATACTGGCCAATAGCGCCTGATTTTGCCCGCTACGCTCCACATCGACGCGGGTTCTGAGCAGCTCACCACCCCGTCGCGCCCGATCTGCCAGGGTGGCGATGCGTTTCTCTGTAGATTTCACCGTGCGCATCGCAGGCTCGTAGCGACGCAGCATGAACTCCGAAAACATCTGAAAACCACCAAACCGCGCCTCGCGCAGCAGTGTGATCCGTTGATTGACCAGCGCCTCATAGGCGCCGGTAGCGCCAAAGCGAAAGGCCGACCGCGCCGCCATGGCCTCCAGCTCAGCCGAGACGGTCAGGAGCTGCGTCAGCGTC
>NZ_JBDWPJ010000229.1:0-29645 GCF_039971195.1 Pseudophaeobacter sp.
GCTCCCGCCCGTCGTTTGAGCCTCAAAGAGGCCCGCCTCCCGTTGGGAGGGGGCGCGCCGCGCTGGCCGGCGCGGCTCCGTGTGGCTGCCTTGTCGTCGCCATTTTATTGGTTGTGTGCCTGTGGGGCGCGGGGCTGGCGCTGCAGACCTGTGGACAGGCGGGCCTTGGAAGTAGGCCAATGTAGTAGGGCACCGTGCGGCGCGGGTCTTGAGGCAGTCTCCTCAATGGAGCGCTGCCGCGCCGTGCGTCAGCACGGCGCCACCCCCAACGGCCCCGGCCTTCGCCAGAAGGCTGCGGGGTGGACGGGAGCGCTCCCTTTTGCAAAAGCCTAGGCTTTTACCCTCCAGCGTTGGAGGGGCTGTGCCAGGGTCTTTTGGGGGATGAGAGTATTGTTGTCTGCGGGCACTCTCGGCTAGACTAGAGGCTTGTTTCTGCCAGCGCCACGAGGTCAGCCATGAACGAACAGGCCAGCATCCTGCGAACCGGACGAAAATTTGACCAGGTCCTGAAGGGCGCGCGCGAGGTGTTTTTGGCCGATGGCTTTGAAGGTGCCAGCGTTGATGAGATCGCCCGCGTTGCCGGTGTCTCCAAGGCGACGCTGTACAACTACTTCCCCGACAAACGTCTGCTGTTCATGGAAGTGGCCCGCAGCGAATGCGCTCGCCAGGCGGATGCGCCGATGGAACTGGCGAGCTCTTGCTGTACCCCGCGCGAGATCCTGCGGGTCGCTGCTGGCCATATCCTCTCTGTGAGCCTTTCTGATTTTGGCATGCGGATGTTTCGCATCTGTGTGGCCGAGGCCGATCGTTTTCCGGACCTGGGCCGGCAGTTCTACGAAAGCGGCCCGATGCTGGTACGGGGCAAGGTGCGGGACTATCTGCGCAGTGCCGCGTCACGCGGAGAACTGGTGATCGAGGATTTTGACCTGGCTGCCGATCAGTTTGCAGAGCTGTGCCGCGCCGATCTGGTGCCGCGGTTCCTGTTCAATATCGACGCCAGTTTCTCGCAGGAAGAGCGCAACCGGGTGATCGAAGGTGCGGTGGAGATGTTTTTGGCGCGCTACGCCGCTGCCCCCAGCTAATTCTCCACGCGTTGCTGGTGTCCCCCGGCCCGGGCCTCGCGGGGTAGGGCAGGTGCAGACCTCTTGCCACCTGTACCCTTAGTGGGTGATGGCCCGATTGGGAGTGCCGCGATAGGATTGATGGCAGCTGTGACAGGCCTGCACCATCGCCGGAACGCTGCGCCGTAGCCCGGTTAGGGACCCGGCGTTGATCTGCTTGGCCGCCAGACGCGCGGTTTCTGCCCGTTGTGTAAAGTCCTGCCAGCGGGTCCAGATCTCGGGCCGGGCATGCGAATTGGGCTCCATCCGGTGTTTGGAAAACCGTTTTGGGATTTTGCGGGTGCTGGCCATCAAAGAACGCCGGGCGGCCTTGGCGGCGGCCAGATCATAGTTTCGGCGTCCGGCAACCATCTCGCCCAAAATGGTGAGCGCCGCCTTTTGCCCCTGCATCAGGGTAACCCGCTCTTGGACATGCTTATCGGTGAAGACGGCGCTGCCTGCGCTCAGCTCGGCGCTGAGCAGGATCAGGCAGAGGCACAGGCTGCTGGCTGAGGCTGCCAGTTGGCGGATGGGCTGAAAACAGGATTTCATCAGGGTCTCTCCGGGCCGGGGGTTAGGAGGCAAAACGGGTGGCACTAATAAACGAGGTCTTGATCGAATCGATGCGATTGAACAAAAGGTGAACGAGCGGCGAGGGAAGGAGCGCGCGATCTTGCCGAGCCGGACTGGGTCTTTCCCGCAGCCTCCCGTGCCCATAGATCTGTTTGCAACCCTGTAGCGTCAGCCCATCATGTCTCATCAGTCCAGTTTGTCCCATGCTCCTGCACCGCCTCATCGTCGTGTCTTGTCGCTTTGGTTTCCACGGCTTGGCGCCGAACGGGTGTTGCGTTTGGCACGCGGCAGCCTGAGCGGCCCGCTGGCCATTGTGGAGGAAGTCTCCAACACTCAGGTTATTTCTGCGTTAAATATGGCTGCTGAAACAGCAGGCCTGCAGCGCGGCCAGGGGCTGCGCGATGCCCATGCCATCTGTGCGGACCTGATTGTGCGCAGCCGCAATCTGCCTGCCGAGCTGGCCTTTCTGGCGGCGCTTAGGCGCTGGGCGGGTCAGTTTTCCCCCTGGGTGGCCGAAGAGCCGCCAGAGGGGCTGGCGCTGGATCTCACCGGCTGCGCCCATCTTTTTGGCGGCGAAGAGGCGCTGCTGAGAGAGATCGAGACAGGCTGCCATGACATGGGGCTGAGCCTGCAAATGGGGCTGGGTGATAGCCTGGGGGCCGCCTGGGCGCTGGCGCGGTTTGCCGGCGCCACCCCTGCGCCCAGCCGCTCTGGGGCGTCGATTGATCAAGAGGCCCCGGCAACCCGAGCTCGGGCGGCAGCGCCGCCCAAATCTTTACAAAGCGCGGCAGCGCCACCCAAATCCCTACAAAGCGCGGCAGCGCCGCCCGGGTCGGTGCAGGCTGCGGCGCAGGTTGCAGCACCGGCACAGGGCGGCCATCCGCGCAATCAGGTGCTGCTGCACAAGGGCAAGCGGCGCCACTGGACGCGGGGCGGCATGGCACCGCAAACCCTGGCGCTGCCCCCGGATGCGGCGCGGATTGCACCGCCGGGGCAAAGCTATGGTGCGCTCTCCCCGCTGCCAGTGGCGGCGCTGCGGCTGGAGCCCACGGTGGTGGCGCAGCTGGGCCGGCTGGGGCTGAGACGGATTGGTGATCTCCTAGGGCAGCCCCGCTCCAGCCTGGCGCGGCGCTTTGGCCGGGGTTTGGTGCTGCGGTTGGATCAGGCCATGGGCAGCGCCCCGGAGCCGGTCTCTCCCAAACCGGTGGAGGATCACTTTGCGGCGCGGCTCAGCCTGCCAGAGCCCATTGGGCTCAAAGATGATGTGCTGGCCGGGCTGGCGCGGATGTTGCCGCAGCTCTGTGCCCGGCTGGAGGATCGCGGCAAGGGGCTGCGCAGCCTGCGGCTGGAGGCCCATCGCGTCGACCAGGGGGTGCAGATGGTAGAGCTCACCCTGGCCCGCCCCAGTCGCGACCCGGCGCGGATTCTGCCGCTGCTCGAGATGAAAGTGGAGGAGATCGACGCAGGCTACGGTATCGAGATGCTGCGGCTTGAAGCCCTGCAGGTGGAACCAATCCATGCCCGCACTCAGGCAGGTCATTTGCAGGCAGAGGTGGCCGCAGAGGCGCGCAAAAGCGGTGATGATAGCGGGTTGGCGGATCTGGTGGGGCGGCTGGGGGCGCGGATCGGGCTGGATCAGATCACCCGGCTGCACCCGGTTGATACCCATATTCCGGAAAAAACCGCCAAGGTCCTGGCGGCGGCCTGGTCGGAACCGACGCCAAACTGGCCACCGGCGCCGCATGACCGGCCGCTGTTGCTCTGGCCACCGGAGCTGGTGCATGCGCCGCTGCACCCCAGACTGCCTGCTCAGTTTCGCTGGCGCGGTCGCGACTGGCAGTTGGGGGAGGCCACAGGACCGGAACGGATCGCACCGGAATGGTGGCTGGAGGATCCCAACTGGCGCAGCGGTGTGCGCGATTATTGGGTGGTGCTGACCGCCTGCGGCGCGCGGCTCTGGCTGTTTTACGCCCATGGGGGTGCGCTCTCGCCGGGATGGTTCTGCCAGGGGAGCTTTGCCTGATGCTGCAAGACTGGCGCAAATACTTCGCCCCGGAGCGAAGGGAATGTGATGGGCAGCAGCCATGTGACAGGTTAGTTTGGCGATATGACAACACCTCGTTTTGATATCATTGGCCAGGCGCTGAGTGACGCCAGCCGCACCCGGATGCTCTGTGAGCTGATGGAGGGGCGGTCCTTTACCAACAAAGAGCTGGCTTCGGCGGCGGGGATCACCGCCCAGACCGCCACGGCGCATCTGCGGATGTTGCAAAACGCCGGGCTGGTCCTGGCCGAAAAACGCGGCCGCTGCGTGTTCCACCGGCTGGCCAATGCCGAGGTTGCCGGGGTGCTGGAGCAATTGGCGGCGATTGCTCCCAGCTCCCATCTGCATCTGGCGCAGCGGCGCAAGGCCGGGGATATTGCCCAGTTGCGCAGCTGCTATGACCATTTGGCGGGTCCCCTGGCTGTGGCGATGACCGCGCGGTTCTTGCAGCGCGGATTGCTGGTCGAGGAAAACGGCGGCTTTCGGGCCTGCGCCGATGAGACCTGGCAGAAACTGGGCGTCAGCCTGCCGCAGAAGGTCTCCGCCGCGGACAGCCGCCAGTCCTTTGCCCGCCCCTGCATGGACTGGACCGAGCGCCGGTTGCATGTCTCGGGGCCTTTGGGCAAACAGATCCTCACCCATGCCTTTGACCGGGGCTGGGTCAAACGCAACACCCATAAACGCGGATTGCAGCTCACGGGGCTGGGATCGCGGGCCCTGGCGGAGATCCTGAACCTGCGCAGCGAGGCTCTGATTGATGTCTGATACACTGGCTGATCTGACCTCAGACCGATTTACCGTGGAATCGGGCAGCAGGGTGCTGGTCCAGGTGCCGCAGCCGGCCGCCAGCCAGGTTCTGCAAGCGATCCTCGCGGTGGAGCCGCTACAATGGGGGGATTATGATCAGGTGGCCTTTACCACCAAGGCCGGAACCCAGCAGTTCCGGGTTTTACCACAGGCGCGCAATGCGGCCACGGATCAGGCGGTTACAGTGGCCTGCGTTGAACTGCAGGTTTTTGTACCCAGGCGTGGGCAAGCGTTGGAGCCCGTACTGCGGGCAATCTATGATGCGCACCCCTACGAGGAACCGGTGATCCAGATCCTTGCGGCACAGCGCAGCTGTCATCGGCGCGGAGCGGATGAGGCAAACCCAAACAGGTTTTGGAACCAGCCTCCGGCAAATTGGGTGCCTGAATGGCATCGTTGAACGGGGATTTGCTGCAAAGTATCTTGATTAATGGCGCGGTAGCGGCGACGCTTGGGTATGAGCATTGATCCCATTCAGCCCAAACCAAGCGTCGTAATCCCGCAACAAGTTGCTTTTGACCGACGCGAGATGTCGGTGATCATGTCGCTCTATGGCCGCATGGTCGCGGCGGGAGAATGGCGGGACTATGGCATTTCCTGCCTGCGCGATCTGGCGGTGTTTTCAATCTTTCGCCGCACCGCTGAACATCCGCTTTACCGGATCGAAAAACATCCCAAACTGCGCAACCGTCAGGGGCTCTATGCGGTGGTGGGCATGGATGGCCAGATCCTGAAACGCGGCAGCGACCTGAAGGCGGTGCTGCGGGTATTGGAGCGTAAACTCATCCGGGCGGTGAAATAACCTGTGCAGCCCCGGCGGCCTGTCTTGCGGCCCCGGGGGCCTGCGTTGCGGTCGCTCACTTAGGCGATGGCAAGCGCCGATGCGCTGTCACCGGCCCATCGCCTTGATCGGCGATACGGGCAATTGCCGCTGTAACAGGTTCCAGCGCCACTGCCATCGCATCCGCATTGGCGTGCAGCAGGGTGTCCGGGTCCTGCAGCAGCGCCACATGGCCTTTCCAGAACAACAGATCGCCGCGCTGGTAGGCGCTGCCGGGGGGCAGCAATGTGCCCAGCTCGCTTTCCTGCGGACCACTGTCGCCGGGGCAGGCAATGCCGCAGGCGAGACAGGCCACCTGCACCAGGCCAGAGCAATCAATGCCAAACCGGCTGTTGCCCCCCCACAGATAGGGCGTGCCTAAAAAGCTTGTCGCGACAGCGACGGGATCACTCAGCCGCTGATCCATGGGGGAGAGATGCGCCTTCGGGATATAGCCCTGATCGGTTGCCGCGAACCGGCCTTCAATCTTTGACACCAGAACCTGACTGCCCAGGCAAAGCGCCGACCGTTCCGGGGATTTGAAATCGGCCTCGGTATAGGCATGGCTGGAAGGCGCGCTGACCCAATGGCTGCTCGCCTGCGCCTCTGCGAGGGCCGTGTTGGGGAGATAGCCCTGATAGCCATCCTTGGCTGCGCGGATGTGGCTCCAGCCCTTGGTTTCCTCTAGCACCTCTACCGGATCGCCGCAGAGCAATTGCCGGTCGCGTCGCCCTTCGGGCTGGCGCAACAGATCGACGAGGGGCAGGGCGATACGGGCGTGCTTTAGCGAAATCTCTGTCATGGCACTCACAACCCCAGCAGCTCTGGCAGGGCAGCAAAGAGCGCCCGGCAGCCCTGTCCGGTACCGCCCTTGGGACGGGCCGGGGCGGCGCTGGGGGTCCAGCCGTAGATGTCAAAATGCATATAGCGGCTGTCGCCGGCAAAACGACGCAGGAACAGCGCGGCAGTGATTGACCCGGCAAAGCCGCCGGAGGGGGCATTGTCCAGATCGGCAATGCCAGGCTCGATCATTGCCTCGTAGGGGGCATGAAAGGGCATGCGCCAGACCGGATCGGCCTGCGGGCCTGCACAGGATGAAAGCGCGGCGGCATCGGCGTCAAAATCGGTATAAAACGGCGCCAGGTCCGGGCCTACTGCCACTCGTGCCGCGCCCGTCAGGGTCGCCATCGAGATCACCAGATCAGGTGCGCCCTCATCCGCCAGGGTCAGCGCATCGGCCAAAACCAGACGCCCCTCGGCATCGGTATTGTTGACCTCAACGGTCAGCCCACGGCGTGAGGGCAGCACATCGCCGGGGCGGAAGGCATTGCCGGCAACAGAGTTCTCCACCGCCGGGATCAGCACCCGCAATTGCAGCGGCAGCTCGGCGGCCATGATCATCCGCGCTAGTCCCAGCACATTGGCGGCCCCGCCCATGTCCTTTTTCATCAGTCCCATGCTTGCGCCAGGTTTCATGTTCAGCCCGCCGGTGTCAAAGCAAACGCCCTTGCCCACCAGGGTCAGTTTTGGCCCGGTGCTGCCCCATTGCATATCAATGAGCCGGGGCGCCTGCTCGGCCGCCCGGCCAACGGTATGGATCAGTGGCAAATTGGCGTCGAGCAAATCATCGCCACTGATCACCCCGATGGAGGCTTCAAACTCGCTCGCCAGCGCCTCAGCAGCGGCTTCGAGCTGGGCAGGCCCCATGTCAGCGGCGGGCGTGTTGATTAGATCGCGGGTGAGATATTCGGCGGCGGCCAGAGATTCGACGGCGGCGGCATCAATGCCTTCGGGGGCCAACAGTGCTGCCGCCATGGGTTTGGCTGTTTTATAACGGGTAAACCGGTATTGGCTTAGCAGCCAACCCAGGCATTCACTCTCCAGTTGCGCCGGTGGCAGGGTCAGGGCGTTTTGAACGCCGGAAACAAGCTGATAGCTGGCCTCGGGGAGTTTTTCTGCTGCGGCGGCCAGTGGAAACCGTTTGCGGGCGCGCTGGGCAGCATTGCCAAAACCTGCAAGCGCTAGTGGCCCAGAACCATCCAGCCCCGGCACCAGCAAGGCCTGACCGAACCCGGCGATAAAGCCATTTTGCGCCACCCAGGCCTGCAAAGGCTCGGATTGATCCTCGAGCCAGGTTTGCAGCTGGTCCTGCTCAATAAGATAAAGAGGAACAGCAGAGGTAGAGGCTGCGGCAAAGCGAGGGGCCATGGGGATACTCCGGTTGGGCAATTGCCCTCAGACTATCCGCCCTCCCGCTGCCTGCAAGCCCCGGCTGTCGCCTCTAGTGTGTGAATATGCAGAAATCTGCGCGCCAAAAAGCAGCCTTCAAAACAGGCCAAGGCCGCCTGGGACCGTTTTGGTCCCGAGGGCGGCCTGGCATGTAGGCGTTTTACACTACAGCTCTGAGCGTTTTTTAAACGGTGAGATCCTGTTGGTCCCAAACCGCTGTCAGGGAACGTTCCCCAACGCGCAACAGGCGGAACAGGATCGCTGCAATCGCCGGTGCATCTTCGTTATCTACTGCAACTGTGACATCCCGGGCAATCGACGCCATGGCGCTCATCCCGATCTGATCCGCAATTGCAATCAAGGACCGGGCGTTCTTGCGCAGGCCCTCCATATTATTTTGACGCCATAGGCGTTCACAATGCGTCAGGCGCACTGCAAGTTCCTCGATGGCGCGACAAACGACATCTTCGGCACCGGCTTCGCCTAGCTGTGCATAGAGTTCACCGAGTTTATCCGGATCCAGACGCACGTTTTCTGTTTGCATGACAGTGAGTATATTAGCCACCACATTCACCCCAAATTTAATGTGCCCCCACGGCACGTGATCAATTTGACGGCCAGTGGTTGTCAAAAGGTTTCCGGCCAAATGCTCAAATCGCTCAAATTTGCTAACAATACAGGCCAAAAGTTCCGTCACTCGTTACATCAGGGGATGCATCTTTTGGAATTCACCAAGCCTCTACCGCCTGTATGATTACACGCTATCACCGCTAAAAAGCTACTGCTTATGCAGAAAATCAAAAGGGCAGCACCGCCTTGCGACCCAGAGGCAACGCCTCCGGGCCATGGTGAACTCTTGTTGTGACAAACGGAGGCAGGGGGGGCGTTTTTGTTTGAGGGACTGGTCAAGGGGGCTTTTGATGGCCAGCGTGATCCCGACAATCTGTTGCCATCTGAATTGAAAAGGGACGATCACCTTGGCGTCAAACCAAGGCGAAAAGGGATGCAGGGGTGCAAATATGTCCATATTTCATCGCTTTAGCTCTTTCGAGATGGGGCGACGTGCAGGGCAGTATAGATAGGTGCAAATTTTTTGAGGCGACGCTCTTAGCCAAGGAAAGCGTTGAAGGGGTGCCTTCAAACCCAAGTTCGAACTGGTGACCGAAGCCGAAACTGCCGCGGGCCAGTTTGAAGGCCGGGCCGTGGCTGCTTCGCTGGAGAACCTGTGATGTTCCCCACCATCGTGCATGCGGTCAACGGGGGTGTTTCAGCCTGCATGCACTGTGGACGGAGATCGACGAAGATAGTTTGAAATCCTATGATCCAAACACGGATCACTTCCAAAAAGTTTAAACATTTCTGGCGTCTGTAACTGCGTGGCAGGGTGGTTAGCCCGTCGCATTCTCTTTGAGTTTTAGCAATCAAACAGGCGGCGCGAAGGTTCCTTGCGTGGTTTTTAACAGGTGACTTAACCTCTAAAGCCCCTCCGCGTGTCCGCGGGGCGGTGCCTTGTTCCCGTAAAAAAACCTGTGGTTTTCGAAATGCGCTTGGAAAAGCCCGTTTCCGCCTTCAAGACAATTGTACCTCTCCTGCAAATATGCATTCTCGGCTGGCGGACATGTGATGGCCAAAACCTAAGGTGCGCGAAGAGAGAACCTTTCCGATAGGAGCGCCGCAGATGCAGGCTGGATTGATCATGTTGTGCTTGGCCTATGTGCTAAGCCAGTTTTTCCGCGCCTTCCTTGGCGTTCTGACCTCGGTGCTGGGGCAGGATATTGGCGCTAGCCCCAGTGATCTCGCGGATGCCTCGGGCATGTGGTTTTTGTCATTTGCCGCCATGCAGCTGCCGGTGGGCTGGGCGCTGGATAAGATCGGACCACGTCGCACCGCCGCCTGGCTATTGTTTCTGGGCGGCACTGGCGGTGCCTCGGTCTTTGCGCTAGCGACCTCTCCTTTCCATGTCAGCATGGCGATGTTCTTTATCGGCATTGGCTGCTCGCCGGTTTTGATGGCCTCTTACTATATCTTTGCGCGCCAATACCCGGTAGCGCGGTTTGCCACCCTGGCGGCGCTGATGCTGGGCATGGGATCGGTGGGCAATCTGGTGGCCTCTTATCCAACCGCCTTTGCGGTCGAACACTTGGGCTGGCGTGCAACGCTCTGGGGGCTGGCCCTGGCTTCCTGGTTGGTGGCGGCGGGGATTTTCTTGACGGTGCAGGACCCTCCCAAACCGGAGGGGGAACAAAAGGGATCGGTGCTGGATCTTTTGAAGATGCCGGTGCTCTGGGCGATCTTCCCACTGATGTTTGTCTGCTACGCGCCCTCTGGGGCGCTGCGGGGGTTGTGGATCGGCCCCTATCTGAGCGATGTCTACGGGCTGGATACCAGTGATATTGGCCTGGCGGCTTTGGTGATGGGCGTGGCCATGGTGGCGGGCACCTTTGCCTACGGACCGTTGGACCGCATCATTGGCAGCCGAAAATGGGTGATTTTTACCGGCAATGCACTTGGCGTGGTGGCGATGCTGGCATTGATCGGCGTCACGGGTGCACCGGTCTGGATGCCGATTGCGGTGATGGCGCTGGTCGGATTTCTGGGTGGCTCCTTCCCGGTGATCATCGCCCATGGCCGCGCCTTTGTGCCGCCGCATCTGGTGGGGCGCGGTGTGACCCTGCTCAATTTCTTTGGCATTGGCGGCGTGGGAATCATGCAGTTTGCCTCGGGAACCTTGCATTCAAACCTGGCCGGAGCAGAGCCATCCGCGCCCTATCTGGCGATTTTTGGCTTCTTTGCAGTGGCTCTGGCGGCGGGATGTGTGGTTTATCTGTTCAGCCGCGACAGCATGGAGTGACCGGGCCTTTATTTGCAGGGCAATTGCCTATAAGAGACCCCAGCCGGCCATAAGGCCGGGTGATACTGGAGAAACAAAATGGGTTATCGCGTCGTCGTCGTTGGCGCCACAGGCAATGTGGGCCACGAAATGTTGAACATCCTGGCTGAGCGCCAGTTTCCTGCGGATGAGGTTGCCGTTCTGGCCAGCCGTAAATCGCTGGGGACCGAGGTGACGTTCGGCGAGAAGACGTTGAAGACCCAGGATCTCGACACCTTTGATTTCACCGGCTGGGACATGGCGCTCTTTGCTGTGGGCTCTGACGCCACCAAGATCTACGCCCCCAAGGCCGCCAAAGCCGGTTGTGTGGTGATCGATAACTCGTCGCTATACCGCTACGACCCCGATGTGCCGCTGATCGTGCCCGAGGTGAACCCCGAGGCCGTGCATGGCTATGCCAAGAAGAACATCATCGCCAACCCCAACTGCTCGACTGCGCAGATGGTTGTGGCGCTGAAGCCTCTGCATGACCGCGCCAAGATCAAACGCGTTGTGGTCTCGACCTATCAGTCGGTCTCTGGCTCGGGCAAGGATGCGATCGACGAGCTGTGGGAGCAGACCAAAGCGATCTACAACCCGACCAAAGAGGTGCCGCCAAAGGTCTATCCCAAGCAGATCGCTTTCAATGTGATTCCGCATATCGACGTCTTCCTGGACGATGGTTCCACCAAGGAAGAGTGGAAAATGGTCGCTGAAACCAAGAAGATCATCGACACATCGATCAAGGTTACAGCCACCTGTGTGCGAGTCCCTGTCTTTGTTGGTCACTCTGAATCGATCAATATTGAAACAGAAGACTTCCTGGACGAAGACGAGGCCCGCGACATCCTGCGCGAAGCCCCTGGCATCATGGTGATCGATAAGCGCGAAGACGGCGGCTATGTGACCCCTGTTGAATGCGTTGGTGATTTTGCCACGTTTATCAGTCGTGTACGTCAGGATTCCACCATCGACAACGGGTTGAACTTCTGGTGCGTCAGCGACAACCTGCGCAAGGGCGCGGCGCTGAATGCGGTCCAGATTGCTGAACTTTTGGGCCGTGAAGTGCTCAAAAAAGGCTAAAGCTTTTTGCACTTTCGACTAGGGGGCTGCTTCGCAAGAGGCAGCCCTTATTCTTTTGCAGGACTGCCCAAATCTGGCCACAAAACCCAACAATCCTAAGGTGGGATAGAAAAAGGGGACGTGAGCCATGTACTCGAAAGACTTTGAACGCGAAACACAGACAACCGGCGACGCCGCCATGCAGCAGACCGCCTGGTCCAGCGCCAGCGATCAGCACCGTATGGATACGGAAATGGCGATCCAGCTGCGCATTCTGCTGACACCACATTTCCAAGAGGCCAAGACCTGGTCCGAGCTGCGCGCCGGGCTGCAGGACAAGGGCTTTTACATGAAACGTACCAAGGGCGCGATGCATCTCTTTGATGCCAGCAGCCATGTTGAGATTTGCACCTGTGCCTTTCTGGGTTTCCCCTCCAAGGATCTGGAGCAGCGGTTCAAGCGGGTGCAGCCGGTGCGCAAGGCACCAACTCGTCTGGGCGCAGATGCCAGCGCAGCACGGCACTAGCCCGGCCTCTTGATGATCAAGCCCGCCCTGGGATTGCTTGTCAGGATCTAGAGTTTTCCATTGGCGCTGCCCGCTTGCGGATCTGCCGATGTGGTTCAAAACGGTGCCAGAACGGCGCCGTTTTTGTCGTTTTGGCTCGAAATTATCAGGCCGGTCTCGGCGGGTTTGCGCCGCAGCGCTGTGGGGGGGACAACTGCTGCTGTCATCTGGCGAGGTGGGCTCTACTATGAGGGCATTGCGCAGGCCAATGGGCTTATCACCTGGCCTGCATCCCAACTGATTGCGAGACACAGATGCGTTTTTCCCTTTCCCTGCTTTCCCTCCTGGCCAGTTCGGTGGCAACATTTGCCTGGGCGGATGATTTTACCATCAACAGCCAGGTTGCCGAGGCCACAGTCTATCAGGACGTTGCCGAAATCACCCGCAGAACCAGCCTGGACCTGGCAGAGGGGCAACATCGCCTGATCCTGCGCAATATCCCGCACTCAGCAGAACTGGAAACCCTGCAGATCGCCCTGACTGGGGCGCGACAGACAGCGCTGTTGTTCCGCGAGGATGGGGTGCCACCACGGCAGGCTGATGATCCAAAGGTGCTGGCGGCCAAAGCGGCGATCAAGGAGGTCGAGGGGCGCATTCAGACCGTCAGGGATGAAGCCGCCAGGGCCCAGACCGAGGCCCGCGCAGCGCAGACGGCGATCGATTTTCTGGAGCAGCTGGGCAGCAATGAAGGCCTGGCAGAGGCAGGCGCAGATGCGCTGCGCGATATCACCCGGATGATTTCGAGCGAGGCCGGAACTGCGGGGCAGCAAGCATTGGAGGCCAAGATCCGGGCCCGTGCCATCGCAGACCAGCTGGAGGAGCTGGAGAGGGAGTTGCGTGCGGCGGAACAGGCGTTGGAAGCCATCGCGCGCGAGGATGAAGACCGGCTCTATCTGGTGATCGAGGTCGAGGTCGCCACGGCCGGGCCTGTGGAGCTGGAGTTGAGTTACTTCAGCGGCGGTGAAATCTATGCCGAGCCGAGCTATGAATGGCATCTTACAACGGGAGAGACCCCGGAGATTGCCCTGAAACGCGGCTTTGTGGTGGCGCAAAACACCGGAGAGAACTGGCAGGGGGTGGATCTGACGATCTCGACCCTGCAGCCTATCGAGCAGGGCGCGCCATCACGGCTCTATCCACAGCGCCGTCAGGTCATGGAACCAACACCCGAACCCAAGATGCGCAGCCAGGCGGTGGGTGACTATATGGCGGCTGAAGCGCCCCTGCATGAGCCGATCGCTGAACCCGTGGTGATTGAGCAGTCCCAGGGTGCGGATTGGGGCAGTGACAGCAGTGGTCCCGGTGTAACCTATCGCTTTGCCCATCCCGTCACCCTCGCCTCGGGGGCAGATGTGCTGAAACTGGAGCTGGACAGCCTGACCACCAAGGCCGAGGTATTGGCGGTTGCGGTGCCTGCCCGCGATGAAACAGCCTATCGGGTGGCCAGGTTCACCAATGATTTTGGCGAGGATCTGCTGATGAGCTATCAGGTGCCGATGTATGTGGATGGCAAGCTGGTTACCGTTGCGGAGTTTTCCGGTCTGGCAAGCGGTGAGGAGGCCGAGCTTGGATTCGGTGCCATTCGCGGATTGCGGCTGAGCCGCGATGTCCTGCAGAAAAGCGAAGGCGAGCGAGGGGTGATCTCGCGCAGCAATCAACAGCGAGAAGAGGTTGAGATCAGCGTTGAGAACCTGACGCAAGAGAGCTGGCCGCTGCGTCTGCTGGACCGGGTGCCCTACAGCGAGCAGGAAGAGTTGGAGATCACCTGGGGTGCCCAGCCCAGCGTCAGCGAGGAGAATGTCGACAAGCGGCGCGGCATTCTGGCCTGGGAGTTTGATCTCGCACCGGGTGCGGAGCAAACAATCCACCTGGAGACCACATTGAGCTGGCCCGAGGGCAAACTGCTGCGCTGAGGCAGGGGGCCTGGAGCGCGGGGCTCCCGCCCGGAACTGGGAGGATCAAAGATCCCCGTTCCCGTTGGGCCCGGCACCGCTGTCGCGGTGCCGGTCTTTTTTGAAACAGCCGCCGCTTTCGCGGTGTCTGTCTCCTTAAGGAACACCGCTTTCGCGGTGTGAAACAGAAGATTTTCTGAGATGGTCCATCAGGGGCAGATCTGCCCTGATGGACCTTTTTAGAGTTTGTGCAAGTGTTGCGCATCAAGGGTGAACCGCGCGATGCGCGGCCGCTGTGCGGCCCTTGACCCGCAGCGTGCCGAGGGGAGGGGGCTAGCCTTTCTCGCGCAGGCGGCCGACGACGCCGGTTGGAAAGAAATAGACGCTGAGGATGAACAAGACGCCCAGCCAAAGGAGCCAGCGATCAGCGCTGAGCAGTTCCGGCAGGATCGGCAGCCCTTCGACCAGATGAGAGGCGGCTCCCATCAGGTTTTGCAGGTAGTTCTGTGCCAGCACAAAGAGCGCCGCACCGATCATGGCGCCATAGAGCGTTCCCATGCCGCCGATCACCACCATCAGCAGGATATCAATCATCAGCTCCATCGACAGCACCGTGTCCGGGCCGACGTAGCGTAGCCAGACTGCGTAGAGTGATCCTGCCAGAGCGGCGATGGCTGCAGAAAGGCAGGTGGCAGCGACGCGGTAATAGACCACGCGGTAGCCAATGGATTCGGCGCGAAAATCATTCTCGCGGATTGCTTGCAGCACTCGGCCAAAGGGCGAGTTCACCACCCGCAACAGGGCCAGGAACAACAGGGTCGCGCCGATGAAGACAAAGTAATAGGCTAAGAGCTTGCCATTGAGTTTGACCCCAAACAGGGTGCCGTCAAATGTCTCTTTGCCAAATTTGAAGGCGGGGCCCAGCTCGCGTGGGGTTTTGAAGGTGAGACCGTCTTCGCCGCCGGTGAGGCCAGAGAGCTGGCTGACAAGGACCGCCACCGCCGAGGCTACGGCGAGGGTGATCATGGCAAAGAAGATGGCGCGAACCCGCAGTGAGAACAGCCCGATCAGCAGAGCCAAAGCCGCGGCGAGCGTGGCCCCGGCCAGGGCGCCGATGGCAATGGCGTCAAAACCGCGGCCCATATGGGCGGAGGTCAAACCCACGCCATAGGCGCCAATGCCAAAGAACATGGTATGGGCGAAGCTGACGATGCCGCCGTAGCCCAGCAAGAGATCATAGCTGGCCACCAGCACGATAAAGATGCAGATTCGTGCGGCGGTATCGACGGTGCGCACGCCGGGGAACAAAAAGGGCGCCAGGGCCAGGCAGAGGAGAATGCCGCCCAGGATCAGCGCCAGCGGCAGGGAACGTGGCAAATCGCCAGAAAGAAGAGAGCGGATCATTTTGCTTTTACCACCGGAATCATACCCATTGGGCGCCACATCAAGATGGTGACCATCAGGGCAATATTGGAAATCAGGGCGGCTTTTGGTTCGATAAAGGCGATGTAGTTCTGCATCAATCCAACCAGGAGCGCGCCAATGAAACAGCCCTCGACCGAGCCAAGCCCGCCAATGATCACCACGATAAAGATCAGGATCATCGCATGGTTGCCCATATGAGCAGTGATGACTTCCTGGTAGAGCGCCCACATCACGCCGCCGAGGCCCGCCAGGGCAGAACCGGCGATGAAGACACCAACAAAGACCAGTTTCAACCGGTAGCCAAGCGCCTGCACCATTTCGCCGTTTTCAACGCCGGCGCGCACAATGAGGCCAATCTTGGTATGGCGCAGCACCCAACGCATGGCGGCAAAGACCACAAGCCCCACGGCAACCGCCACCAGACGGTATTTCTCGATCGCGGCGCCGGCAAAGGTGATGGCGCCCTTCAGGGCTTCGGGGCGGTTGAAATAGATTTCTTCCGGACCCCAGAGCACGATGATCAGCTGTTCTACCACGATGAGCCCGCCCATGGTGACGAGGATCTGTTTCAGGTGATGACCATAGACCGGCCCCACGATGACCTTTTCAAAGGCCCAGCCCATGGCACCGGTGGCCAGCATAGCGCCTATCACAGCGAGCAGAACCGCTGCGAGATTGAGCATCAGTGAGGGGGCCTCGGTCAGATGGCCGAGGGTCATCAACACGGTGATGCCGACAAAGGCGCCAACCGAGACAAAGGCGCCATGGCCAAAGTTGATCACATCCATCAGGCCAAAGACCAGCGTCAGACCCGAGGCCATGATGAAGATCATCATCCCCATGGCAAGGCCAGAAACGGTGAGCGTCAGCCAGCTGGCGGGGTTCATGATGGCGACAAATCCTGCCAGGGCCAGCAGTGGCACCAGCAGGATTGGCATATGGGGGGCGATGCGTTCGCCCAGGGTGGCCTGGGCCATGGTGGGGGCATGTTCGGGGGCGGCACTCATGTCTGAGCCTCCGTCTGTTCACAGGGTTGGGAGGCTTTGCGCCTCATCGTGGTCAGGCTGCATTTGCAAAGGGTCATCAATGCGCCTCCATGCTGAGGCCCATGAGCCGTTCTTGCAGGGCGGCGTCGTTGCCCAGTTCAGCCATCTCGCCGGACCAGATCATTCTTCCGTCGTCCATCACATTGGCGCTGTCTCCCAGTGCCTTTGCGACGGCAAAATTCTGTTCCACCAAGAGCACCGATGAACCCTGGTTTTTTAAATCTTTCAACGCCTTGGCCATGGTGGAAATGATCGCAGGTGCCAGGCCCTTGGTGGGTTCGTCGATCAGGTAGAGCTTGCGCTCTTCGACCATGGCGCGGGCAATCGACAGCATCTGTTTCTGCCCGCCCGAGAGCGTACCGGCATCGGATTTCCAAAAGGTTTTGAGCGGTGGGAAGGCGGTGAAGATCCAGTCCAACCGGGCGGAATTGATCGGCCCCGTGGCCGCCGCCAGCACCATGTTTTCCTCAACCGTGAGATCGGCAAAAATGCCCATGTCCTCGGGGACAAAACCAATGCCAAGACGGGCAATCGCCGGGGTGGGCAGTTTGGTGATGTCTTCGCCGTCAAACAGGATCCGGCCCTGATGGGCGCGCCAATGGCCGATGATCGATCGTAGGGTCGTGGTCTTGCCCACCCCATTGCGGCCCAAGAGCATGGTCACGCCACCGCGGGGCACAGTCAGATCAACTCCCTGCAGGATGTGGTATTGCGCGATATTGGTATAGACGCCATCCAGCGTCAGGATGGCATCAGACATCGGCGAGAATTCCTTCGAGACCACGGCCCATATAGGCTTCCTGTACCACATCCGAGGCCATGACCTCGGCCGGGGCACCATCAGCGGCCAGGGCGCCATTGTGCAAAACGATAATACGATCGGCGAGGCTGCGGATCACATCCATTTTGTGTTCGACCAGCAGGATGCTGCGGTCTTTTTGTTCTTTCAGTTCGGCAATCAGATCCAGCACCACCGGGGCCTCATCGACGCTCATGCCCGCAGTGGGTTCGTCAAACATATAGACATCCGGGTCCTGTGCGATCAGCAGGGCGACCTCAAGCTTGCGTTGGTTGCCGTGCGACAGTTCCGAGACCACCTGTTCGTGCTGATCCAGCAACCGCACACGGGCGAGGATCTCCTCGGCCTGATCGGTCAGATCCTGATGACGCGAAACCATCGACCAGAGGTTGAAGCCGCGCCCCAGTTTGGCCTGGATCACCAGCCGCAGGTTCTCCAGCACGGACAGGCCGGGAAACAGATTGGTGAGCTGAAAGGCGCGGCCAATGCCGGCCTTGGTGCGGGCCGACACCGACGCGCGGGTGATGTCGTGACCACGCAGCGAGACCGAGCCGCCAGAGGCCGGGATCTGGCCGGAAATCAGGTTGAAATAGGTGGTCTTGCCAGCGCCATTTGGTCCGACAATGGCGGTGAGCTCGCCTGCGTTAAAGGCGCAGGTGACGGCATCAACGGCCACATGGCCCCCAAAGCGGACGGTCAGGTCGCGGGTTTTCAGAATGGGTTCTGTCATTTCGATCTCGGAGTGTTCTCTGATGGCGCGGGCCGATGGCTTGGCTGCGTGGCTTTTCTGAGAGAAAGGGGCAGATCAGGGTGCGCGCACCCACTGCTTAAAACCATGGCCCAAAGATAGGTATCCTTGGGCCATGGGGAATGAAGTCTGTGTGGCTTACTGGTTGCGGATCGGGATCGGCATCTCATCGATGCTCAGCTCGCGCACCAGCTCCGGCACCGCCCATTCCACACCGTCCTGTACGGTCAGTTTGAAGTGGTACATGGTCTGTAGCGCCTGGTGATCCTCGGCACGGAATTTCATAGTGCCTTTGGGGGTCTCCCACTCCATGCCTTCCATCGCGGTGATCAGCGCTTCGGTATCGGTGGAACCTGCCTTACGGATCGCCTCAACCGCGGCGATGCCTGCGGCCATACCGCCTGCGGTGAAGAAATCCGGAGGGCTGTCAAAGCGCTCAAAATGGGTTTTGACCAGCCAGTCGTTCACCTCATTGTCGGGCAGCTCGTAGTAGTAATAGGTGCCGCCTTCCATGCCTTCGTAGTCTTTGAAGCCCTTGAGCGCTGCCAAAATATTGCCAACACCGGCAAATTCGATGCCAAAGCGGCTCGGATCCATGGCGTGGATCTTACCCAGTGGGTTGCCACCCCCGGCCCAGATCACAAAAAGCTTCTTGGTGCCGTCCAGATCTTTCATAGCATTAAAAATGCGCTCGCCTGCGGCGGTGAAATCGGTGGTATCGGTGGGGGCGTATTCTTCGTGGACGATTTCAATCCCCTGTGTCGCCAGCGCCTCGCGGAAGGCAGCAATGCCGTCGCGGCCAAAGGCATAGTCCTGCGCCAATGTGGCGATCTTGACGTTTTCACCAGCGAGGGCGATGGCGCTGGAAACCGCATCCTGCGACGAGTTGCGCGAGGTGCGGAAGATATAGCGGTTCCAGTTGGCCCCGGTGATGCTGTCGGCCACAGCGGGCTCGACGATCAGGATCTTCTCATATTCTTCGGCCACCGGCAGCATGGCCAGGGCCACGCCCGAGCTGACCGGACCAATGGCGAGATCAACTTCGTCGTCGCCGTAGGCTTCTTCCAGCAGGGCTTTGCCGTTTTCCGGCTTCAGCTGGGTGTCTTTCTCGATCATCACGATCGGCTCACCATTGATCTCCATGGTGCCGCCGGTGGCATATTCCAGCCCCAGCATCAGCCCGTCGTGGCTTTGTTTGGCATAGGCTTCAAACGGGCCTGTCTTGCCATAGATATGGGCAATCTTGATATCTGCGGCGGCGGCCGAAGCCAAAGCCAACGCAGAGACCATTCCTGCAAGCAAAGTGCGTGTCATGTCGTTCCTCCCTGAGGGCGCGCCAATGTGTAGGGCTGGCGCAGTCTCGCTCCTGTGCCTTCAGGCTAACGGCGGCCTCGCATTTTGGTCAATTGCAGGGAAATACGTATGTCGCGTCTCTCCCCTGTAAATGCCTTACTTGGCCTTCCAGGTCTCTGCAAGGCGACGGGCGTTCTGCGCCAGGATCACCACATCGAGCCCAACCGCAAGGAACTGCGCGCCCATATCGTGATAGGCCTGTGTGGCCTCGTCCGAGACGCCCAGGATGCCGGGCGCCTTGCCTGCGGCCTTGATCCGGGGGATAGCCTCGGCGATGACAGCGCGCACCTCTGGGTGGGCTGCGTTGCCCTGATGGCCCATGTCGGTGGATAGATCCGCCGGGCCGATAAAGACGCCGTCGACGCCCTCCACCGCGAGGATCTCATCGAGGTTTTCAATGCCGATGCGGTTTTCCACCTGCAACAGCAGGCAGATCTCCTGATCCGCCGTTTGGATGTATTCAGAAATAGTGCCAAACATGGTGGCGCGCGCCGGAGTGGCGCCTACGCCACGGGTGCCATGGGGCGGATACTGACAGGCGCGGACCATTTCGCGGGCCTGATCGGCGGTTTCGATCATCGGGATCAGCACCGTCTGCGCCCCGGCATCGAGCACCTGTTTCACCATCCAGGTCTCTCCCAGTGCCAGGCGCACCACCGGGTGGCTGTCAGAGGCCTTCAGGGCAATCAGCTGATCGCGGATCGAGCGGATGTCATTGGGGCCGTGTTCGCCGTCGATGACCAGCCAGTCAAAACCGGCGGTGCCCATGATCTCGGCGGCGGGACCATCGGCAAAGTTCATCCAGCAGCCGATCTGGCGTTTGCCCTCGGCGAGGGCCTGTTTGAAGGTATTTTTGGGCGCGGGCATAAAAAACTCTTTCTCATCAAAAGGAATGGCGGCGGCGCCATGGAGTGAAACCTAGGGCAGGGGTGGGCTCTGGGTAAAGCGTGATCCCTGCTGGGGTCACGGTAGGGTTGCGTGCCGGGGCTTGTCCAGTGATCAGATGCCCCGTGACCACATACCCGGCGTTCAGAGCGTGGCGGCGATTTCGGTGATGACCTCATGGGCCATCATCACATCCGCCTCGGTGGTTTCAAACTGCCCGGCCTGAAAGCGGATCACCAGATCGCCATCAACCCGCGTTTGGGTCAGATAGATCCGCCCATCGTCATTGATAGCATTGACCAGCCGCAGGTTGAGATCATCCAGATCCACCGCGCCCTTGGGGGCATAGCGGAAGGTCCAGAGCGACCACATCGGCGGGGTGACAATTTCAAAATCAGGCTCTACCGTAAGGGTATCGTGCAGTTTCTTGGACCAGTTGACGTGGTTGCGCAGCCGTTGCCGCAGCCCCTCCAGCCCATAGGTGCGGATCAGGAACCAGATCTTCAGTGCCCGGAAACGACGGCCCAGCGGCACCGACCATTCGGAATAGTTGATGATGCCATCTTTGCCATGGGTTTTCAGATATTCCGGGCTGATCGCCAGAGTTTGCACCAGATCATCGGGGTTTTTCAGGAAATGAGCCGAGCAGTCAAACTGCACGCCAAGCCATTTATGCGGGTTGAAGACGATACTGTCGGCGCGCTCTACACCGGGCCAATAGTGGCGGTACTCAGAGCAGATCATCGCTGACCCGGCCCAGGCCGCATCGATATGGCTATAGAGCCCGTATTCTTCGGCAATCTGCAGGCAGTCCTCCACCGGATCGGTGGCGCCGGTGCCGGTGCCGCCAACACAGAGGATCAGACCTGCGGGCTGCAATCCAGCGGCGATATCTGCCTCAATCGCCTGGCGCAGCGCCTCCGGGTCCATGCCGCGCCAATCGCCTTTGATGGGCACCCGCACCAGATTTTTCTGGCCAATGCCCGCCACCCAGATGGCGCGATCCACCGAGGTATGCACCTCGGCAGAGCAATAGATCCGCAGTGGTTTCTGGGCAAAAAGCCCCTGTTGGTTGCCCTGCCAGTTCAGCGCCTTTTCCCGCATGGTCAGCACGGCTGCCAAGGTGGCGGATGAGGCACTGTCCTGAATGACGCCCTGGAATTCCTCGGGCAGATCCAGCGCCTGGCGCAGCCAGTCCATCATCCGGGTTTCCATCTCGGTCGCCGCCGGCGAGGTCTGCCAAAGCATGCATTGCGGCGCGATGGCCGAGGTGAGGAACTCTGCCAGCACCGAAGGGGCCGCAGCATTGGAGGTGAAATAGGCAAAGAACCGTGGGTGCTGCCAATGGGTGATCCCCGGCATGACGATCTCTTCAAAATCGGCAAAGATCTCCTCCATCCCCTCACCGCCTTCGGGCGGGGCCTCGGGCAGGGCGTTCAGCACATCTCCGGGTTCGGTATTGGCCCGCACCGGGCGCTCGCCAACGGTCAGGTGATAGTCCTGCGCCCAGTCGGCCACACGGCGGCCCCAGTCGGAGAATTCATCCCATTTCATGATTTGGTCCTTTTCTTTCCGGGTCGGACAGCAGCCCGGATCGCGTCCGCCCCGCCCCCAGGGCGGGCGCGATTGCGCCCACCCTCGGAGCGGACGTGATCCTAGAGTTACGGTGCAATGATCGGCTTTGCCTTGAGCGCGCTTTCCGTGGTGCTGGCGCCTTCAAAGGTAGAGCCCTCCTCAAACCAGCTGCGCGGGGCGGGTTCGCCCCATAGGGTCTGGCGTTGCGGGTCTTTGAGCGACCATTTGATCGCTTCCAGATCGGGATCGACGGTCTGATAGTCCGAGCAATAGATCTCGATCCGATGGCCATCCGGGTCGCGCACATAGAGGAAGAAGGCATTGGAGATGCCATGGCGTCCAGGGCCGCGTTCAATATTGGCGACATAGCCGGTGGTGGACATCAGATCCAAAAGATCAATGATATTGAGCGGCGTTGGCACCCAAAAGGCGGTGTGATGTAGGCGGGGGCCGGTGCCATTGGTAAAGGCCACATCATGCACCCCGCCCTTGCGGTGCATCCAGGCCGCCCAGACCTTACCGCTCTCATCATCTTCGGTATATTCGGTGACCCGGAAACCGATCTCGTTATAGAAGGCGACCGCGGCATCAACATCCGCTGAGAACATGTTGAAATGGTCGATGCGCAGCGGCTTTACCCCGTTATAGAGCCTGTATTGCTGGTGGATCGGTTCCAGCCGTTCCATCTTGACATAGAACTCCAGGGGGGTGCCCCAGGGGTCGCGGGTGCGCAGGGTGCGGCCCATATGGGGGCGTTCGACCCATTCCACCGACAGGCCCTTGGCGGCAAAGAATTCGGCGGCCTTGTCGAGGTCGGGTTCGTCGTAGAGCTTGAAGCCCAGCACGCCCACATCGGCGCTGTCCGCCTGCACCAGCACCACGCAGTGATGGCCGCGTTCCTCCATGGCGCGTAGGTAGACGCGGCTCTCGTCTTCCTCAGTGACCTGCAGGCCAAGGATTTCGACGTAGAACTTGCGAGAGGCCGGGAGGTCGGTGACCCGATATTCCACATGGGACAGCCGGACAATGTTGAATGGCGGATACAGCACGGGGGCGGGAACTGGCATGGGTCGGCGGCTCCTTCTGGGAGGCCCCGGATGAGGGGGCGGGTTCTCATTTATTGTTAACATGTGTATCTTTTTGCAGCACGGCTGTCAAATGATGAAAAAGCACCACTGCAATTGCCTTTGGCCGCGAACATGGGTGATAAACGGGTATGAAAAACAGATTGCCGTCCACCGCCCGCTCGCTTCCTATTGCCCTGCTACGTGCCCGCGAAAGGGTGATGGGGCCGATCCGCAATCTGCTCAGCGACGTAGGGCTGACCGAACAGCAATGGCGGGTTCTGCGAGTGGTACAGGAAAGCGCTGGGATTGATCCTACCGAAATTGCCGATCAGGCCTGCCTGTTGCTACCCAGCCTGACGCGGATCCTGCAAAAGCTGGACGAAAAAGGCTTGATCAGCCGTGAGCGCGATACCGTGGATCGCCGCCGCCAGGTGATCCGCATCACTGCCGCAGGCGAAAAGATCATTGAGGAAAATATTGCCGCCAGCATCGCTATTGTTCAGCGCACCCGGGAGAAAATGGGTGAGGATCGATATGAGGCGCTGCTGGATCTGCTGAATGAGCTCGACGAGATTGAGCTCTAGGCGGGACTAGCCCGCCCGGCGCAGAAAGACCTGCACATCGGCCACATTGGTGCCAGTGCCGCCTGTCATCAGCAGCGCATCAGCAGTCTTCAGCGCGGCGTAGCTGTCATTGTTGGCCAGCAGCGCAGCCGGGTCAGCACCTGCGCTTGCAATTGCCTCCCAGGTCTGCGGCGTCGCATAGCCGCCTGCGGCCTCGGTTGGGCCATCGCGCCCATCGGTGCCACCAGATAGGAACAGCCAGTCACCGCTCAGCTCTGCCGCGCCGCGCTGGGCCAGGCGCAGGGCCAGCTCCTGATTGCGCCCGCCGCGCCCGTCTCCTTGCAGCCGAACGGTGGTTTCACCGCCAAAGATCAGCGCCACTGGCCTGTCCATGGGTGCGGCCTTGGCGGCGTTCAGGATCTGCTCAGCGGCCTCAGAGACATCCCCAACCAGATGATCGCTGACCAGCTCTGGCTGCCAGCCCAGGATCCGGGCCTGTTCCATCATTGCTGCAAGGCTATGCCGATTGGAGCCGATTAGGGTGTTTTGCGCCTCCGGCAGGGCGGAGGGAGGGGTGTTTTCGGACAGGTGAATTTTCACGGCGCTGGGCATTTCGGCCCAGATCCCGGCGCGGTCCAATGTCGCCCGTGCAGCAGCCCGATCCCCAAGCGCAGAGACCGTTGGCCCCGAGGCAATGGCGCGCAGATCATCTCCGATGACATCCGACAGAATATAGGCCTGTATCGGTGCCGGGGCGGCCTGTCGCAACACTCCGCCGCCTTTGAGGTCCGAGAGTTGCTGGCGCACCAGGTTCATCTCGTTGATCTCCAGCCCCGAGGACAGCAAGGTTTCCCCAACGGCAGTTTTATCGCTGAGGCTGAGCCCTGTCGCCGGGGCGACTATTAGCGCCGAGCCGCCACCAGAAACCAGAACAATCACCCGGTCCTGAGGGGTGGTCTGTGACAGAAACTGTATCGCCGCCGCGCCGGCTGTAGCGCTGGCCTGATCCGGCACCGGGTGCGATCCGGCCAGGACCTTTGCACCGGGCACATCCGTGAGGTTTTCCGGATTGGTCACCACCAGCGCCTGACGCGGCTCCGGGATATGGCGCAGCATCTCCTGCATCATCGGCGCTGCGGCCTTGCCCAGGGCCAGAATGTAGGTCTGGCCGCCTTTGGCGGGCGCTACAGCGGGAGTTGACTTGAGCGACTGGCGCAGGGCCAGGGCAGGGTCGGCGCGGGTAACAGCGGCGTCAAACAGGGCTCTGGCGTCTTGGTGAAGGGGGCGCATTCTGGGTCTCCGCATTGTAGTGCCTGCGGATTTGCACTTTTGGTGTTACCGCTAAACTTGCGGCGGTTTTGCCCCAAGCTCCGCGCCAAGGTCAAGGGCGGCCCCCAAATCCTAGCCGCTCACCTCGCATGGCCTCAGGGCCGGTCGCGTCTTTGCACGCGAGGGCCATCTGCGGTGATCGAATGCAGCGATAGGCTCTGGTCCGCGTTGCGCATCCGGTGGCGCAGCATCTGCCGGGTGAGCCTCGCCAGATCACCCTGTCGCTCAGGATGGGCGGCAACATCCTGCATCTCACCAGCGCCCTCGTGGTCAAACAGCAATGGGGGCAGATCGGCGGCAAACTCTACCAGGGTAAAGCGGCTATCGCGCAGGATGGCGAGGCTGGAGTCTGAAGTGGCGGTGCCAAGCTCCTGTTGCCAGATCGTCGGCACCTCGGGGTCTCCAAAGTCCAGTTCTGAATAGGAATACTGCCGCCAGCCTGCCGGGGTTTCGCCACGCAGCAGGTGCAGCAAAGAGGCGCCGTCCATGGCATTGGGGATCTCCTGCCCGACCCAGTCCAGCAGGGTCGGGGTGAGGTCGATGGATTCCGTCACCTGCTGCACCACAGTGCCCGCCTGTGCCGCATTGCCAGGCATGCGGATGATCAGCGGCGTCTTATAGGCGGCGTCATAGACAGTGAACTTGCCCCAGCTGTGGTGATCGCCAAGCATTTCTCCATGATCGGCACTGAGCACCACCAGGGTGTTGTCCTCCTGGCCGCTGTCTTTGAGGAACTGCAGCACCCGGCCAATATGGGCATCTACCTCGCTGGCCAGCCCCAAGTAAAGCGTCCGCAGGGTCTGAATATTGTCATCCGTTGCGGCGAGGTCCGGAAAGCCCAGCACCGAAGAGGCCGGGGTATAGGCCTGGGTGGCGGGGGTAAAAAACGGATGCAGCGCGCATTCCTCCGCCGCAGTCTCAAGCCGGGCTGGCAGCGGTAGGTTGGCCGGATCATACATGCTGTTGTAGGGCGCTGGCGCCACCAGCGGCGGATGCGGGCGTATATATGTCAGATGGGCAAACCAGCCCGGACCCCCCTCCTGATCGCGATAGGCCGGCAGGGTGGCGAGGAAACGATCGGTCAAAAAGGCAGTGTCGCTGTCTTCGGCCTTATAGGGGGCGGGATCGTTCAGCTTGGGCGCGCCGCCATTTGGCGAAACCGGTTTGTGCAGATCCCAATAGTCGTCAAACCTGTAGCCCTTGGACAGCAGGTCAGCGCGCCACGGGTAGGACATCTCCAGCCGCATCTCGAGCATTTCCTGAAACCCCTCCATATGCTGCTCATAGGTGCGGATGGCGGGGTCATTGGGGTGGTGGCTGCGCGGGTCGCGCGAGGTATCGGTGTAGCCAAACAGCATCGGCGTGTAGCCAGCTTTGCGCATCTCACTGGGCAGGGTTGGGGTGTCATGGCGCAGTGGCGTGCCATTGCGCACAGAGCGGTGGTTCATCGCATATTGCCCGGTCAGGATCGAGGCGCGCGAAGGCCCGCAGGGGTTCACCACCGTGTAGTTCTGCTCAAAAGTCACTGACTCGGCCATCAAGGCGCGCATATTGGGCAGCGCCACATGGCTGGCCAGCGCCCCGCTCAGGCAATCCGCCCGCAGCTGGTCGATCAGAATAAAGAGAACGTTCTTCTTTTGGGGCGCATCATTGCTCATAGGGTCTTTCCCTTGGTCATCGGGGCGGTTTGCGTGTCGCCAGATAAGCCTGCTGCCTGTGATTTGGGAAGCTCTATTTCACGCTGGAGTGACTGATATTGACCGTTATGGTGGATTTTTGTGGGTTTTAACTTGAAATGTTATCGCAAACCTGCCATCACCTGGGGACCTTCTTGGCCCTTTGTGGAGTTTTCCCAATGGCACCCCCTGCCACGCTTTCGCATCGTGAAGTTGAGCTGCTTGAGGCGCTGCGCCGCCTTGGCGGATCCGGGCGCAGTGTCGAGCTGGCCAGTATGCTGGATGTCTCAGAGGAAACCGTGCGCCGAACCATCAAGGCGCTGGCCAGGGCCGGCGCGGTGGAGCGGGTGCATGGCGGTGCCTATTTGACCGGGCCGCAGGGCATGGGGCAGGCGGGCCCCAGTTTCTTTCGCCGCATGGGGGAAAACCCCGCAGAGAAAAAGCATATTGCCCAGGCGGTGCTGCCACAGATCACCGATGGTATGACGGTGTTTCTTGATGTGGGCTCTACCACCTCCTTTGTGGCCGAGGCCCTGCGCCAGCGTCGCGGATTGACGGTGGTGACCAATTCCATCGGTGTGGCGCAGCTTTTGGCCAATCACAATGGCAACCATCTGCATCTGCTTGGCGGTGAGATGCGCAGTGATGATCGGGGCACCTTTGGCCCGGTGGCCGAGGCACAGGCAGCGCGGTTTGCCTATGATGTGGCGGTGCTCTCGGCGGATGCCTTGTCGGCCAAACATGGGTTGTTGTTTCACAATGCAGCCGAAGCGCAGCTGGCCATGGGGATTACGGCGGCGGCCGAACAGGTCTTTGTGGTGACCCCACAGTCCAAATTCTCTGAAGTGGCACCGCACCGGGGGCCTGAACCGCAGGTGCTGGACCTGGTGGTCAGCGACCGCGAGCCCGGCAAAAAGCTGACCCGTGCACTGGCAGATTGGGGCTGCCGATTTGAGCTGGCGCAGCCAGAGCTTGAGGGGGCGTAACGTGGCCATTCTGACATTCCTCATCAGCCTGGCCGGGGCCACCATGTTCCTGCTGTTTGCGGTGCGCATGGTGCGCACAGGCATTGAGCGCAGCTATGGCGCCTCGTTTCAGCGGCTGCTGACCGGCACCGGCAACCAGTTGCAGGCCGGCGGCGTTGGCATAGGCATGGCGCTGGTGCTGCAAAGCTCGGCAGCGGTGACGCTGCTGGCGACGGGCTTTGCAGCTGGGGGCTACCTTGCTTTTCCTGCCGGCCTGGCCATTGTGCTGGGCGGCGATTTTGGCTCGGCGCTGATCATTCAGATCCTGTCGTTCAAACTGGACTGGCTGGTGCCAGTGCTGCTGGCGGTGGGGGGCTATCTCTTTGTCAAAACCGAAGGCAAGAAGGCCCGCCAGGCTGGGCGCATCCTGTTGGGAATTGCCTTTATTCTAATATCTTTGCGGTTCCTGCGTGAGGCGATGGACCCGATCCGCGACAGTGCTTTTCTGCCTGCGGTGGCGGGCTATCTGGCGCGCGACTACATCACTGCCTTTTTGGTCGGGGCCGGCCTGGCCTTTGTGATGCATTCTTCGGTTGCGGCCATTTTGATGTGCGTGACCCTGGTGCAGATTGGTGCGCTGCCCTTTGCGGCGGGGCTGTCGCTGGTGCTGGGGGCCAATTTTGGCTCGGGTTTTATTCCGGTTTGGCTGAGCCGCGGCATGAGCCAAAGCGCGCGGCGCATTCCCTTTGCCAATCTCGGCCTGCGCGGCAGCTGGGCGATGATCTGTCTGCTGGCGATGAATGCGCCCTTTGCGGCGGGGATGCTGGGCGAAGCGCCGGGGGGGCAGATGCTGATCTACGTGCATCTGGCCTTTAACGGATCGCTCCTGCTGTTGGCGCTGCCGCTTTGTGGGCGGATTGAACCTCTGATGGCGCGATTGTTGCCAGAACCCCAAGCACCTGAACCCAGCCTGTCCGGTCGACCTGTCTCTGCGCTGGAACCGGGCGTCTATGGTCCTCCGCCGCAGGTGCTGGCCAATCTCAAACGGGAACTGTTGCGGATGTGCGATCTGGTGGAGGCGATGTTTCGCCCGCTGGCGGATCTCTATCAGACGGGCGACAAAGAACAGATCAAGGCGCTGCAGGCGCTTGATCCGGAGGTCAATGACTGCCTGTCCGGCATCCGGTCCTATGTGGCCGATATCCCTGATGAAGGGTTTTCCAAGGGGGAGTTAAAACAGGCCCGCGAGATGGTGGAATATGCCATCCGCCTGGAAACTGCCGGCGATGTGGCGGCGCGGCGGCTGGCGGTTCTGGCCGGGACCCTGAACAAAAAGAACCTGCGGTTCTCAAACGAGGGCTGGAGCGAAATCCTGCATATGCATGAAGCCATCATGGCCAATATGCGACTGGCCTCAAACGTGTTGATCTCGGATGATCTGGAAAGCGCTCGGTTGCTCAATCTGGAAAAGACCGAGCTAAAGCGGATGGAGCGCGACAGCCGCAAGCGCCACCTGAAACGGCTACAGCGCAATGAGCGCTACAGCTTTGATACCTCGGATATTCACCTGGAGACCCTGCGGGCACTGCGGGAGTTCAACAGCCATGTGGCGGCGGTCTCCTACCCGGTGCTCTACCAGAACGGCCAGCTGCTGGAGACGAGGCTGATCGAAGACATGGAAGCCACCTAAAGGTTCCTAAAAGGCTCTAACACAGCGCAATTTTGCTACTTTGGAAAGAAACGTCCCCTATGACGCCCTTTGTTGTTGCCATCATCCTTTCGGCAGCCATGCTGCATGCGGTATGGAATGCTATTGTCAAAACCGCCACGGATCGCACCACGACGCTGGGGCTGGTGGCGCTGGGCCATGTGATCCCCGGTGCGGTTATGGTGGTGATGCTGCCACTGCCAGAGCTGGAAAGTCTGCTCTATGTGGCGCTGTCGACGCTGATCCATTTTGGCTATTTCTACATGTTGGGGCAGGCCTATCGCCATGGCGATCTGAGCGTGGTCTACCCGATTGCCCGCGGCGTAGTCCCGGGGCTGGTGGCGCTTTGGGCGATGATCTTTGCCGGGGAGTTCCTGCCACTGCAGGCCTGGGGCGGCATCGCGCTGATTGGCCTGGGCATTCAGCTGAGCAGCTGGCAGGCGCTGCGCAGCGGGGTCGGGCGTACGGCGCTCTATTATGCGCTGGGCACCGGATTTTGCATCTCACTCTATTCGCTGGTGGATGGTCTGGGCGTGCGGCTGTCG
>NZ_JBDWPJ010000230.1:0-2859 GCF_039971195.1 Pseudophaeobacter sp.
GGGGCATGCCTTGTCCCATCAGTACTTCAACCTGCCGTAACTTCACGACGATCTCTTCCGGCTTGGGTCTCTTAATGGCCATACTTGGTCCTCCGCTTTCCTAACTATAGGGGCGGACCACTTCAAAGGGGGAAGCTCAGCCAAGGGTCAGAGCCTGCGCAACGCCTTCGGGGCGTCCTCACGCGTCCTGGACGTGATTTCGGTCAAGCAAGTATCAAGGCACATGAGCCAAGTGACCTGTTCAGCAAAGGTCCTGCTGAGTGACGGTCAGAGAGCTACCCTAAGGATAAAGGTGAGCGACTTCAAAGGGGAGAAGCTGTACGAGTTCTCGACCCGGTAGAGCCCCACCACCAGCCAGCGCCCTCCACCACCCGCCAGAGCCCTCCAGCAGCCTCAAACGGCCCGAGTTCCGCACCAGGCCTCACTACGACCGGCCCCAGGCTCCACTCGTCCGGCCCCAGCAACGGCCCCAGGATTGCTAGCGGGTCGGCCAACTCGATGGTCCGGATCACCGAGCTAGGTTTCCTACCACCCCAGCCAGCAATTAGAAAAAGCCGATGCTTCTTGCATCGGCTTTTTCTAATTTTGGCCATTATTATCGGTAGTTTGACTGCTTCAAGCTTTCAGGCCTATTGCTTTGACTGCGCCAATCCATCAACATTTCCATCAACAAATCCATCAACAATTTGTCGGTTTCGTAGCTGGCGCACTTGATCGGAGGAGGTGGAAGCAGTGGGCAAAGCGGAGGTCATAGCCGCGTTTCGTGGCAACCCTATGAGCCTGGGCTTTCGCCTGGCTAGCGATATTGCCATGTTGATCTTTGCCTTTCTGGTCCTCTTTGCCAAAATAAACTTAGTGGCACAATATTCTGGGTTGATCTCGGCGCCCTCTTTCCTCTCGATCAACCCATGGGAGTAGTCTTAAACCGTGGGCGGTATTACTGGGTGAAGCGTGTCCCAAAGCGCTATCAGGGCCTTGTGGTGGGGGGCACCGGCAAGCCGGTGGTTCAGGTGCGGCAAGCATTGTATACGGACAGTAAGATGGAGGCTCAGTCTAAGGCAAGCCAAGTTGAGGCGGCGCGCCTCGCAGAATGGGAAGCTCTGCGGCTTGGAGACAGTGAAAGTGCGCGCAAGAATTACCTGACCGCCCGGAAACTGGCCGAGGCCAGGGGGCTTTCTTACAAGCCTATAGATGATCTGGCAGCCGGTGATATCGTGGACCTGGTGAACCGGGTTCTATCCCTAGCTGATGGCCGCAGTTTGACAGAGCCATCGACGGTCACCAAGGCTGTTCTTGGTGCGGCACCAGAAACCTTGCCGACCTTAAGCGAAGTTTTGGATGACTATTACAGCCTGACCAGAACGCGCCATCTGCAAAAGTCCGACGCACAAAAGCGCCGTTGGAAGCTGCCGCGCGAGCGGGCGGTGAGAAACTTTCTGAAAGTGACCGGACGTAAGAACGGGAAGGGGGAGCCAGTTGACGTCCCCGTTGATGAGATCACCCTTACCGATGCGCTCAAATTTCGCAAGTGGTGGTCTGCCCGTGTCGAGAGTGGCATGAAGATCGAAACAGCAAATAAGGATCTTGGCCATCTGCCAGAGATCTTCGGAACCTGGGCGGAACTAACAGAAACTGAGATCTCCAATCCCTTTGCCAAGCTCCGCCTTGAAGGGCAAGACGAGCGGGGTGTTCCGCCGTTCACGCGTGACTGGATCGCAAATAAAATTTTGGCGCCAGATGCCCTATCGCGGCTCAATGATGAAACGCGTGATGTGTTTCTTATGATGATCAATACAGGGCTGCGGCCAAGTGAAGTAACCGATGCGCCCCTGGAAGATTTTGAGACAAGCAACAACATTCCATTTTTGCGGGTTGCCGCGCATGGTCGGGAATTGAAGGTGGCTCACACCAGGCGGGAGATACCCTTGCTGGGGGTTTCCCTGGAGGCGGCGCGCCGGATCGTCCTACGCGGCGGAATCTGCCGTTATCGACACAAGGCGGGGGCATGGTCGGCGGCGGTGAATAAGTACCTCTCTAAAAACCACCTGAAAGAGTCGCCGTTGCACGTCGCTTATTCTCTGCGCCACTATGTGGAAAATGCGCTTCTGGCAGCCGAAGTGGATGACCGGGTGAGGGCTGATATTTTGGGGCACAAGTACAATCGGCCGCGTTATGGTGACGGCGGGGCGCTGGAGGGGCGGCGCCTGGCATTGGAGAAGATCGCGCTTTAGCGTGGGGCCACTGGGGGTTGAGGTGATCTGATCCTGCCGTCTGGGCCATGCCAAGTTAAGCAGCCATTTTCCCAACATAAGTTGTGGTTTAAAAGAGCTGATGGACCTTTGCGGGTAAATTCCTCAGTCAGGCGTGGATTTGTTGCCAGAACCGAAATGATTAACCCGGCAACTTCTGCACCTCCAACATTCGCGATTTTTGCTATTTCATTGGCGGCTGTTGCTATCTCTTTCACTGCCTTTTGCATGTTCTGTCCTTGGTTGAGTGGGAAGCTTCTCCAAATTTCTCTGCGAGCTTTAGTGCCCGCGCCATTCCAGCTTCATTCCGCAGCAGCGCTTTTTCTTCTGCTTCCAGTCGCAAAAACAGGGGGAGGTAGACCGGGCCATCTCGCTCAATAACCAGTGCCATGGTGATTATCGCATCTCTTATTTCTGCAAGGTAACTCAAGAGAAATGGCCATTTTTACGGTGAAGCGTGAGAGCTTTTCGGCTTTGTTGCACCAATCGGGGTCTGAGCGTTCTTCCCCTTTCCCCGGACGGATTTATCCTAGGGGCACTGTGACGGGTATGCCAAGAACTGTGTAACGGTTTAGCACGGCGATGCGGATTTGGATCTCCGCGACCTGCC
>NZ_JBDWPJ010000231.1:0-10759 GCF_039971195.1 Pseudophaeobacter sp.
CGCAGGGCGCCCACATAAGTACCATCGGCCCGAACGCCGCCATCGAGGATTTCGACCTGCACCAGCTCATCCAGGCTTTTTGGCAGCGCGCTTTGCGCTGCAACAATCTGCGGGGCAAGGAACCCGCTGAGTGCCAGGCCCAAGAGGCCAAAACAGGAAATCAGGCTGCGCCGGGCAGCTGCGGGTTTGGCAGGGGTATGGGATCTACATTCACGCATGGGAATATAAATGGGACTTTGCCGGGCAAATGCCAAGTCACGATCTGTTCAATCGGTTAATTGCGCTGTTGTGTCTCGCTGGATTGGGAGGCTCTTGCACCTCGCTGAGTGGGGCGGCATGCTGGAAGGGTGGCAAAATGGGCCAAAGGAAAGGGCAGAGCATGGATCTCACCGGGAAACTTCTGATTGCAATGCCGGGCATTGGCGATCCTCGGTTCGAGCATTCGGTGATCTTTTTGTGTTCCCACGGCGAGGATGGCGCCATGGGGCTGATCATCAACAAGGTGGCCCCGGATGTGCAGCTGAGCAACCTGCTGGACCAGCTTGAGATTCCTGTCACCCAGGCAGGCCAGGGCGAACGCGAGATCTGTTTTGGCGGGCCGGTGGAGACCCAGCGTGGTTTTGTGCTGCATTCAAAGGAATATGAATCCAGTATCAGCTCGCTTGTGGTGCCGCCAGGCTATGGCATGACCGCAACCCTGGATATTCTGGAAGATATTGCCCAGGGCAATGGCCCGGAACAGTTGCTGATCATGCTGGGCTATGCCGGCTGGGGGCCGGGACAGCTGGAGGCGGAGATCATCGCCAATGGCTGGCTCACCACCGAGAGTTCGGATGCGTTGATTTTTGGCACCGATGAAAGCGAGAAATGGGGCGCGGCGCTGGCCTCATTGGGTATTGACCCACTGAGCCTCTCGGCCAGCGCCGGCTCTGCCTGATCTAGGCAGGCGCAGGCTTTATGAGGCCGAGGGGGTGTCGCGCGGGGCTGCGGCCCGGCGTAGCCGGTCATTGATTGCAGCCCCCAACCCGATCTCGGGGATCGGTGCCACCGCGATAGGCAGGCCCATGGCGTCCAGCCGGTGCAGATGGCCAAAGAGATTGGCGGCCGCCTCTGCCAGATCGCCACTGTCAGACAGGCTGAGATCGCAGGCGCGGGCGCCGCTGTGGGGGCCAAATCCGAGGTAGCATTCGCCCGCGCAGGGAGAGGTTGCATTGAGCCGCACCCGTTCTTGTGGCGCGTAATGGGACAAGAGTTGGCCGGGGGCGGTCAGGGGATCGTGGATGTCGCGGCTTGCCAGAGGCTGGCCCAGAATTGCCTCGATCTCTTCACTTGCCAGGCCGCCGGGGCGCAGCAGCACGGGCGCCGCCCCAGCAAGACCGACAATGGTGGATTCCAGCCCCACACCACAGGCGCCATCATCGACCACTGCGGCGATGCGCCCAGACAGGCCTGCCATTACATGATCCGCCGTGGTCGGGCTGATCCGCCCGGAGGGGTTGGCTGAGGGGGCCGCGACGGGGCCGTCGAGTTCGGTGAGCAACTTTTGCGCCGATGGATGCGCCGGCACCCGCAGCGCCAGCGTGTCCAACCCGGCGGTCACCAGCTCTGAAATGCCGTGATCCGGCGCCAGTGGCAGCACCAGGGTCAGCGGGCCGGGCCAGAAGGCGCGCGCCAAAACCTCGGCCCAGTCATTCCACTGGACGTGACGTTTTGCAGCCTCGACGCTAGCAACATGGGCAATCAGCGGGTTGAAACTGGGGCGCCCCTTGGCGGCATAGATCGCAGCCACCGCCGTGCCATTGCGGGCATCAGCACCGAGGCCATAGACTGTCTCTGTTGGGAAAGAGACCAGTTTTCCCGCGGCCAGCAGCTGGGCGGCGCGGGCAATCCCGCCGGCCATGGCATCCAGCACTTGCGTTGCATTTTGGGCGGTTTCTTCAGGCATTTTCAGTGACGCGGCGTTTTGGTTGATTGCAGAAGGGTGGGCGTTAGGTAATCGATCAGCTGGAGAGAGATCCAGCGCAACAGACATACCGGGCCGATCTGGCAATGCCAAGCCGAGGTCCGCGATAAATCTTAAGGCCGACAAGAGGACGCCCATGACCTTCCGTGCCCCCGTATCCGAATATGAATTCCTGCTGAACACCGTGGTGGGCTTTGATCAGATTGCCCAGACCGACCGGTTCAGAGAGGCAAGCAGCGATCTGGTCACCGCGATCCTGACCGAGGCGGGCAAGTTGTGTGACGAGGTCATGGCGCCGCTGCAACGGGGCGGCGATCTGCAGCCGGCGGCGTTGGAAAACGGCGTGGTGCGGACCTCGCCGGGCTTTGGTGAGGGGTTCAAGGCCATCGCCGAGGGCGGCTGGATCGGCATGAGCGCCGCGCCCGAGCATGGCGGTATGGGGCTGCCAATGACCCTGACGGCGGCGGTGAACGAGATGATGTCGGGTGCCTGTCTGTCGCTGCAACTGGCCCCCCTGATGAGCCAGGGCCAGATCGAGGCGCTGGAGCATCACGCCAGTGACACATTGAAAGAGCTCTATCTGCCCAAGCTGATCTCGGGTGAATGGACTGGCACCATGAACCTGACCGAACCGCAGGCAGGATCCGATGTGGGGGCGCTCAGCTCTAAGGCCGAGCCCAATGGGGATGGTACCTATGCGGTCTCCGGCCAGAAGATCTTTATCTCCTGGGGCGACAATGATTTTGCCGAGAACATCTGCCATCTGGTGCTGGCACGACTGCCGGATGGTGTGCCGGGGACCAAGGGCATCTCGCTGTTCCTGGTGCCTAAATACCTGCCAAAAGAAGACGGTACGCCGGGTGTGGCCAATACATTGGGCGTGGTCAGCCTTGAGCATAAGATGGGCCTGCATGGCAGCCCGACCTGCGTGATGCAGTTTGATGGCGCCAAGGGATGGCTGGTTGGTCCCGAACATGGCGGCATGGCGGCGATGTTCACCATGATGAATAACGCGCGGCTGGGCGTGGGTGGTCAGGGCGTTGGCGCTGGCGAAGGGGCCTATCAGCAGGCTATGGCCTACGCGCTGGAGCGCAAACAGGGCAAGACGTCCTCAGGGTCCATCGCGGACCACGCCGATGTTCGCCGGATGCTGATGGAGATGAAGGCGGATACCTATGCCTCGCGCGCCATCATGCTGGCCTGTGCACATGCCATCGACATGGGGCAAGCCACCGATGCGTCGGACTGGAAGGCGCGGGCTGCCTTCCTCACCCCGATCTCCAAGGCCTTTGGCACCGATACCGGCATTCGGGTGGCGGATCTGGGCATTCAGGTGCATGGCGGCATGGGCTTTATCGAGGAAAGCGGCGCGGCGCAGTTCCTGCGCGATGTGCGGGTGACCTCGATCTATGAGGGCACCAATGGCATTCAGGCGATGGATCTGGTGGCGCGCAAGATGATGGATGGGGGCGATATGGCGCATCGCATCATTGATGAAATCGAAGCTCAGGCCGAGGGCGCCCGGGCCACCCATCCCAATATGGGCGAAGCCGTCTGGCAGGCCTGCGAGTCCTTACGCGAAACCACCGAATGGCTGGTGGAGCAGGATGACCTGCAGGATCGCTTTGCCGGGGCGGTGCCTTATCTGCGGGCCTTTGCCCGGGTTCTGGGTGGTCATTACCATCTGACAGCAGCCATTGCCGACAAGGGCGGTCCGCGTGAAAAGCTGGCACGGTTCTACATCAAACGGATGCTGCCGGAACACGCCGGCCTGCTGACCCATGTGCAGGAAGGTGCTGCCGGCACCATGGCGCTCACACTCGAAGAACTGGCAGGCTGATCATGGCAAGCGTTCCCGAAGTTGGCCCGCGCACCCCCTGGACCGAACCGCCCGAACTGGGCGAGGCGATCGAGGTCGCCGAAGGCGTGCTCTGAATGCGGCAGCCGCTGCCGATGAAGCTGGATCACGTTAATATCTACGCCCTGGATGAAGGCGATAGCTGGACGGTGGTGGACACCGGGTTCAACACCCGCAAAAGCCGCGAGATCTGGGAGACCCTGATGGCAGGCCCCCTGAAGGGCAAGCCGGTGAGCCGAGTTGTGGGCACCCATCACCACCCCGATCACATCGGCTTGGCGGGCTGGCTGCAGACCGAATATGGCGCCGAGCTGGTCACCAGCCGCACCGCCTGGCTTTTTGCCCGTATGCTGACCCTGGATGTGCAGGAAACCTGGCCCGCCGAGACCCTGGCCTATTACCGCTCTGCCGGGATGGATGCGGAGATCTATGAGAAACGCATTGCGGATCGGCCGTTCAATTTCTCCGATATGGTTTACCCGATGCCGCTGGGCTTTACCCGGGTGCAGCAGGGCGATGTGTTTCGCATGGGCGGGCGCGATTGGGACGTGCATATGGGCAATGGCCATGCGCCAGAGCACGCAACCTTCTGGAGCCGCGATGATAATCTGGTGATCACCGGCGATCAGATTCTGGCCTCGATCAGCCCCAATATCGGGGTCTATGCCACCGAACCGATGGCGGACCCCCTGGGCGAATGGCTGGAGGCCTGCGAACGTCTGGCACCATTGGCGCGGGCCGATCATCTGGCGCTGGGCGGGCATAAGCTGCCCTTTACCCGGTTGCCGCTGCGGATGCGGCAGCTGATTGATAATCACCACGGGGCGCTGGACCGGCTGATGAACCATCTGGAAACACCCCAGACGGCGGCGGATTGTTTTGCGCCACTGTTCAAGCGTAAGATCGGCGAAGGCGAATATGGGCTTGCACTGGTTGAGGCCGTGGCCCATGTCAATCATCTGTACCGCACAGATCGTGTCAGCCGCATCAAACGCGAAGACGGCGCCTGGCTGTATCAGAGCAAGACTTAAGCGCCGGGGCAGCTCCCCGGCCAGGGAATACCAGGGGAGTGAGTGGCCATGGACAATAAGATTTCAACCAGCGCTGAGGCGGTCGAGGCGGCAGCAATGCCCTGTGTGCACGAGGTGCATGCGGATCCGGAGGCCAAGAACGGCCTGACCGAGGTGCCCGAGCCGCTGCAAAAAACCGACGACTCCAAAAGCCAGGCGCGCTGGGCCTATGAGCGGCTGATCCTCTATATCCAGAACTTCGAAAAGCAGCTGGATGGCGAGCACGAGGTCGCAATGGGCTTTGTCGGCGGTGACGCTGGAGTTCTGCGGATCGAGGGCATGGGCTATTATGACCCGGATATCGTGACCTTTTACGGCACAGATGGCGGCGGCAGCAAAACCCAACTGGTGCAGCATGTCAGCCAGATGAATGTGATGCTGCGCGCCCTGCCAAAACCCCGCGAAGAAGTGCCTGCCAATCGCATCGGCTTTCGCCTCGCCAGCGATCTGGAGACCTGAACCACCGCGGGGGCACCTCTATAGAAGGGCCAGATGTGCTTGATCTGACGCAAAAATTCAGCACCGTCGCTTGGGCCCTGATCGGGACCGGGAGGCGGTGTTTGCTTTTTCTGAGTCTGCTTCTGTTGCTGCCCCACGGGGGGCAGACAGAGGAAAAACCAGTGGGGTCAGTGTCACAATGGACGCGGGATCTGGAGCTGGGCACCCATGCGCTCCTGCTGGAGCGGATCGCGGCAGAGGCAGCCCCGCTCAGTGATTTCACCTCGGATGGCTGCAGCGGCGGGCTTTCGTCCGGTTGGCAGCAGGTGGCGGGCTATTGGCCGGGGTTTGCGGGGCGCTACAGCCAGGCACCGCCCTTTGAGCCCTGTTGTGTCAGCCATGACAGGGCCTATCACGACATCACTGGCGCCCGCAGTGCCACGGCCAGCTACGAGGCCCGGCTCGCGGCAGATCAGGCGCTGCGCCTCTGTGTGCAGCACTTGGCCAAAGAACAAGGTGCGGAACTGGCAAAGGAGTACGGCGTCAGCCTCGAGGTGCTGCAGCGGGCCTTGTGGCAGCTGTCACAGGCGATGTTTTATGCGGTGCGATTCGGCGGCGAGCCCTGCTCGGGGCTGCCCTGGCGCTGGGGCTATGGCTATCCAAACTGCTAAAAGCCGGGTCAAAGACGCGACCATATGGCCGCAGGTCGGTCATTTCGCCCCCTGCGCGGCAATGACGTGGTGACAGGCAATTTGAAATCCAGTATCCAGCAGAAAACCTACGCGAATAGAAAGATCCGTCATGGCTGAACACAAACACGGTACCATGGACTGCAAAGTTCAAGAAGAAACCTATGCAGGTTTCATCTCCTTCACCACGCGCTTTACCATCTTCCTGATCTTCGTGGCGCTGTTTCTCGCCGTATTTGCGACCTGATCCTTGCAAATGACTGCTGGTAAGCTGTTTGGGCGCACTGCGCCGGGCCGTATCGCTGTGCGTGCGGCTCTTTTTGCAAGCTGCGTTGCCCTGGCGGGCTGCGCCGCACAGAAAAAGCCCAATGCGGATGCGGCAACGCTGGCAGCGGCCTCTTATACCCATAATGGTCCACCTGCGCTGACGCTTTTTACCATGGTCAACAACCGGACCGGGGCAGGGGGGCATACCTCACTGATGATCAATGCCTCTGAGCGGGTGATCTTTGACCCGGCGGGATCGTTCTATGCCGATGTGGTGCCTGAGCGGAACGACGTGCTGTTTGGCATCACCCCGGGCGTGGTGCTGGCCTATCGCGGCTCCCATGCCCGCAGCACCCATCATGTTGTGATGCAGCGGCTCGAAGTGACAGCAGAGCAGGCGCAGATGGCCTATGAGCTGGCGCTTGGCACGGGGCGCGTGCCTGGGGCCTATTGTGCCAATTCAACCTCTTCGATCCTGAGCAAACTGCCCGGTTTTGAAGATCTGAAGGTGACCTTTTATCCGGTGAAACTGCAGGAGCAGTTTGAGACCATTCCCGGCGTTGTCACCACCAAATACTATGAGGATGACGACGCGGACCTGCAAAAGGCCCTGGCGGAGGGCAATGTCGTCCTCACCTATGAGGCCACGCAGAGCGAATAGCCCCTACAGCGGCTGAGCAGGGAATGCCTGTTCAGCCCTTTGCTTTGTGGCTTTCTAAATTGTTTGTGGGTCAGCTTGGCGTGTCAGGATTTCATCTATCATAGGCTTAGTGAATTCCGCTTCTGGTGAGTCGCTTTTGTCTTTGGCCCTATGATATTCACCCGCATCAAAGGCTTCGAACACTTCGAAGAATGGGGAGGGCGCCATCCTGCCGTTGAGGTGTCCGACCAGACAGACCAAAGATCGTTCATGATGGAATCACAGCGGGTGTAGCTGAGTATACCGCCTTGGTACCTCCGGGCGACCTCCAGGCCGAGAGAATTGTAAAACGCCTCATTTGAAAGATCTTCAGACAGGGAGCGAACATGGTTCTCCGTGATCCTTTGATCTGGAGCTTCAGCAGCCAGGGCAATCAATTCGTCAAGCCTATGGTCCACGGTTTTTCCTTTTTGATCGACCGGGTGCGTTTCGGAACTACCCTAGCAAAAACAGCAACAAGAACCCACCGGCGCCGCTCAGCAGCGCCCAGAGCACATTGCGCGTCAGATAGCCTACTACAAAGGTCAGCACCGCCACTGCCAGATGTGGCAGGCTAGTCTCGCCTCCCGTGGGGGAGGGCCAGACCACCAGCGGCGTGACCAAGGCTGGAAGGATGGCAACGGCCGTGTAGCGCAGGTGCCGCATCAGCCAGTCAGGCATCTGCCGCCCGCCCATAAAACCGATAAAGGCAAAGCGCAGGGCAAAACTGCCCAAGGCCATGCCCATGATCACAATCCAGAGGCTGGTTTGGTCAAAAGTGCTCATGGGGCTGTCTCCTGCTTGGCCTTGCTGCGCGCGCTCGCCTGTTCAAGCCAGAGTTCAGTCTGGGCACCGGCCATCATCCCGGCCAGACCCGCGACGATCAGCCCGAGGTTATGGGGCATCAGCGTGGCCGGCAAAGAGACAACAATGGCAACCAGACAGGCCACCATATGCGCCGGGGTGCGCAGCATCGGCCCGATCATGGCCAGAAAGGCCAGCGGCAGAACAAAGTCCAACCCCCAGCTTGCCGGGATCTGGGCGCCAACCCAGGCACCGATGACAGTGGCTGCCATCCAGCTGGGGGCAATCACCGAAGTGGTGCCAAAGAAATAGCCCATCCGCTGGGGCACGGTCAGCTCGGGCTCGTCCTCGAATTTGACGATCGATAGGGCATAGGATTGATCCACGGTCAGATAGGCGGCAATGGCACGCTGCCACATCGGCGCCGCACCGAGGTAGGGCGTTAAGGACGCGGAATACATTCCCATGCGCAGGTTCACCGCCAGCGCCGAGGCCAATACGATCAGCAGCGGCGTGTTCTCCTGCAGCAGTTGCAGGGCGGTAAACTGAGCCGCACCAGCAAAGACCGCCAATGAAAACGCCAGGGCCTCAAGGACATTTAGTCCCGCTTCGGCGGATAAGACGCCAAAAAGCAGGCCAAAAGGACTGGCCACAAGCAGAAAGGGCAGGCTGTCGACCAGTCCTTTCAAAAACAGGGATTTCGGTGTGGTGATTGCCATGCGCGCGTCCTAGATTGACTGCCGAATAGCTAGGCAGCTTATAGAGGTTTTGCAATTGGTAATAAAAACTGACCTCACAGAAATCTTGGCCGAGTATCTGATTGCGCCTGATCCCGCCCGCGCAGGGCTCACCCGCCCGGTGCAAGGCATGGATGAGCATGGCGCGCCTGTGGACCTTTCGGTGGTCGAAGAACGCCCGCTGACCATCTATCTGAACCGGCAGGAAATTGTCACCGCCATGACCATTGGCGACTACCCGGAATATCTGGCGCTGGGGTTCCTGCGCAATCAGGGCATGCTGCTGCCTGACGATGTGGTCACGCGGGTGGATTTTGACGAGGAGCTGGAAACCGTTGTGGTGCGCACCGCGGTGGAAACCAGCCATGAGGAAAAGCTGCAGAAAAAGACCCGCACCTCGGGCTGTGCCGTCGGCACCGTCTTTGGCGATATGATGGAGGGGCTGGAGGGCGTGCAATTGCCCGCTACCCCGGTGAAGTCCTCCTGGCTTTATGCCCTGGCGCATAAGATCAACCGCACCCCGTCCCTGTATCTGGAAGCCGGAGCCATTCACGGCACGGTGCTGTGTCATCGCGATCATCCGCTGGTCTATATGGAAGACGTGGGACGGCATAACGCGGTGGACAAGATCGCGGGCTGGATGCTGTCAGAGGGCGTCGATCCTGAGGATAAGATCATGTATACCACGGGCCGGATGACCTCTGAGATGGTGATCAAATGCGCAATGATGGGCATACCCGTCCTGGCTTCACGCTCGGGCTTTACCGCCTGGGGTGTTGAGATCGCTCGCGAGGTCGGCCTCACCCTGATTGGCCGTATGAAAGGCCAGCGGTTTACCTGCCTGTCCGGCGATGACCGGCTAGAGCGTGACATGGATCCGCGCGACGCCCCGGTTGAGACAAAGACACATCGCCGAAAGGGTGAGGGATGAGCCCAAATGAATGAACAACTTCAATTGATTTACCAGATCTCCTTCGTTGCACTTGCCGGAGGTTATGGGCTGTATAATTCTGGGCGCATGTTTGAGCTGCACCGAGCCTATTTTCGACTGATGCAGCAGGTGCCACTTGTGGAGAGAGAAAGATACGGCTGGCTGGAGGATATGCCTCCGGTTGCTGTTCTGCCGTCTCTTGCGAACATGCGAAAAAACCTCAAGAGAAACAGGCTGCTGCTTCGATTGCTGCTGTGGGGAACACCTTTGGACTTGTCTGCCCCCGCTGAAGCCACTGAAATGCTTCAGCGCTTGAGGAGGGCAATCTTGCATTTTCTTTTTGCGCTTGCGGTGCTTTTTGTCTCTGCTTTCTTGTTGCTACCGTTTGCAATTGGCTGGCCGCTGCTGCTTTGGCCGCTTGTCGTGATACCAAGTTGGGCCGCATTGCGCCCATCTCCATGGAAGGCCGTTAACCATGACCAGAGCTAAACCCATCGGCGTAATCCTCGCAGGCGGTCTTGCCACCCGCATGGGCGGGGGCGACAAGGGGCTGCTGCAGATCGGTGGCCACAGCCTGTTGGAGCGGGTACGAGACAGGCTGGCTCCGCAGGTTGCCAGCATGGCGCTCAATGCCAATGGTGATGCGGCGCGGTTTGCCGACCTGGGCCTGCCGGTGGTGCGCGACAGTATCGAGGGCTTTGCCGGGCCCCTTGCAGGCGTGCTGGCGGGGCTCGACTGGGCGGCGGAACAGGGCGCTGAGGCAATCGTCACTGCCGCTGCCGACACGCCCTTCTTTCCGCAGGATCTGGTGGCGCGCCTGGTTGCAGCCTCTGAGGGGCAGGACCATCCGCTGGTATTGGCCACCACGCCGCGCACCGGCGAAGAGCTGAAATCCGGCGGGCGCAGCAGGGTCAATCGCCATCCAACCTTTGGCCTTTGGCCCGTAGCGTTGCGCGATGACCTGCGTGCGGCGCTCAAGGAGGGTTTGCGCAAGGTGGTGATCTGGACCGATCAGCACCAGGGCCGCGAAGCCCTGTTTGAGGCAGAGCCCTTTGATCCCTTCTTCAACGTCAACAGGCCCGAAGATCTGCCCCGGGCCGAGGAGCTTTTGCGATGAAACTCTACGGCATCACCGGCTGGAAGAACTGCGGCAAAACCGGGCTGATGGAACGTCTGGTGGCAGAGTTCACCGAACGCGGCCTGAGGGTCTCAACCATCAAACATGCCCATCACAGCACGGATGTGGATCAGCAGGGCACCGACAGCCACCGTCACCGTATGGCGGGGGCCTCCGAGGTGGTGCTGGCCTCGACCCACCGCATC
>NZ_JBDWPJ010000232.1:0-17123 GCF_039971195.1 Pseudophaeobacter sp.
AAATCAGCGGCCAGCGGGTGGAGCCTGGAGAAATTGAAAACCTGTTGTTGGCCAGTGGCATGGCCAGCGCGGCAGCGGTTTTTGCAGCCCCCATCGGCGAGACCCAGGTTTTGATTGCCTGCTACGTGGCCAAATCCACTACAGGACAGGCGGCAGGGGAGGCAGATCTGCGCCAGTATCTGCGCGACAACCTGCCTTCGGCCTGGGTGCCATCGCTTGTTCTGCGCTGTGAGGCCCTGCCGCTGAATGCCTCTGGCAAACTGGACCGGGCGGCGCTGACAGAACGGGCGATAGAGGCACTGCAACAGGCAGACCAGGTTTCTGATACGGTGCAGGGCGTCCTTGCACCTGCAGTACAGGAAGGCTGGCACCAGGTTCTGGGGCGGCCACCACAAGGCGGCGATCAGGACTTCTTTGCGGCGGGTGGCAGCTCGCTCTTGCTGATCAAATTCTTGGCCCATATCCGGGAAAAAACCGGATGCCACCTGCCGGTGGCAGAGGCTTTTGGCGCACCAACGCCGCTGGGCCTCAGTGCCCTTTTGGCGGGGATCCGGCCAGTTGATCTGCACGACGGGCTGATCTGCACCAAGTCTGCCGGAGAGATGCCGCCGCTGGTCTTTTTGCCAGGATTTGTCGCCACAGGTCCAAACCTCAGCGATCTTTTGCAGCAGCTGCCGCAGGAGCAGGGGAGCTATCTGTTGCAAAGACCTGTTGCACCAGCCTCAGTGGCCCGCCGCAGTTTTGCCGATCACGCGCGATACTATGCCAAGCTGTTGCAACACAGCGCCTTCACAGAGGGGCTGCATCTAACCGGGTTTTCTTATGGTGGCGCCGAGGCCTTTGAAACCGCGCGGCATCTCGCGGCGCTTGAGATGCCACCGCTGAGCCTGACGGTGATCGACAACGGACCGGTGTTTCGCAGATTGACGGGCTTTGATCCGGGTTGGGCGACCGAGTCCAGGCAGGCCGAAGTGCGGCGTCGGGCCCATGAATTGGTGCCTTTGCAAGGGGATATGGCGCTCATTCGCGGCGAGCGTCCGGGTCTGATTTCTTTTGCGATGCTGGCCTATGGCTGGGAGGATTTTGTTTCCGGCGAAGTTGCGGTGCATCTGGTGCCCGCGGACCATCGCTCCATATTACATGCGCAAGCTAAGATGACCGCAGCGGCGCTGCAGCCAGGTGCTCCCCCCCATGCCCTGGTCTCGCCTCTGCCAGGTGCCTCTGACAGACGCCGGGTATCTCGGTTTCTGGCCACAGGCGAGCATGAAAAAGCTTTTGATTTGATCTGCGCAGTCAGCCGCGCCTACCCGCATCACCCCTGGTCGGTTCTGATCGCGGATCGGCTGGCGCAGTCGATGCAGCGCGACATTTATGATCTGCTGCAAGACTGGATGAAATCCGCTCCGCAACGGCCGCCTGAGGCGGTGCCCGCCCTGGCCTGGTATGCGGCCCGAGCTGAGGTGCTGCGCCAGTTGCAGGCGCCGGAGGCAGCCCTGGCGGAGCTGGATATTGCTCGGCAAGCCACCAGAGACAGCGGTGCAGCGCGCGACCTCTCTTGTGGTGGCATGATCCGGGATCTTGAACTGCACTACGGCGATCTGTTGCAACAACTTGGCCGCGTGGAAGAGGCCATCGAGGTGTTGGAACGAGCAGGTCAGCGCTGTGGCTACAAGCCGGAGATCTGGCGACTGCTGGGAATATGCCTGGCCAAGGTCGAGAAGTTTCAATCGGCCTTGCCAATTTTGAAAGCGGTTGGGCAGACATACCCTCAGGATGCGGAATTGCAGACCTGGTTGCGCCGCACCCAAAAAGCGATTGGCACGGCTGCTTAAAAAAGGCGGCACAGGCCGCGGGTGCTAAGAGATCAGCGGTTGTCGATCAGCGGGTTGGGTTTGGCAAAACCTTCAAGATCCTGCTGATTGGCAATGGTGATCTGGCTGCCCTTTACGGTGACCCCATAGGGGCGCAGCGCCTTGAACGCCCGACTCAGGTTTTCGGAGGTCATGCCCAGAACCGAGGCCAGACGGCGCTTTTCTGCTTCAAGCATAAAGGTTTCGCCGCCGCCAGAGCGCGCCTGTTGGCGCAACAGGTAATTGGCCAGCCGTTCCAGCGAAGTACGCAGCTTCAGATCCTTAGTATTCTTGATGACTCCACGGTAGCACATAGCCAATTCATCAACGATGGCGCGGGCAAACTGGCCATCCTGATCAAACACATCCCGTACGTTCTGGCTGGGAATTAGCATGATGCGGCTTTTTTCCATTGTGCGGGCTGACATCAGGTAGGGGGCTTCGCGCACGGTGGCCGCCAGGATAAAGGTGGAGATCGGTCGCACTGTGGCCATGCTGGTTTCACGATCATTCCAGCTGGAAAACAGATCCACTGACCCGCTTAACAACACATGGAGAAAATCACTCGAGTCGCCCTCGGTGATCAGCTCAATCTGAGGCGGGAAGTTTTGCACATAGGCCGCTCGGATAAGGGATTGAAAATGCGCATCTTCCATCTCAGAAAAGAGGTGCAATTCCCGAATTTCTTTAGAATGTGAGTCGGGCATGCCTAGCGTCACCAGCTGAGTATGAGTTCGCATGTTGATCACCCATTCACTTGATAAATGTCAACAGTTGCCTTGCGAGAGTGGAGGTGAGTGTTTGATCTGTCGCCGGGATGGAAATGACATTAGTCTATAAGTCATTTATTTATATGCATTTTTTCAAATAACATGATCTGGATCAAACCTAGGTGGGCAATATGGGCGCAAGTCATCGTCAAAGCTCGCCTTGGCGGGCCTTCGTAAAATTCGGAGGGACACCGATGGAAATTCAAAACAAGGCAACCAGTCTCTGGGGAAACTTCTTCAATGTGAAGATGGTGCAGATCCGCACCTTCCATATGACTTGGTTTGCTTTCTTCTCCTGCTTCTTTGCCTGGTTCGGCATCGCGCCACTGATGATCATCGTGCGCGACGAGCTGCAATTGACCAAATCCCAGGTGGGCTGGTCGATCATCGCTTCGGTGGCGGTGACGGTCTTTGCCCGCTTCTTTATCGGCTGGCTCTGTGATCGCATCGGTCCCCGGCTGTCGTATACCTATCTGCTGATCTTTGGCGCCTTTCCGGTGGCGGGCATTGGCCTGGCGGACAGCTTTGAGACCTTCCTGTTCTTTCGCCTGTTGATCGGCATCATTGGCGCGGCCTTTGTCATCACCCAGTATCATACCACTGTTATGTTTGCCCCGAATGTGGTGGGCACCGCCAATGCGACCTCCGCCGGCTGGGGCAACCTTGGTGGCGGTGTCACCCAGTTTGCCATGCCGATGGTCTTCTCGGTCTTTGTGGTTGGCTTTGGCTTCTCTGAGGCCGTTGGCTGGCGCCTGTCGATGATGGTTGTGGGCTGCGTGATCTTTGTGGTCGGCATCGCTTACTACTTCCTGACCCAGGATGCGCCGGAAGGAAACTACAAGGAACTACGCGAGCAGGGTAAACTGCCACCGAAAAAATCGGTAACCGCTGACTACTTCAAGGCAATGGCGGACTACCGGGTCTGGATCCTGTTCCTGATCTATGGTGCCTGCTTTGGCATTGAGCTCACCGTAAACAACGTCGCGGCGCTCTACTTCTATGACTACTTCGACCTGAGCCTGGTGGCGGCAGGTGGTGTTGCGGCCTCCTTTGGGCTGATGAACATCTTTGCCCGCACCCTGGGCGGCATCTTTGGCGACAACTTCGGCGCGCTTTGGGGCCTCAAGGGCCGCAGCTTCTGGCTCTTCATCGTGCTTCTGGGCGAGGGCTGTGCTCTGATGGTGTTCAGCCAGATGCAGGTGCTGTTCCTGGCGCTGCCGATGCTGATCATCTTCTCGCTGTTCACCCAGATGGCCGAAGGCGCGACTTACTCAGTGGTTCCCTTCATCAACAAAAAAGCACTCGGCGCGGTTGCTGGTGTGGTTGGTGCAGGCGGCAACGCCGGTGCGGTGGCTGCGGGCTTCCTGTTCAAAGGCGCGATGGAATGGAACGATGTCTTCTTTGTCATCGGTGTCACTGTCGCCTGTGCCTCGGTTCTCGCCTTCTTTGTCCGCTTCTCTGAAGAGCAGGAAGAAGAAGAGAAAGCCAACTTTGAACATGCCTCGCTGGACGCCCTGCGTACTCGTGCTGAACGCGCCAACACTGCGCTGGCCCAATCGGTCGCCGTGGTCGAGGAGTGGAACGCCAAGCATCCCGAAGCACCAAAATCCTGAATTCGAAAAATGACGGGCCTCTCCCGGCCCGTCGCAACCTCATAGTGAGGAGGAAAAAACGTGGGACAAGACCTAAGAAACTATACCCCGGAGGACGAGAGCTATTGGGCCTCTACGGGTAAAGCAATCGCCACCCGCAACCTGTGGATCTCAATCCCGTCACTGCTCTGTGGCTTTGCCGTCTGGCTCTACTGGGGCATCATCACCGTACAGATGATCAACCTCGGCTTTGCCTTTGAAAAATCAGAGCTCTTTACCCTGGCGGCCATCGCCGGCCTGACTGGTGCGACGCTGCGCATCCCCTCGACCTTCTTTATTCGGATTGCCGGTGGTCGAAACACCATCTTCTTTACCACGGCGCTCTTGATGATCCCCGCCGTTGGGGCCGGCATTGCACTGCAAAACCCGGATACGCCGCTCTGGCAGTTCCAGGTGCTGGCCTTCCTGTCGGGTATTGGCGGCGGTAACTTCTCCTCCTCGATGTCCAATATCTCGTTCTTCTACCCCAAAAAGGTGCAGGGCTATGCGCTGGGCATGAACGCGGGTCTGGGCAACTTTGGTGTGACCACCATGCAGATCGTTATCCCGCTGGTAATGACCTTTGGTCTGTTCGGCGGCGAGCCAATGATCCTGGAGAATACCTCTGGGACCCTGATCGGTAAGATCCCAGCCGGGACAGAAACCTATATCCATAATGCTGGCTACGTCTGGTTGTTGCTCTTGGTGCCGCTGGCCTTTGCCGGCTGGTTTGGCATGAACAATATCCGTGACGAACATGTCAGCCCGGATATCCCAGGCCCTGTTGGCGCTTTCTCGACCATCACCTTCATGTTGCTGATCGGTTTTGTCACTGCGGGCTTTGGCCTGTGGCTGATGCTGCCTGCCAAGGTTGGCGGCTCGGGCTTTATGGTTTCCAAATGGCTGGTGCTGCCCATCGTAATCGCCTTGACAGTGATCCTGTTGAAAATGATCCCTGGTCAGGTTGGTCAAAACCTCACCCGCCAGTATCAGATCTTTGGCAACAAACACACCTGGGCGATGACCGTGATCTATACCATGACCTTTGGTAGCTTCATTGGGTACTCTGCTGCGCTGGCGCTGACCATCAAAGTGGTCTTTGGCTTCCAGCACCTGATGGTCGACGGGGTGATGACTCATGACACCGTCAACTCGAATGGTCCATCTGCCTTGATGTTTGCCTGGATGGGGCCCTTCATCGGGGCGCTGATCCGTCCAATTGGCGGTATGATTGCTGACAAACTGGGCGGCGCCCGGGTTACCCAGTGGATCTCGGTTGTCATGGTCGCCTCGGCCCTGGGTGTCGCCTATTTCATCCAAAAGGCCTATTCCTCGGCAACGCCTGAAGAGTATTTTGTACCCTTCCTCGGCCTCTTCCTGATCCTGTTTGCGGCCACCGGCATCGGCAATGGCTCCACCTTCCGGACCATCGCGGTGGCCTTCAACAAAGAGCAGGCTGGCCCGGTTCTGGGTTGGACCGCCGCTGTTGCCGCCTATGGCGCTTTCATCATCCCCAAAGTGTTCGGGGAACAGATGAGCGCCGGCACCCCAGAGTATGCGCTCTACGGGTTTGCTGTCTTCTACGGCGTCTGCATCGTGATCAACTGGTGGTTCTACCTGCGCCCCGGCGCCTACATCAAGAACCCCTAATACCTCAAGCTCGCACAGCTCCGGCCACGTGCTGGCCGGAGCCCGCCCGCCAATCCAAGGAGAGACCCCATGAGCCATCTGCTCGACCGGCTAAACTTCCTTCAGTCCAAAGAACTTGAAACGTTCTCCAACGGTCACGGCCAGGTCACCCGTGAAAACCGCGACTGGGAAGACACATATCGCAACCGCTGGCGCCACGACAAAATTGTGCGCTCCACCCATGGGGTGAACTGCACTGGGTCTTGTTCCTGGAAAATCTACGTGAAATCCGGGATCGTCACCTGGGAAACACAGCAGACCGACTATCCGCGCACCCGCCCGGATCTGCCCAACCACGAGCCCCGCGGCTGTGCCCGTGGCGCCAGCTACAGCTGGTATCTCTATTCTGCCAACCGGGTGAAGAACCCGCTGGTGCGTGGCCGCCTGATGAAGATCTGGCGCAAGATGCGCGCCACCATGAGCCCCATCGAGGCCTGGACCAAGCTGCAGAACGATCCCATCCTACGCGCCTCTTATGTAGAGACCCGTGGGAAGGGCGGTTTTGTCCGCGCCACCTGGGATGAGGCCACCGAGATCACCGCGGCGGCGAACTCCTACACCACCAAGACCTACGGCCCCGACCGGATCTTTGGCTTCTCGCCCATTCCGGCGATGTCGATGATCTCCTATGCGGCCGGCTCACGCTATCTGTCCCTGATGGGCGGCGTCTGCATGTCCTTCTATGATTGGTACTGCGATCTGCCCCCCGCCTCGCCGATGATCTGGGGTGAGCAGACCGATGTGCCGGAATCGGCTGATTGGTACAACTCCGGTTATCTGTTGCTCTGGGGCTCCAACGTGCCGCAGACCCGGACGCCGGACGCGCATTTCTACACCGAAGCCCGCTACCGTGGGACCAAATCCGCCGTCATCTGCCCCGACTATTCCGAGGCCGCCAAATTTGGCGATGTCTGGCTGAACGTCAAACAGGGCACCGATGCGGCGCTGGGCATGGCCTTTGGCCATGTGATCCTGCGCGAATTCCACCTCGACCGTCAGGCCGAGTATTTTGAAGAATACTGCCGGAAATACTCTGACTTCCCCATGCTGGTGAAGCTGGAAGAAAAAGACGGTCGCATCCTGCCGGGCCGCTTCCTGCGGGCCGATGATCTGGATGGTAAACTGGGTGAAGAGAATAACCCGGAATGGAAAACCATCGCCTGGGATGAGGCCACAGGTGGTCTGGTCGCCCCCAATGGGTCAATCGGCTATCGCTGGGGCGAAGACGGCGAATGGAACCTGCAGGAAAAGGCCAAGGATGCTGACACCAACCTGAAGATGTCGCTTGTTCTTGAAGAAGACCATGACGATGTTCTGGGCGTTGATTTCCCCTACTTTGGCGGCGAAGCCACCGAGGCCTTTGCCACCGACGCCGATCACCCCGATGTTTTGACCCGCAATATCCCGGTTAAGACCATCAAGACCGCCGAGGGCGAGATCCGCGTTGCCACGGTCTTTGACCTTTACTGCGCCAACTACGGTCTCGACCGCAATCTGGGCGGTGACTGGGTTGCCAAAGACTATGACGATGAGATGCCCGGCACCCCGGCCTGGGCTGAAAAGATCACCGGTGTCAGCCGCGACAAGATCATCCATGTTGCCCGTGAATTTGCTCAGAATGCCGAAAAGACCGAAGGCAAGTCGATGATCATCATCGGCGCGGCGATGAACCACTGGTATCACATGGATATGAACTATCGCGGTGTCATCAACATGCTGGTCATGTGTGGCTGCGTGGGACAATCCGGCGGAGGCTGGGCACACTATGTGGGCCAGGAAAAACTGCGGCCGCAAACCGGCTGGCAGCCCTTGGCCTTTGCCCTTGATTGGGGCCGTCCGCCGCGCCACATGAACTCCACCTCGGCCTGGTATGCCCACTCTGACCAGTGGCGCTACGAGACGCTTGAGGCCGATGAGATCCTGTCGCCAACAGCCCCTGAGGGCGATTGGGACATCAACCTCATCGACTATAACGTCCGGGCTGAACGCATGGGCTGGTTGCCATCAGCACCACAGTTGAAAACCAACCCGCTGGAAGTGGCGAAACAGGCCAAGGCAGCTGGCAAGGAAATCCCGGCCTATGTGGCCGAGCAGCTGAAATCGGGCGAGCTGGAGATGTCCTGCGAGGATCCAGATGCCCCGGAAAACTGGCCGCGTAACCTCTTTGTGTGGCGCTCCAACCTCTTGGGTTCCTCCGGTAAGGGCCATGAATACTTCCTCAAGCACCTCCTGGGAACCGATCACGGTGTCATGGGCAAGGATCTTGGTGAAGAAGGGCGGCAACTGCCAAAAGAGGCCAAATGGCACGAGGAAGGCCCGCAGGGCAAACTCGATCTGCTGGTCACCATCGACTTCCGCATGAGCACCACCGCGGTCTATTCCGATATCGTGCTGCCAACGGCCTCGTGGTATGAGAAGAACGACCTCAACACCTCGGATATGCACCCGTTCATCCACCCGCTGCAGGCGGCTGTGGATCCGGCCTACGAGAGCAAATCCGACTGGGAGATCTTCAAATCCATCGCCAAGAAGGTGCAGGAAGTTGCCCCCGAGATCCTCGGCAAGGAAACCGACATCGTGGCGTTGCCTCTGCTGCACGACACCCCGGCTGAACTGGCGCAGGATCAGGTCAAGGACTGGAAGAAGGGCGAATGCGACCTGATCCCGGGCAAGACCGCGCCGAACTATATTCCGGTCGAGCGTGACTACACCGCGATCTATGATCGCTTTGTGGCGCTTGGTCCGCTTTTGGACAAACTGGGCAATGGCGGCAAAGGCATCAACTGGAACACCGAGCACGAAGTGCAGCATCTGCGCGAGCTGAACGGTGAATGGGAGGAAGGCCCGGCCAAGGGCTGTGCCAAGATCGTCACCGATATCGACGCCACCGAGGTCGTGCTGATGCTGGCACCGGAAACCAATGGCGAAGTGGCGGTGAAAGCCTGGGATGCGCTCTCGACCTTTACTGGTCTTGATCACACCCATCTGGCCCTGCCCAAGGAAGACGAGAAGATCCGCTTCCGCGATATCGCCGCCCAGCCACGCAAGATCATCTCCTCTCCGACTTGGTCTGGTCTGGAAAGCGAGAAGGTCTGCTATAACGCCGGCTATACCAACGTGCATGAGCTGATCCCATGGCGCACCTTGACTGGTCGTCAGCAGCTTTATCAGGATCACCTCTGGATGCGCGCCTTTGGCGAAGGCTTCATGTCCTACCGGCCTCCGGTGGATCTGAAAACCATCACCAAGGATGTGCAGGACGATGGCGACAACCTGGTGTTGAACTTCATCACGCCGCACCAGAAATGGGGCATCCACTCGACCTATTCCGACAACTTGCTGATGCTGACGCTGAACCGCGGTGGCCCGGTGGTCTGGCTGTCTGAAAACGACGCCAAAAAAGCCGATATCAAGGACAACGACTGGATCGAGCTCTACAACACCAACGGCGCTTTGACCGCGCGGGCGGTGGTGTCGCAGCGGATGAAGGATGGCACCACCTTCATGTATCACGCCCAGGAGAAGATCGTGAACACGCCCGGCTCTGAAAAGACCGGTCACCGGGGCGGGATCCACAACTCTGTGACCCGGACTGTTCTGAAACCCACCCATATGATCGGTGGTTATGCGCAGCAGTCTTACGGCTTCAACTACTACGGCACAGTTGGCGCCAACCGCGATGAATTTGTCGTGGTGCGCAAGATGAAAAAGGTCGACTGGCTCGACCGGGAAGCCACCCAGAAGGAGGCAGCAGAATGAGAGTACGTGCTCAAATCGGCATGGTGCTGAACCTCGATAAATGCATCGGGTGCCACACCTGTTCCGTCACCTGTAAGAACGTCTGGACCAGCCGCGACGGTGTCGAATACGCCTGGTTCAACAATGTCGAAACCAAACCCGGCACCGGTTATCCTACGGACTGGGAAAACCAGGACCGTTGGAATGGCGGCTGGGAGCGCACCCGTGGCGGTAAGCTCCAGCCCAAACAAGGCAGCAAATGGCGGATCCTGGCCAATATCTTTGGCAACCCGGATCTGCCCGAAATCGACGACTACTACGAGCCGTTTGATTTTGACTACGACCACCTGAAATCGGCCCCCGAACTGGAGGCCTTCCCCACCGCGCGTCCCCGCTCGAAGGTGACCGGCGAGCGCATGGAGAAGATCAACAAGGGGCCGAACTGGGAAGAGATCCTGGGCGGTGAGTTCGCAAAGAGGTCGCAAGACTACAACTTTGAGGGCATCCAAAAGGAGATCTACGGGGAATATGAGAATACATTCATGATGTATCTCCCCCGGCTCTGTGAGCACTGTCTGAACCCGGCCTGTGCAGCGTCCTGCCCATCCGGTGCGATCTACAAACGCGAAGAAGACGGCATTGTCCTGATTGATCAGGAAAAATGCCGCGGCTGGCGGATGTGCGTCTCGGGCTGTCCTTACAAAAAGATCTACTACAACTGGCAGAGCGGCAAATCCGAGAAATGCACCCTGTGCTACCCCCGGATCGAAAGCGGCAACCCAACGGTCTGTTCCGAGACCTGCGTTGGTCGGATCCGCTATCTGGGCGTGATGCTCTATGATGCGGATAAGATCGAAGAGGCAGCAAATGCGCCCGCCACAACCGATCTTTATGATGCGCAGCTGGATGTCTTCCTCGATCCCAACGATCCGCAGGTGATTGAAACCGCCCGCGCCGATGGTATCCCCGAGGACTGGATCAAATCGGCACAGGAAAGCCCGATCTGGAAAATGGCGATGGAGTGGAAGGTGGCCTTCCCGCTGCACCCCGAATATCGCACTCTGCCGATGGTCTGGTACATCCCGCCACTGTCGCCGATCCAGAACGCTGCCGAGGCAGGCGCCATTGGTATGGATGGCGCCATGCCGGATGTGCGCAACCTGCGGATCCCGCTGCGTTACCTCGCCAATATGCTCACCGCAGGCGACGAAGAACCAGTAGCGCTTGCACTGGAGCGGATGCTGGCCATGCGCTCCTACATGCGGGCCAAAACCATCGACGGTGTGCGCGATGAGGCAGTGGCCAAGAAGGTCGGTCTCGACTCCGCCATGATTGAGGACATGTATAAAATCATGGCCCTGGCGGATTACGAGGATCGCTTTGTCATCCCAACCACCCACCGGGAACAGGTCGAAGAAGCCTATGATCTGCGCGGCGGTTGCGGCTTTACCGATACCAATGGCTGCTCGCCCGGTATCAGCAAGGGATCGCTGTTTGGCGGCTCCAAGAAGCCTTTGAAAATGCCTGAGGAGCTACGCTGATGGACCGTTCACTAAAAGCGATCTCATTGCTCTTGAGCTACCCCACGCGGGAGCTGCAGGGCGCCATGTCGGAAATCGGAGGCGTGCTCGCCTCTGATACCCGCCTCACCGCAGCCGCGCGGCGCGACCTGCGCCCCTTGGTGGAGGCGCTGCGCGACGAGGACATCTACGATCTCGAAGAGAAATACGTCATGCTCTTTGATCGCTCGCGCACCCTCAGCCTCAACCTGTTTGAGCACGTGCACGGCGAAAGCCGCGATCGTGGCGGCGCCATGGTGTCCTTGATCGAAACCTACCGCGATGGTGGTTTTGAGCCCAACACCACGGAACTGCCGGATCACCTGCCTGTTTTGCTGGAATTCCTGTCGACGCGTCCCTTTGCGGAAGTACAGGACACTTTGGCGGACGCAGCCCATATCTTTAGCGCCTTGAGCGAACGGCTTGCCCGTCGCGAGAGCACTTATGGTGCTGTGTTCGCCGCTCTTTTACAGCTGGCAGGCACCGAGGCCGATAAGGCCGCCGTCGCTGAGCTGCTGGAGCAGCCGGAAGTGGACCCCAATGATCTGGAAGCCCTGGATGAGGTCTGGGAGGAGAGCGAAGTGCTCTTTGGTCCCGATCCCAATGCGGGCTGTCCCCAAGTGCGCGATATGCTGTCGCGCATGGATGAACCCCAAAATCCTGCGCCCGGTCAAAAAACCGGCGTTGCGGCTGAATAACGGAGGCTCTCATGCATAATTTCCTATTCGGTATCTATCCCTATATCGCCCTCACGGTGGCGATGCTCGGGTCGATCGCGCGCTACGAGCGGGATCCTTTCACCTGGAAGACCTCCTCGAGCCAGATGCTGCGGCGCAAGCAGCTGATTATGGGCTCGGTGCTGTTTCACATCGGTGTGCTGGTGATCTTCTTTGGCCATCTCATTGGCCTGCTGACTCCAATTGGCATCTTTGATGCGCTTGGCATCAGCCATGGGTTCAAACAGGTTGGCGCGGTTGTCGTCGGCGGTATCGCTGGCGTCATGGCCCTGATTGGTGGCGGCATGCTGTTTCACCGTCGCTGGACGGATCCACGCATCCGCAAGACCTCCAGCACTGCCGATATTGCCATTCTGGCGATGCTCTTGGCGCAGCTGGTGCTGGGGCTGTTGACCATCTTTGCCTCATTGGGGCATCTGGACGGCCACGAAATGACCAAGTTCATGGCCTGGGCGCAGGGGATTGTCACCTTCGACGGGGCGGCGGCCTCCTACATTTCGGATGTGGCCTTCATCTTCAAACTGCACCTGTTCCTCGGGCTGACCATCTTCCTGGTCTTCCCCTTCACCCGGTTGGTGCACATGCTCTCGGTGCCGGTGCGCTATGTCTTCCGCCCTGGTTATCAGGTGGTGCGCTCGCGTCGCAGTGAAAGCCTCCCAACCCGCGCAGGTCCGGTTGCCCCCAACCGTTCCGCTAGCAAATAAGCCGGAGTAGATAAGATGAAAGCTGGCCTTTTCCCCGATCTCATCGTCAATGGCGAAGCTGTGCCTCATGCCGTAATCGCGGCCGAGACACAGAACCACGAAGCCCCCACCGGTAAGCCGGGTATCGCCTGGCGCAAGGCCGCCAATGCGGTGGCGGTGCGCACCCTCCTGCTGCAGGAGGCGCGCCGTCAGGAGCTGACAACTGAACCGGCAGAAGTCGGGCCGGGCCAGTTTGAAACAGATGAGGAGGCCCTGATCCGGGGCCTTCTCGAAGCCTCGGTCGAGGCTGAGACCCCGACGGAAGAAGAGGTCCATACAGAATGGGCGCGCGATCCCTCCCGGTTCCGCTCGCCGCCGCTTTGGGAGGTCTCGCATATCCTTTGTGCCTGTGACCCCCGCGACAAGGAAGCCAAGGAAAAGGCGCTGAAAAAGGCCAATGTGCTGAATGACCGCCTCAAGACCAACCCAAAGGATTTTGTCGCCCTGGCCAAAACAGACAGCGATTGCGGCTCAAAAACTTCCGGCGGCGCCCTGGGCCAGCTTGGGCCGGGCGACACGGTGCCGGAGTTTGAAAAATTCCTGCATCACCTGGCTGAATGTGAGATCACACCGGTGCCGATCTTGTCGCGTCATGGCTATCACATCGTGAGGATGGATGCGGTGGCTGAGGGGCAGGAACTGCCTTTTGAAGCCACCAAACGCGCCATCACCATTGCCATGGAAAAGGCCGCCTGGGCGCGTGCAGCGCAGGAGTTTGTGCAAAAACTGGCTGCCACAGCCGAGATTTCAGGCGCTGATCTGAAGCCGGTTGTCTGACCGCTGGCCAGCACATCCAACGCATAGAAACCCTACCGCCGGGGCAGGGGGCACTTTGGCCCGGTGATACCAGTTCAAGGAAAAAGACCATGCAGATTGCCTATACTATGGCCCAGGGGCGCGGCGATACCGATCAGATCCTTCACCAGCTGAGCCAGCGCCTGCTGGCCTCTGGTCTGTCTCCCTGCGGCATCGTGCAGGTCAATTCCGAACGCACAGACAGCTGCCGCTGCGATATGGACGTGCAGGTTCTGCCCGAAGGTCCAGTGATCCGCATCTCGCAGACCCTGGGCGAAGAAGCCCGTGGCTGTCGCTTGGATCCGGCGGCGCTGGAGCAATCTGTGGCGCTGGCGGAAGCGGCATTGCAGGATGGCGCTGATCTGCTGATCATCAACAAGTTTGGCAAACACGAGGCAGAGGGGCGCGGTTTTCGCAACGTGATTGGCGAGGCCCTGGCCAAGGAAATCCCGGTCTTGGTGGGGCTGAACCAACTGAACCGGGCAGCCTTTTTTGACTTCATTGGCGATTTGGGTGTCGAGCTGCCACCGCAACTGGCGCCGCTGGAGGAATGGGTCATGGCCCAGATCCCAAAAGCGCAGGTTTCGCAGGGCCCCGCCGCAACCGAAGGCACCTCTGCCGGAGTGATGTCACAGGCCCTTACCGCCGCCTAGCGGCATCCCCGAGATACTGTGGCAGCACAGGAAAAGCCAAAGGGTCAGGGGCTCTTTGGCCCTTGCTTTGGAGGGGGCAGACCCATCAGGGCTGATCTGGCAGGACCGATCTGGCGGGGTCTTTGAGCCAATTCTTGCCACTTGCTCCTCTTCAAATCAGCGATGCAGCACCCTTTGCTGCTGAATTTACTTCACGACACTAATAAGGCATGTGATAGGGGGCTCAGGCGTTCTGGAACAGGGATCTGCTTGCCGGGTGTTAAGGCTTTGTGAACACCTTTGCGGCAGATGTGATCTGGAACCAAAGGTCTCAGTGGTAAGCGTTCGCCCCTTTGGTAAACGGGGTGTGTAGGGGTAAAGTGGTGTTTGTTTCGTGAGAAGTCCTTCGACAATACCCATGGACGGGCTGTACAAGCGCGCCTACCTGCCTGTTTTGATTGCGTTCTTCATGGTACTGGCCGCCGGGTATTATTCAGAACAACAAAACAACACCATCCATGACCAGGCATTGCGAGCCGATGTGCGCCGCGAGGCGAGCCTGATTCAGACAAGTCTGGAAGGGTCGCTGAATGCTGATATTCAACTGGTTCGTGGCCTTGTTGCGGTGCTGTCAACAGAACCGGACATGTCCCAGGAGAGATTTAGTCAACTTGGAGAGATGGTGATCGGCACCAATACCGGCATCAGCCATGTTGCGGCTGCTCCCGATCTGGTGATTTCGATGCTCTACCCGCTGGAGGGCAACGAGGCGGCTCTGGGGTTGGACTACAACCGGAATGACGCGCAGCGGGATGCAGCTTTTAAGGTCCGCGATGGCGGCGAAATGGTTTTGGCCGGACCGGTGCAGCTGGTGCAGGGCGGCGAGGCCTTTATTGGCCGCTTCCCAGTCTTCACCGGCTCGGGACCGGATCGCCGGTTCTGGGGCATCCTCTCCTCGGTGATGAAAGTCGCGCCGCTTTATGCGGCTCATGGGTTTAACTCACCCGATCTCGGCATCGAAGTGGCCATGCAGGGGCGCGATGGCATGGGGGCCGCGGGGGCTCAGTTTTATGGAGACCCGGCGATATTCTCGGACAATCCGGTTGTTTTGGATATTCCACTACCGGTTGGCTCTTGGCAGATTGCCGCCCGCCCCAAGGGCGGCTGGTCGGCGCGCCAGGCCAATCCCTGGCCCTGGCGTTTGGTGGTGTTCATTGCCGGGGCACTGATCATTGGCCCGATCTATACCGCTGGTCGATTGTCTGCCGGGCGGCGCAGGGTTATCCTCACCCTGAAGCGCCGCGAGCGCCAGTTGGAAACCCTGTCGCGGCGGCTTGAGATTGCCCTGGAGATTGCAAAGATCGGGATTTGGGAATCCAATACCCGAACCGGCGAAGAGATCTGGGACCCCAGCCTGCGTGAAATGTATGAACTGGACCCGGATGAACCGATCACCTTCGGCATCTGGGAGTCCTTCCTGCATCCTGACGATCGTGAGCAGGCCATTCGGGAGCACAAGGAATCCGCCCATGCCGGCGGCAGTTATGCGGCAGAGTTCCGTATTGTTCTGGCCAGCGGCGAGGTAAAGCACATCCGGGCTATGGGTACGGCCTATGCCGATAGTGAAGGCTGGCTGCGGATGATTGGGGTGAACCTGGACGTCACCCCGGACGTGGACCTGCGCGAGATGCTGATCGAGGCCAACGCGGCGCTCTTGCAGCGCAACAACCAGCTGACCGACGCCAAGGTTGCCGCCGAAAGCGCCGATCGCGCCAAATCCGAATTCCTCGCCAATATGTCCCACGAAATCCGCACGCCAATGAACGGCATTCTCGGCATGGCGGATCTGATGGCCGAACGGGATCTCGGCGCGGAAGAGCGCGATTACCTTGATACCATCCGGGAATCTTCGAATGCGCTGTTGAAGATCATCAATGATATTCTGGACCTGTCCCGGCTTGAGGCTGGGAAACTGGCCATTAGCCCGGTCGACTTTGACCTGCAAAACTGCATTGCCGGGGCGGTCAATCTGCTGCGGCCAAAGGCGCGGGAAAAGGATCTGTGGCTGACAGTGAGTTTTGCCGATGAACTGCCTGCGCGGATGCATGGGGACGATGGCAGGCTGCGGCAGATCCTGGTGAACCTGATTGGCAATGCGGTGAAATTCACCTCCAAGGGTGGCGTGGACCTCAAGGTCAGCAGCGTTGGCGATGATCCTTACCGTCTGCTCATCGAGGTCGAAGACACTGGCATTGGTATCACCGATGGCCAGGCCGATTTGATCTTTGACCGCTTTGCCCAGGCGGATGCGGCCACCACCCGCGCCTTTGGTGGCACCGGGCTGGGGCTGACCATTTCAAGCATTCTGGCCAAACGCATGGGCGGCGGCATTGATCTGTGTCGGCAAAAGGACAAGGGCTCTTGCTTCCGTCTGGAGGTCCAGCTGAGCCAGGCTGTGAACCCGGAGAAGGTCCTTTCGGTTGATCGTTTGCTGGAGACTGAAAACCTGGCGGGATGCGAGATCCTGCTGGCCGAAGACAATAAGACCAACCGCCTGTTGGTGCGCAAATACCTGGATGGTTTGGGCCTTCACCTGCGCGAAGCCCACAACGGTCGCGAGGCGGTGACGCTGTGCCAGCAGACACCGCCGGATATCATTCTGATGGATATGTCGATGCCCGAACTCGACGGGCTTGCCGCCACCCGCGAAATCCGCGCGCTGGACACCGAACAGCCGGTGATAATCGCCCTGACGGCCAATGCCTTTGATTCTGACCGCGAGGCCTGTCTGGCGGCAGGCATGGATTATTTCCTGCAAAAACCGATCAGCAAATCCGTGCTGCTGCAGACCTTGACCATGCTGCAGGCTGGCCGGGAAGAGCAGCAGGGCCTTTCCGGCTGATCTTTCGGGCGGCGGATATCCCCGCTACTGTGCCAACCAGTGACCAAGCTGTTGTTTTGCCTTGGCGCAGGCCTGCT
>NZ_JBDWPJ010000233.1:0-35396 GCF_039971195.1 Pseudophaeobacter sp.
TTCGGTCATCGCCGAAACCGCGCTTTGCACCACTTCGCCACTGACTTCGGCCTCCTGTTTGGCGGCCTCCATGGTGGCTTCAACGCTGCGCGCGCCTTCGGCGGCGGATTTCACGCTGGCGGTGAGCTCATCCAGAGCTGCTGCGGTTTCTTCCAAAGTCGCCGCCTGGCTTTCGGTGCGATGCGACAGATCATCGGAGGCCTGGCTGATTTCAGTCGCACCATTGCGGATAGAGCTGGTGGCTTCAACCATACGGGCCATTGTACCGCTCAGCGTTTCAACCGTCTGGTTAAAGTCGCTGCGCAGCTGGGCATAGTCGGCAGGAAACTGGTCGTCGATCTTGACGGTCAGGTCACCCTGCGACAGCGAGGACAGGCTGGTGCTGAGGGTGGCAACAACTTCTGCCTGTTCGCGTTCACGATCTTTCTGCGCCAGCTCAAGCTCTTTTTGGTGACTCAGCGCTTTGCGGAACGATTCCAAGGTCCGCGCCATATCGCCAATTTCGCTTTTGTTGGTTGCAGCAGGGATCTCGGAATCGGTATCGCCATCGGCCATCGAGTGCATCCGGTCTCTCAGAGCATTGACTGGTTTGGTCACACTGCGGGTGATCACGGTGGCACCAAGCGCGAGAATGGCCAGGCTGATCCCCAAGGCGATCATTGCTGTCATCCGCATGATGCTCAACTCGGCTTCGATGTCAGAGACATAGGCGCCAGTACCAATGATCCAGCCCCAGGGTGCAAACAGCTTTACATAGCCCATTTTTGCTTCTTGGATTTCGGAATCAGGCTTGTTGAAGTGATAAATCACAGCACCAGCGCCATCGGCCTCAACCACCCTGGTGAACTCCTGGAAAATACGCAGGCCATTGACGTCTTCAAAATCAGTCTGGTCATTGCCGATCAATTGCTTGGCGACCGCGTGCGCGCGCATGACATTGTTTTCGTCAAAGGCAAAGAAATAGCCAGCAGAGCCAAAGCGCAGCAATTCGATCTGCGTCTTGCCCTGTTCCTGAGCTTCCTCCAGGGTGAGGGTTCCCGCCTGAACCTGTGCATCCAGATCCGCCAGAGCGCTGATCATAGCGTCAGTAAGACTGCTGAGTTCTTTCTCGCGCATCTCATAGGCATTGTCCACGGAACGGGACAACAATACAAAGGTCAAAACAGCGGCAAGGCCCACCGCCAGTGCGGCAAGTGCATATATCCGGGTCGGCAATCGGAACAAAAGCTGTGGCATTTTCGAACGTCCTCTAAAACTGGTACTTAACTAAGGTCCTATCTGCCGGGTCCTAAGATTTCATTATCTCCACTACAAAGCCGGAAATCGTCCGAAAAATAGTATGAGAAATTGTATCTAACGCACCATGAATGCAATTTTGAGATGAACCATTGCAACTCAGAATATCGCGAAAGGCGGCACGGCCAGCCTCTACTGTCAGCACGGGATCTGCCACGAGGAGTTTAACCAGGCAGAGCTAGCGCTTGTTGGCGTCCAACGAATCCAGAACTTTTTGCAAGAGCCTTAGTCCCTGAGCCAATTCAGCCTCGCTGTGGCCACAAAACCCCAGCAGCAGCCCGTTGTATTTGCAGTCGCGCGCCTCCTGCGACTGCACAAAACTGGAAAGCGGTTCGATTGACAGGCCCAGTTGCGCGGATTTTGCACAGATCTGCCGATCTGTCAGGCCACAGGTCAAATGAAACACCACCTGCATGCCGGCCTGATGATCCTCGCAGTAACCATAGCTTGAGAATTCATGAGCCAGGCGATCCAGAAGGTAGCGGCGACGTTCTGCATAGATCCGTCTGACCCGACGCAGGTGACGGTAGAACTCGCCCGTGTTGATAAAGTCTGCCAAGGGCTGTTGCGGCATCGAGCTTGCCTTGGGGCCAAAGCGTTGAATACTGCCATGGAGCCTGTCCAGCAAAGCCTCGGGCAGGATCACATAGCCAAGCCGTAGCGCATTGGAGAATACCTTGGAGAAGCTGCCGACATAGAGGGTACGGTGCAGTTGGTCAAAACCAGCCATCGCCGGTATGGGTCGGCCCGCATAGCGGAACTCGCTGTCGTAGTCGTCTTCGATAATCCAGGCATCGGTGTCACTGGCCCACTGGATGAACTCCATCCGGCGAGCTGGCGACATGGCCCCTCCCAGTGGGAACTGATGCGAAGGGGTAAGGATGGCCAATCGAGAGGCCCGCGTGCCACTGGGCAGAACCGCGCCATTCTCATCCACCGCCAGATACTCTGGCCGCAGGCCCTGCGCCGTGAGGAACGATAGCAAGGGCTTGTAGCCCGGATTTTCCAGGGCGACACTATCCTCTTCTTCGGACAGGGCATGCAGACAGATCTGCAGCGCATCCGTGGCCCCTGCAGTAACAATAACCTGCTCTGGCCGCGCCGAGATCCCGCGCCATTCCGCCACATGATCGCAGATCGCCTGCCGCAGGGAGAGCGCGCCAAAGCCAGAGCTGCCAACAAACATCGCTTGCGGGTTGGCCCGGCAGATACGCGCCACGGTTTTGGCCCACTGCCGGTAGGGAAACAGACGCATATCCGGACTGCCCGCGCGAAATGGCAGTGCCTCTCCCGGTTTTGCTTCGCCCCCTTCGGGGCCAGCAGGATCTGGTGTCTTTTGCCCTGCTCCGGCCATTTGCGTCGCCACATCTGCCTTTTGGGCAAACTCCACCTCGCCAGAGGTGCAAAGCCGATAGCCAGAGCCCTGCTGGCTGGACAAGTAGCCTTCGGCAACCAGTTGCTCGTAAGCTGTGACAATAGTGGAGCGGGATACCCCAAGTTCGGTGGCAAAAACGCGGGTGGGTGGCAGTTTACCCCCCTGTTCCAGGGCGCCTGAGGTCGCGCGCGTCCGGATGGCAGCGCAGATTTGTTCAAACACCGGGGTGGCGCTGCTGCGATCAATGGAAAACCCCAACCAGGGTGCCAGCCAAGGAGTCTGCGTCATGGGGTGCGCTTTCAATTGGCAGGGTGGAAAACTTCGAAACAGGACAATACGAAGAGCCGGCGGGAGAAGCAATACACGCCGAACTTGGGGCACCTCAGACCGCACCTGCGCCTTCACTTGTTTTTTACCATCTCAGATCTGAGCAGCCTAGGACACACTGAAGAAAGCTACCTCGGCTTTTCCAGTGCTGAAGGAAGCTTTGGCAATAGGAGGGGAGATCCCCCCGCAATGGCCTCAAATTGACAGCAATGCCGGTTTTAGAAAAACGCAGCGTCATTGCCACCGCGGGCTCTGTCTGGCTTGACCCGGCGCCCCTCTCCCTAGTCATCTACCTAAAGGCGACGTACCGGCGCTCGGATCAGGTCAAAAACACTGGTAAGACACGAGCCCCTTTGAACACCGCAGTAACCTCGGCCGATCCAGCCGGATTGAGAACCGGAGAGCTCAGAGTGGTGGCTCAGGTGATGACCAGTGGCTGGCTGTTACAATGCAGCCCTAGACCGGCATCACCCCCCCGCAGGCTTAGTCCGGGGGTATTTCAGAAAGACACACATGGGAGAGTTTAATGTCAAAGAGTAACCTTGCAGCCGGAATGGGGTTTGCCCTGGCAACTGGCGCCTTGTCCTCGATGGCGGTGGCCGAAAACCGCATCGATCGTATCCGTCCCGATGCCCCGGAACTGGCGGCCTTTGGCGCCCATCCCATTGGGGTGCAAACGCTGGAGTTCACCAACCCCGGTCAAAATGACATCCTCAACACCACGGAGGAGGCGCAGCCACTCTATGATCGCGACCTCACGGTAGAGGTCTGGTATCCGGCAGCCGCTGGCACAGAAGCAGGCGGCAGCTACCGCGCCATCCTGCGCGACGGCCAGACCGAGGTCACTCTACATGGCCGCGCAGCGCGCGACGCGACGCCTGCAAGCGGAGAAACATATCCGCTGGTGGTGATTTCGCACGGCTACCCCGGCAATCGCTATCTGCTCTCACACCTTGGTGAAAACCTTGCCACCAAAGGCTATGTTACGGTCTCGATCGATCACCGCGACAGCACCTATTCAGACAAGGCGGCCTTTGGCTCGACCCTGCTGAACCGCCCGATAGATCAGCGGTTTGTCATAGACCAGATGGAAGCCATGGAGGGGCCGTTGGGCGACATCATCAACGCCGACCAGACCGGTGTCATTGGCTATTCGATGGGTGGCTATGGCGCGCTGATCTTTGCCGGTGCCGGCGTTACCGAGGCTTCCACCCAATATGCCTGGGGCACGCCTGCTGGATTGCTGGCCCGCCACCAGGCCGGATCAGACAGCCATGCCGCGCTTGTTGATGAGCGGGTCAAGGCAGTGATCGCCATTGGCCCCTGGGGCATGAATACCGGGTTCTGGGACGCCACCGGCCTTGCCGGGATCAGCAAACCGCTGATGATGATGGCGGGCAGCGCCGATGATGTGTCAATCTACCCGGCGATGCGCGGTATCTTTGAAGGGGCGGTCAATACCAACCGGCACTTGCTGACCTTTGAAGCCGCCAATCACAATGCCGCTGCTCCGATGCCTGCCCCGATTGAAAGTTGGGAGCCCGTTGATAACCTCGACTTCATCCCCTTTGAACACTACGCGGATGCGGTTTGGGACACCAATCGGATGAACAATATCACCCAGCATTTTGCCACTGCCTTTATGGATCTGCATCTCAAATCCGAGGCCGATAAAGCCAGCTATCTCACATTGGTTGAGCGTGCCGAAGATGGTGTGATTTCCACAGATGATGCTGGCAAGGAACTTGACGATCACAGCTACTGGAAAGGCTTTGCGCCGCGCACGGCGATGGGCCTGACGTTTGAGACACTGGAAGTCGGCCAGTAGAGGAGTCTACTGCTCAAAGAGTTTCGCTAACAACATTGTTTTTTAGGGCGTATTCCACTGAACTGCGCCCTAAAAAGCCAAGAGAACGGCAAGAGAATCAAGACCACACGGCACAACCTTGGCCCACCCTGCACAGCTCGTGAAACCCTTTCAAACCAGACCTCACCTATCAAAATTCGAACATTTCGCCATGATTTCACCCATTTTCCGCCCCAATTTATGCCCAATGGTTAATCTATTTGACAACAGACCCTCAATTTGGCGAAAAGTTGGGCATGTAATGTTGAGTGTAAATCATTGATTGAGTTGAAGCCTGCTCTGCAAACATTAGCAGTTGCCTTTACTTTTTGCGCGGTGTCTCCAGTGTTGAGCAAAGACATAGCTCCTGTACTGTTCCAGTGTGACATGGACCAGCACCCTGTGATTTGTGGCGCTTTGATGACTGCGCTGCAGTCAAAGGCACTAGAGCGCGCGGTGGAACTATCAAATGAGCCCGCCAACAGTGATGCACTACAGACGGATCAGAACGCGGTGCTGACGATCCGGTATCAAGAAGAAAGCCGCACCGAAGATAGGCTGTCTGGCCGACTTGTTTGGCTGGATCAAGAGGGGCGACGTGTGGACGGCCCTGTGTTGGAGTTAACAATTATGGACAGCAATTTGAGCGCCCTGGATCTATCCCCATATGCGCGGACTTTGGTTGATGTCTCTGATCTGCCACTTTAGCCAGCCTGAAATTTCCGACGGGTCTTTTTGGCCTGATTCTACCTATTTGCAGACAACGAAGGATTGTTCCATGCCTGCCAGCAACAACAACCAAAACCTTTTAACCTCCACAATTTTGAACCAGTCAGGACAGTCCAATGTGTGAGTTCTGTGGTATCCGCGAGCACCGCCTGTTTGTCGACGGCACAACCAGCACCCCCACTGTGGAAGCGGTAGCAGCCCCTAAACCAACCTATACGGTGGATCAGGTCGCAGACTTTCTGACCGAGGGCTATTGGGGCGGAACAAGCCGGTCCTTCTCAGTTGGTGCCGATCGCGAAATCTCTGTCAATCTGAGCGGACTGACGTTGAGCGCCCAAGCGGTTGCCCGTACCGCGCTCGATTCCTGGGCGGCGGTGAGTGGCCTCAACTTTGTTGAAACCAACTCATCTGCCGAAATCACCTTTGACGATGCCGATGCACGTGGTGCCTATAACTCTTCCTTGGCCATCGGTGGGCGCATTTACACCTCTGATATCAACATCCCAACTTCCTGGGCGGCCTACGGAGACTATTATCTCCAGACCTTCATCCACGAGATCGGCCACGCCCTGGGCCTCGGCCACTCCGGCAACTACAACGGCAGCGCCACCTATGAAAAAGACGCAGCCTTTGCCAATGACAGCTGGCAAATGTCGATCATGTCCTATTTTGATCAGGACGAGGCAACTGGCGTCAATGCGTCCTTTTCCTATGTCTGGACGCCACAGGTTGCCGACATCGCTGCCATTCAAAATCTTTACGGCGTGCCCACCAATGTCGAAACCGGCGACACGACCTATGGCGATGGCAATACCACCGGTCGCAGCATCTTGGATCTTGATCTTACCCGCACCACCACGATTGTTGACAGCGGCGGCATCGACACGATCAACCTTGGCTCGCGTGCCTTTGACCAGAAACTGAGCCTTATTGTCGACACCTTTTCGGATCTGAACGGCAAGACCGGCAACTTTGCCATTGGCCGCGGCACCGTCATTGAAAATGCGATCACAGGCTCCGGCAATGATACCATCAATGGCAACGCCGCCAATAACCACCTGCAATCCGGTGGCGGCAATGATTTGATCAATGCAGGTGACGGTGATGACACCGTCCTTGGCGGTTCGGGCAGTGACAGCATCAGTGGCGGCATCGGCAATGACAGCTTATACGGGGGCACAGGTCATGATACCTATTTCGTGGACTCATACTTCGACAGGGTGATCGAAGAGGCTGGCGAAGGTACCGACAGTGTTCTTTCCTCGTCGAGCTACTCCCTGCGTCGCAGCAGTAACCATGTCGAAAACCTGACCCTTCTAGGAACCCTTGATCTGTTTGGCTTCGGCAATGGCCAGGCCAATTCCATTGCAGGCAACAGTGGTGACAACCTGCTGAACGGCGCCTGGGGCAACGACACGCTCATTGGCGGGGCCGGAGACGACACCTTTCAGGATGACAATGGCGCTGACCTCATGTTCGGTGGAACGGGTAACGATATCTACTACGTAGATCACGCGGGCGACCGAATTGTGGAGCTTGCCGGGCAAGGCAATGACCTGATTTTTGTCGGTTCGACTTTTGCGCTGCGCGACGTCAGCAACGCCGTTGAAAACCTGAGCCTTAGCGGCACGGCAGACATCAATGGCACCGGCAATGGTTTGCACAACAAGATTTACGGCAATAGCGGCAACAACATCCTGAACGGCGCCTGGGGCAACGACACCCTTTTTGGGGGCGCTGGCAACGACACGTTTCAGGATGACAATGGTGCCGATGCAATGCACGGCGGCGCTGGCAACGATGTCTACTACGTCGACAACGCAGGGGACCAGGTCTTTGAAGGCCCCGGACAGGGGCGTGATCGCGTTGTTTCCTCGGTCAATTTCTCCCTGCGGGACCATAGCCAGCATATCGAGGTCCTGACCCTTACAGGTGCCGCGCAACTTGGGACAGGAAATGGGCTCGACAACATTATCTATGGCAACGCAACCCTTCAAAACTTGCTGAATGGCGCCTGGGGCGATGACACCCTTTACGGTGGCCAAGATGAGGATACGTTCAGGGACGACGGTGGTGCTGATCTGATGGTCGGTGGTGACGGTTGGGATATTTACTATGTTGACAATGTTGGCGATCGGATCATCGAACATGCAGGAGCGGAATCCGGGGTTGATGGGGTTAGATCCACTATCACCGTCGCCTTGCGGGACCTGTCTCAAAACCTTGAGGAATTGTATCTGCTCGGGAGTGACAATCTGAATGGCACCGGCAACGGGAAGGACAATTACATTGATGGAAACTCTGGTGACAACATCCTGAATGGTGCCTGGGGCGACGACGATTTGCACGGCCGTGCTGGCAATGATACCTTCCGGGATGACGGCGGCAATGACACCATGACAGGTGGCGCAGATGCCGATACCTTTGTTCTGTTCGGCGCCTTTGGCAATGACACCATAATGGATTTTGACGTCAACGAAGCAGGCGAGGTCATTGACCTCTCGGGCCTTGCGGCAATCACGGACTTCTCAGATTTGGCCATCAACCATCTTTCCGAAGTTGATGGAAACACCGTAATCAGCGATGGCCTCGGCAACAGCGTCACCCTTGTAGGTGTCGCCAATTCCGACCTGACTTTGGATGACTTCGTGTTCTAGGGATCTCACCCAAGTGGTAGCGGGCGCAAAAACCCCGGTGCTTTCCAGATAGAAAAGGCGGGCTGCATTGGCCCGCCTTTTGCGTTGCACTGTACGGGTTTTTGTTCCGCTTTTTCAATCGGCTTCCGTCACAGGTGGCACCTGTCCCTTTTCCCACTGGGCGTTCATCACCCGGTTGAGCCAGGCCAGCCCCACCAGCGCTAGCCCAAGCCCCATGAAAGAGAACACCCGCGTCAGGCCTGAGAGCCCGCTCATATCCACCAGGAAGACCTTGGCGATGGTCAGCACCACCCCTGCCATGGCCAGTTTGCGCAGCAGATCCGAACGGCGCCAGAAGGCCAGCATCAGCACCCCGGTAGAGGCCAGCAGCAGGGCCACCGTGTAGGAGTAAAGCTCGGCGTCGATCACCCCTGGCAGGCTTAGATCGTCGCCGCGCCAGAACCGGCGGATCTCTAACGTGATGTAGAAAGCCCCCAGCGCACTGCCTGCAATGGCAAAGCCAACCCGCAACCAGCGCTTCAAATGAGTCAGGCGCAGCACTGCAAAGGCACAGACCCCGGCCAGGGGCAGGTAGGCTGCGGCGAGGCTGTCCAGGATCATTGGGCCGCGGACCATCTCCAGGTAGGAGAACAGCGGATTGGCAAAGACAAACAGCCCCGCCAGGCTGGCAAGGGCGGCCAGACCATAGCCCAGGATCAACACCCCGCGCAGCGCGGTTGTCAGCGCCCCGCTCATCCGCAACCGGTGCAACTGATTGACCAGCGATGCGGCCCAGACCGTCGCCATCAGCCCCATCCCGGCGTGGCCATAGCGCATCTCTTCAGGCAGCAGCCGCAGGATCAGCACAGACAGGAATACCGCGCCAATGAGTGTCGCCGCGCTTTCCAGGATGAGCGCAGTCTTTTCCCGGTGCCGCCGTACCTGCAGCCATCCCGCCCCAAGCAAGGCCAGGCTGCCAAGATAGGCCAGAAAAATCTGCAGCAGAGGGGTGGCATAGTGCCAGTCATTGTCAAGATAATCGCGGTCCAGCGCCCAGTCCACGCCAGGGTCCAGCACCAAACGGTAGGTGATCACCGCAACCGCAACCTGGATAAACAGCACCAATGCGGGCAGGTTGAATTTGCGATCAATCAGAACCACCAAAAGCGCCAAAACTGACAGCGCCAGCGTCAAGGCCGTCTCCGACAACACTAGGAAAAGTGCAAAGGCAATGAGGGTGAGGGCAGCAATGGCAAACAACGCGACCCTGAGGTCACGCTCTTCGCGGTCAGCCCCGCGAGCACAGCGTTCCGCCAGGAATGTCATCATTGCCGCCAGTCCCAGCACCACCAGCGCCCAGGGGTAGTCGCCATAGACCACAGCCGGGGCCCAGGTGAACTCCAGCAGCAAGGTCAGCGCCGGGGCAAAAACAGCGGCCATCAGCGCCCAGTAGAGGGCTCTTGGCGGGCCGCCTTCTGCCACGCCGATGCCTGCCAGGCTCCAGCGCATACGCAGAAAGCCCAGGCCCGAGCCCAAAGCGCCAAGCGCCACAAGCATCCAGACGACCTGCGGCGGCGCGGTTTCCGGCGGGCGTTCAAGCCCGGCCATAAAGGACTGAAACAGGGGGCCAGAATTTAGCCCCTCTGTCAGGACAACAACCAGAACCGCCAGGCCGGGTGCCAGGGCATGATCATACAGCGCCGGCGCTTCGCGCATCCAAATCAATGCTGCCAGCAACAAGGCCATCAGCATCATCAGCGCCAGAACCACAGTGGCGGATTGCGTGGCCTCAATGGCGACCATAACTGCCGCAGCGCTGCTCACAGCGGTAACAGCTGCTGAAATCCGAGTTGGAAACTCAGGAAAGCGCCGCTTGCCCTCTGGGCGCGCAAAGACATCGATAACCGCTGCTCCAGACAGTCGCGGCCAGAGACTGCGCCCCGGCAGGATCACGCCAGAAGCTGTCATCAACAGCAGGGCCGAGAGGAAATGCACCTCCCCTGCCCCAGAGAGGTAAAGTAGCAGGCTTGCCCCCAGGGGCGCTACAAGAGCCAGAACCGAAATCCAGGCCCAGCGCTTGACCGTATCCACCCCAAGCCCAACCACTGCAATCAGGGCAAAATAGTAATAGAGCATCCAGGGATCCTGCGACTGCCCCCCCACCAGAAAGGGCGCGACACAGGCGCCCAGGATACCCAGGGCGGTCAGGAAGGCGCCATAGAACCACCCCAGCACCAGGGCCAGCACCGAGACCAGACCCAGTGCTGCAAAACAGGTCCCCGGGTCAATCAACCCATACATCACCCGCGCCGACAACAGTCCGGCAAACAGGGTGATCAACCCGGCCCCGGCAAGGGCCGAAGGCAGGTGCTGGGCTGCCCCTTCGGCCACATCCCCGTGGCGACGTCGCACCACCTCGCCCCCGGCGACCAGCGCGCCGCCAAAACCCAAGGCCGACATGACCCTCCAGAAGGGCGTCAACAGGCCGTTATCAACGCCGTATTGCACCATAAAGACCCCAGCCAATGCCAGAGAGGCCGACCCGGCCACCAGCACCCAGTTGTCACGTAGCCAGAAGCTGAGGACTTCAAAAAGATCGCCCCGCAGCACGAAGGCCTTTGGCGGAGCAGAGGGGTGGTCTTGGTCACTGGGATGATGTGCTGCAGGCTGTTCCTCAGAGGCCTGGTCTGCCTCGGCTGCTGGCGTGGCAGAGGTGGCGGCAATGGGCGGCGTCTCAGCCAGGTCGTCTTGGCTGTTCGCCTGCTTCTGTTCCCCCCAGGGCAGCGCGGGTTTGGACTGCGTGACAGGATCACTTTTGATACTCGCAACAGTCGCTTGACTTGGGCTGGACACCCCAGGGCGCATCGCTTCGACCTTGGCTTCGAGATCGCGCACGCGTGTTCTGAGCATGGTATGAGAGATCAGCAGATAGGGAACGCCAAGCAGAAAAACCAGGCCGAGAAGCCCAAGCAGAACAACGCCAAAATCAAACATAAAAGGATCATTTCAATGAGACAGGAATCCCCACAGGCTAGGCTTTAATCCTGACACTGGCAAGCAGATGACCACAGGCAAAACCGCTGTACTGGCCATCCATGTCTCAGGTCTAGTTTTAGTGTCCAGCGCGACGCTCTGCCTGCCTCACAATGATCTCAAAACCCTGATCTGGATTGGAAACCCAGAGATCGAATGCCCCAGCGCACAGCGGCAGGGCATCTGTTGGGCTGTTAGCCAAAGACGTAGAAGGTCATTTTATTGCCATCTAGATCACGAACGTAGCCGCCGTAGAACCGGTCAGGGATGCGCTGTCCGGGCGCGCCCTCACAGGTGGCACCAAGCGACATCGCCTTGGCATAGAGCGCATCGACCTCTTCTTTGTCCTTGGCACGAAAAGCAATCATATTGCCATTGCCGGGCTGTGGGTCATTGCCGTCATAGGGCAGGCAGACTGAGATCATCGGCTCTTTTGGAGTGGCCCCAATCATCGCGATACGCCCCGCATCAATGATCACTTTTGCGCCGCGATCTGCAAAGAGATCGCAGTAAAACGTCTTGGCCTTCTCCATATCCGAGACGCCAACGGTAACATATCCAATCATCAGGCTTCCTTTGGTTGTTTGGCCAAAGGTTTAGGCGCAGCATACTGCGGGTCAAGGCACCCAATGGAAAACGTCCCGTCTCCTGTTCGGGGACGGAACGTCATGCATTTCCCTTAGCCTCCCCGCTGCGGAGAGGTCAGTTCGACTATCCGGCCAAGCGATCCTGATCAAAGCAGTCGTCATCGAAGCCATCATTTGCAAAAGCCTCATCCTCGAAATCCGCGGGCGGGTTGCCCGCCTGCCCATTCTGAGAGGAGGGTTTAAGGCCAGCAACCAATTCGGCCAATTCAGCGGCAGCCTGTTTCAGGCTTTTGCCCTGATCGCTGGACTTCAGCACCATGCTGGCATTTTGCTGGGTCGCGCGGTCCAATTCGATCATACCGGCATTGATTTCAGAAATGGTCGAAGCCTGCTCGCCCGAGGAGGCGGCAATCTGAGTCGTAAGTTCCGAAACCGACTGGATCTTTGCAATGATTTGCTCCAGCGAACGTCCCGCTTCGTCAACCAAGTCAACGCCAATCTTTACCTTCTCAGAGCTGGTCTGGATCAGATCCCGAATTTCATTGGCAGAATTCGCAGACTTCAGCGCCAGAGAACGTACTTCCGAAGCTACTACCGCAAAGCCACGGCCCACTTCACCAGCCCGCGCCGCCTCAACCCCCGCGTTCAGAGCCAAAAGGCTGGTCTGGAACGAGATGTCGTCAATCACGCTGTTAATCGCCGAGATCTGTTCAGAGGACTCGTTGATCTCTTTCATCGCCTGCACAGTGCGCTGAACAATGTCGCCACTGCGCATCGCTTCTTCGGAGGTTTCGGAAATGGTGCCTTCAACCTCTTTGGTCTGGGTTGTGGCAGAGCGCACATTCGAGGTGATGCTATCAAGCGCTGCGGCTGTTTGTTCAAGCGTTGCCGCTTGGTTCTCTGTCCGCTGCGACAGATCATCTGTCCCGGAAGCCATCTCGCCAATCTGCTGATCCATCTCGGAAATTGTGACCAGCACCCGGCCAATTAGATCATCCAGCGTTTCCGCAGTCAGGTTAAAGTCCGACCGCAGCGCTGCATATTCCGGGCTCATCTCTTTTTCGATCCTATAAGACAGATTGCCTTTGGACAGGTTGTTCAAGCCGTTTGCCAGCTCTTCGACCACGCCAGCCTGTTCTGCGGCAGCGGCCTTGGACTGTTCTTCCATCTCGGCATTGGCCCGCATGGCTTCGACAAACTCTACAACCGCGGCGGCCAGACGGCCCAGCTCATCGCGACGACTTTTCTCTGGGACAGCGCTATTGAAATCGCCACTGCGAAGGGAATCGATGCGGTCTACAATCCGATCCAGCGGACGGGTTACCGAAGCGGCCGAGAAATAGACAATAATCCCAATCAGCAAACAGATGCCCAAACCAATAATGGCGGACTGCATATACAGCGAGGAGACGGTTTCATGAATGGTACCGTTGTGAAAGCCCATAACCATCTGGCCCACATCTGTCCCATCCGTCAGGGCCACTGGGAATTTGACGTAGACAACCTCATTGACTTCGACTGATTGCTCGACACTTTCATCTTCCAAAAGAGCGGTGATCTGCTGTGTCAGCTCTTCGCGACGCTCTTCGTCAACAAAGACCTCTGCAAAACTGCCGCCATCAACAACTACTTGTGCAAACAGCGCGTTTTCCATTTCTGCCACGCCCTGAATAGCGCCCATAGCAGCGTCACTGTTGAAATCCCAAACCGCCGCTGCAACAGGAGGAACAACAAACCGCTGTGCCAGTTTCACTTCTTCATCAAAGGCCGCAATCAATGCGGTGCTGTGCTTGGAGGCCCAGAAAACCGTATAGGCAAAATTGGACAGCACTATGCAGGCCAAAATTGGCAGTAGTAACTTCTTCTTGATGGACATGCCCAAGAAGCGTTTCAGAAAACCGGTCATGATGTGCTCCAAAGTCTCGATCAACAGATCGTATTGCTTTCGCTGGTCAGTAATGGGTGGAGATGTTCGGGCTGTTTCAAACTACAATCGTTGTCTGCAATCTAAGTTTGTCATGTTGAACATCTGTCCCCTTTCCAAAACCTTGCATCTTGTGTCAGGCCGCTGCCCGGACAAGGTTTAGGAAAGGGTGCCAATGAGGGGTGAGCCACATTGGCAAGAGAAGCCGCCGTTCAAAGCATCTGTTTGGCAAACAGGGCAAAATAGACGGCATCTCCTTAGTAGGACATGTAGTTGCCACCGAGGGCGTCACGGTATTTATCCGTCCAACGAGTGTTGATCTCTGCGATGGTTCCGTCGGCTTCCAATTCGCCAAAGCAACGGTCAAACTCTGCCGCCATGGCAGGATCTCTAAAGCTCATGGCGTAGGGGCTTGGTTCAAAAATAGCGCGGAATTCAATTGCCTGGCTGGCATCTACACCGGCAGAGGCCCCGGCTTCCTGCAGCTGGCGGGCGAATTCGGCGAAGAGCATACCATCGCCCAGGATCCCATCGACGCGCTTACCATAGAGCAGCTTGCTCTGGGTTTTCTGGTCGGCCATCTCGCGGTAGGATTTAAAGGCCTCAGTTTCCCCACTCAGACCCGGAATAATGTTGCTGGCGCCTTCAAAGGCGACGATGTTCCAGCCATCCAGATCATCCAGAGTCGACGCCTCACGTTCGGAAGAGGTCAGGTAAGACACGCCGTTTTGATAGGAGACATAGGCTTGGGTTTGGGTGCCGGCGGTCGGCATCCCTACAGGTACGGTCGCAACGGCGTCACCAGAGCCATTTTCAAACGACTGCCAATGGCGTGTAAAAGGCTGAACAACAAAAACAGCCGTATGTCCACAATGGCCCAGAACGGCGGAAATGATTTCTGCCTCACGGCCGGTTCCGTCCTTTTGAACCATAGGTGGCAGATCGCCGGCCATGATCTCAACTTCAGCTGCCATTGCAGTGCTTGAAAAAAATACTAGTGACGCAGAGACAGTCGCTGCAATTCCGAACTTCATGTTTTGCTCCTAAAACAGTTTCCGCTGTAGAGAAGCAGTTTTTCATTAATAGGGGATTACTTAAGTCGCCGTGGAAGCTATGAGAAAGACGGAAAAAAGCAGGCATCCAGACGGAAAAAACAGAGCCGCCATCATCCCATTTTTTAAAATGATAAAGGAAGGCCTAAAGATCTATTCGCCGTATTCCGCCTTCTTCCCGCCTTACCTTCCACCCTTCAGGTATTTGATTTCATTTCACAAATCTAGAACTTATTTCCTCAGAACTTCCCCCTCCTTTGGAAGGAAAAACACAAATTCGCTCAATTTCCCAAAGATGAACACTGCGGACAGGGCAAATATTTCAACTTCTTTGATCCAGCAAGAGGCGGATATTTAGGCATGTTGGACGACTGCCCTCTGATTTCTTTTTGAGACCAAATGCGAAGAAATTAGATAAAAACCGAAGTGTCTACGCCGAACCACAGGTTCGGGCACCCTCCTACACGCCCGTTAGTGCAAACGGACCTTGCCATATTCGCTCTTATCGGCCTAAATCGCGCTGACCCGATGATCCTGCCAAGACATCGTTGATGCCAGGATCTGCGCTGGGCCTATTGGCCAGAGACCTGAGATGCCCGCTCGGACACATATTTGTCGGTGACTGATTTGGTCATGGGGCGGCTATACAGGTAGCCCTGCGCATCATCACAGCCCAATTGGGACAGGATCTGGACCTGCGACTGTCCTTCGACTCCTTCAGCAATGACGGAAAGCCCCAGATTGTGTCCCAGCTGGGTGATGGTACTGACAATCGGGCTGGCGGCGACCTCGGACAGATCTCGGACAAAACTCTGGTCGATCTTCAACCTGTTCAGCGGCAGTTCCTTCAGATAGCTCAACGAGGAATAGCCAGTACCAAAATCGTCAAGTGCAATGGAAACACCAAGCTCTGAAAGCTCTCGCAGTGTGGCTGCAATCTTCTCCTTCGAGGTAATGAGAACTCCTTCGGTCACCTCGACTTCCAGCAGCTCGGGCGCCAGGCCGGTTTCATGCAGAACCCTAGAAACCAAGCCGGTGACATCCGTGCGAACAAATTGTACCGGCGAGAAATTCACAGAAACTACAGGCGGATTGGCCGGCAGGAGTTCTGCCCAATGACAGGCATCCTGACAGGCTCGGCGCAACAGATGCTCTCCCAGTTCGACGATCAGCCCGGTTTGCTCGGCAATGGGGATAAACACATCAGGCCCAACAAAGCCAAGATCCGCGTCGTTCCACCTTGCCAACGCTTCAAAACCTACCAGACGCCCATTCTGCAAAGCATGTTGCGACTGATAATAGGGTTCGATTTCGCCGCTGCGCACCGCTTTTTTCAACCGCTCTACGATGGCCAGCCGTTCAGAAAGCCGATTTTGCATTTCCGCATCAAAAAAGGTGATGCGATCCCGCCCTGAGCCTTTTGCCTCATATAGCGCCATGTCCGACAGGGACAGAAGCTCGACGCCTTTCTGCGTGTCCTCGGGGAATTTGGCGATGCCGATGGAGGCGGAAATCTGGATGACAAAATCTTCGAGCTGAACGACTTCCGACAGGCGCTCGCAGATGCTTTGCGCAATCCAGGATATTTCTTCAGTGCTTTTGGGAGGATCGTTGCTCAACAAAACAAGGAACTCATCCCCGCCGAGCCGAGCCGCCCAGGCATCAGCACCTATGCTTTCCTGCAAGCGCACAGAAACCGCTTTTAGAAGCAGATCTCCGGTGTGATGCCCATAGCTGTCATTCACCTGCTTGAACCCATCCAGATCAACCAGCAAAGCAACAACCTGGTCTTTTTCTGCCTGTAGCTCACAGAGTTTTTTTTGCACCGAGTTGCGATTCAAAAGATTGGTCAAACCGTCATAGGAGGCCAGAAACTGAACCTTACGCTCCGCTTCGACTTCGGCTGTTGCATCGGCAAAGATGCCGCGAAAACCACGAAACCCTCCGCGTTCATACTGCGGCCGACCCTTCATCAAAATCCAATGCAGGGTATCGTCTCTCGGATCCTGGATAGACAAGCGAATATCGTGAAATTCAATCCGGTTGCGAACCGCCTTTTGCAGGCGGGCCATATCCTCCGCCGCCTCTGCAGTGCAGGTGGAGGCCAGTAGGTCAAATAGCTCAACGGCCTCCGGGTTCTGTTCGCCCTGGGCGCACATCTCCAGAATTCCCGCGGGAGCGCTGAGCAGGCGTCCATACTGATCCGTTTGCCAAAGCCATTCGGTCGCCTGGGCTTCGTAGTCTTTTAGCAGCAGTTCAACAACTTCGCTTTTCTCGCTCAGCCTTTCGTGGTTCTTGAAAGCAATCATCGCGGTTTGCGCGGCTTTGAGACAGGCATTAAACAGCGAAATGCCAGCGGCAAACATCAAAATAGACAGGGTAATATCTGTCGCAGAGCCATAGACCAGCCCACAGGTCAGCATAACCAGGGTGTTGCCAATAGTTTGCACCCCTAAATAGACAACACCCGCCATTGGCGTGCGCGAGAAACCGATGGTTCCCAGCGCGAGAGAGCCAGCGACAATTGTAGCAATGACTGCCTTCTGGTCCCCCTCTACTACAGGGTAGAACAGAGCCATTCCCACGGTCCAGATCAACGAGTTATAAAAAACTTGTAAGAGAAAGCCGCGCAGGTCTGCCACCGATCCCTCTGTGTGATAAGTTGTTCTCCATACAAGGAACTTCGACCAAGCAAAGACAACAGCAACAACAGTCCAAGCAACGACCAGTTCGTTTCGCCCAGTATTCCAGGCCTGAAAGGACAAGGCAGGCGCAAATAACGTATTGCCGAGCAGCATGACACGCATTTCTTCGATGGTGCTGCGTATTTGGCCGCGCCGCAAACGGTTTGCAGCATCGGACGGCAGCCCCCAGGCTCCCAGGTCTGCCAACCCAAACTTTGCGACCACCATACTGATGAACTGGTTAAACCTACTCAATTTCAAGCCCGTTATTAAGTCTACTCATTGGCGTGAACCTATAGCGTAAACTTCATTGGTAAACATGGCGTTGTGTCCAAAATCAAAACTGTAGTTTTGTTGCAGGGATATGCCTAAAAATGGATCTTCACTCCGCCCAGGTGTAAGGCAGAAACCCCTGGGCTGATCAAGGGTATTTGACTGCAATCTCCGCGATGAGTCTCAGGAATTGGGAATCTGACCGCCCTTTGTTTTGGACGTTAAAGATTGGCAAAGCTACTTCGCAAACGGAACAGTATTCTCGGATAGATATGTGAACGGGGTGCGCACTCTGCTGCAAAGGGTTTGTTCGCTACTCGGGATTAAATCCCTTTGGTCTGCCTGTTTCAAAGCGTTCAAAAAGGCGCTGCCGTCAAAAGCAGCGCCCAATCTAGTCAAGAGAGCCTTACGGGTCCGTCAGGTAGGTTCTCGTGGAGGCCTTACTACCGAAAACCCCCAGGGCGGCGGTTCCCTACCTCCATTTGATTGAGCAGCCAATACTTGGATGCTGCACCTCAGGCCCTTTTTGCGTTTTGGCGATCTGGCGCATAGCCTCAACCAACTCTCTGCAGCGATGGTCCGAAGCCCCCCGGCCAGCATCATCCAATCGTCCCCGATATTGCAGCCTCCCCTGGGAGGTGAAACCAAAGAAATCTGGCGTACAGACTGCACCATAGGTTTTGGCAACGCTTTGGTCTTTGTCCACGAGATAAGGAAACTCAAACCGATGCTGCGCGGCAAAACGCTTCATGTTGGCAGGGCTATCAGCCGAGACAGCTTGGAAATCGTTCGACATAATGGCCAGCACATTGATGCCCTCTGCCATCAGCTCATCCGTGTCCTGCGCCAACCGATCCGCAATAGTCTGCACATAGGGGCAATGGTTGCAGATAAAAGCCACCAACAGAGCGGAGCCTCCAAGGTAGTCAGACAACCTGTGCAGCCGGCCCTCCACATCGGGCAATTCGAAACCTTCGGCCTGCCAGCCGATATGGCCCTCTGGGGTATGCAAAAGCATCGTTTCCTCCTGAAATCAGCAATATTCAGAACGCCTCTGGGCCGAAAAACCCCGGTCCAGAGGCGTCCATCTGTCTTCGCTTTCCGTCTGCCGCCAATCAGCCCTTGGTCCAGGCATTGGGGGCAAAGGCTGCATCCAGCGGCGTATGGGTAATATGGTTGGTATAGTTTGACAGGATTTTCAAACTTGTCCCAATCAGAACTTCCAACACTTGTTGCTGGCTATAGCCTGCCTTCAGAAAGGCCGACAGATCTGCATCACTCGGGTAGCCGCGGGTTTCATTGATCACGACGGCAAACTGGCGCAGTGCTTCCAGTTTAACGTCAGGAATCGCCTCTCCGGCCCGCAAAGAGGCAATTACATCTGCAGCAACCCCGGCGCCCTGTGAAATTGTTGTATGCGCCGCCATGCAATAGGTGCAGCCATTCAGCCGGTTGTTTGTCATCAGGATGATCTGACGCTCGGTTTCGCTAAAGCTGGTTGTGTTGAAGATCCCAGTCAGGGTCAGATACCCCTCCAGCAAGGCTGGGGCCTCGGCCATATTGCCATACAGGTTTGGTAGGAACCCATAGGCCTTTTCAGCATCCGTCAGCATTTGCTTGGCTTTGGCGGGGGCGGATTCAAGTGTGTGCAGTTCAAAGGTGGACATAGGATGCTCCGGTAAATTTGTGTCAAGGGACCAAACCGGCAAAAAATCTAATTGTACCGATCAGTCAACAATTCAACTAGGAGCACTAAACCGATCGTTCAACAATTTCACCGAAACGTTATCGCCGCCTCGCTCTATCGACAGATCGGGCTAAGGTTTCAACATCCTCAAGGCCTGGTCCCGGATCATTTCCAGATCACCACCCCCATAGACGCCTCGCGCTAAAACCCGCATCCCAACCACCAGCGTTAGTAAGGCTTTGGCCACCTGGGTGAGGTCCAGATCATCAGAGACAGCGCCTTGCGTTTTGGCACGGGTCAATTGCTCCACAAAGAAGGCTTCAAACTCGCTCATACCTTGGTGCACAAGATCCTGAACCTCGCCAGTGTGATGTGCCATTTCCAAGCTGGTATTTACAAGAAAACAGCCTTTTCTCTCTTTATCTTCAAGGCTTTGCCGCAGAACCTCAGTGAACAGCTCTGCAATGGCTTCCTCGGGGTTTTGATACTGCGACATCCGGGTCAAAAGCGCCCGGCGATAGGCTTGATTGTATTTCAAAAACACCCGGACAAAGAGTTCCTGTTTGCTGCCAAAGGAATGATAAAGGCTGCCTTTATTGATCTCCATCGCACCCGTCAGATCCGTGATGGAGGTCGTCTCATAGCCTTTGCGCCAGAAGGTATTCATGGCGCGGTCCAGGGCGGTCTCTTCGTCAAATACTCTGCTACGCGCCATATAACTCTTGTCTCATTTTTTCTGGCCCCAGGGCCGGGCAACACCAAAGCCATTCCGGCACAGGTTTGTTCAGGCTTGCACTGACTTGCATGCGCCACCTCGACAGTCAAAGACCTGTTGTACTAGGTTCAATGTAAGACATGCGAACAGGTGAGGTCAAAGATCCATGCCCAATAAAAAGCAGGCTGCACGATCTCTTCCTGAACGGCTTTCCCGTGCGCTGGAGCTAAATGGCGACGGCATCTGGGAGTGGGACCTCAGCGCCCGAAATCTTGTCTGCTCGCTTCAGATACGCGAACTTTTGGGGATCCCGGATCCGGCCCCGCCTGACTTCGCAGAAGGTCTGCTTTGTCTGGTTCATCCCGACGATTTGGAACGGATCCAAGGGATTGTTGCAAACTGCACACCGGACAACTGCGCCTTCTCTGCCAGGTTTCAAGCCCGGCTTCCAACAGGCGCGTATCTTTGGGTCGACGTCAAAGGTGCTACAACCTTCGACCCCAGCGGCACTCCCAGCATCATCACCGGGACGCTGACAAAACTGTCCAACAAACAAATTCCCGAACCTGCGCTCATTGCCAAAATAAGACAGTTTGAGAACTTGGCCGAAAACATTCCAGGCGCTTTGAACCGTTATCTTATTCAGGCAGACGGCAGTCAGACGATGGACTACGTCAGCCCTGGCTTTTTTGAGATCACCGAGCTCACACCAGAAGACATTGCCGAGGACAGCAGCAAACTTTGGCAGATCATACATGAAGACGACGTCACCCAGACCGCAGCTTCGGTCGAACATTCAGCGATTACGCTGGAAAAATGGGAGCAGAGTTTTCGGCTCTGCACCGCTTCTGGGGCCGTGAAATGGCTACATGGTCGTGGCCGCCCCTGGCGTCGCGAGGATGGGGTGACGGTTTTTGACAGCGTCATCATTGACATAACAGATCTCAAAGAGGCCGAGGAAAGCCTCCGCAAAAGCCGTGAAATGCTGGCACAATCGCAAAAACTCGATGCCATAGGTCAGCTGACGGGCGGTGTAGCCCATGACTTCAACAATCTGCTGGCGGTGATACTGGGTAACCTTGAACTGCTAGGCGACACTGAGACCTCGGCCGAGAAAAACGAGCTCATCGAGACTGCGATTACCGCCAGCCTACGCGGTGGCGATCTCACCAAGAACATGTTGTCTTTTGCCCGGCAGGCACCGCTGACCCCTGTTACTCTGGACCTGAACCAGGTGATTGAGGAGGCCAAGAATTGGATAGGCCGCGCGCTTCCCAAAACGGTGTCTTTGCAAACCGCCCTTGTCGATCAGGTCAGGTCAATTGAAGCAGATCAATCTTCGCTCGAAAGTGCATTGCTGAACCTGATCATCAATGCCCGCGACGCGATGGAGGGTCAGGGCAGCCTGACAATTGAATCCTCCAATGTGCAAATTGACGAAGCCTTTTTTGACATGCGCGACGAAGAGCTGGCCCCTGGGCAATATGTCATGCTGGCAGTTAGCGACACCGGCCCCGGCATTAAAGAGGACATCCTGCCAGAAATCTTTGAGCCATTCTTCACCACCAAACCACCCGGCGTTGGCTCAGGCCTGGGCTTGTCGATGGTGGTCGGTTTTATGCGGCAATCCGGCGGCACGGTGCAGGTCTATTCCGAACCTGGCAAAGGCACTACATTCAAGCTGTTCTTTCCGGTGATGACTGACAATGGAAAGGCTCCCGAACAGGCCGGAGAGGTTGCAGAACCAGCCTCTGAAGATAGCATGAAGCTGTTGCTGGTGGAGGACGAAGAGGCCGTGCGCAACACTCTGGTAAAGACTCTGGCGCAGGCCGGTTATCAGGTCACGGCAGCAGCAACTGGCGACGATGCCTTTGCCCTGTTTCAAGCAGATCCAACCTTTGACTTGGTGCTTACAGATATCGTCATGCCGGGAGAGCTGCAGGGGACTGGCCTGGCGAAGGCGTTGAGAGAGCAATGGCCAGAGCTGCCGGTCGTCTTCATGTCCGGCTACGCGCGGGAGGCCACAGTACATGGCAATGGGCTGAGGCCCGAGGACATAAGGCTGATGAAGCCAGTACGCCGCAATGCCCTGTTAGAGGCTGCCAAACAAGCCATGACAAACCAAGCCATGGGGTGACACCCTGGGTCAAGGGTGGCGCGCCAGAAGCTCTGCTCCGCCTATCTGGCGCAGGTCAGCCGGGAGGAGGAGACAGGGAGGCGCGTGATACGACTTTGGTGCTGATGCATTGCGAAACATCCGGCAGGGCGGCCTGTTGAGACGCAGCTGCGACCATTGCGATCAGCGCATGGGCCGCCTGCCGCCCCATTTCGCGGTGCGGAACATGAACCGTCGTCAGTGCCGGGCTGACAACCGCTGCCAGCTCAATGTCATCAAACCCGGTCACCGAAATCTGCTCGGGAATTGCAATCCCCAAACGTCTGGCTTCCTGCAAGGCCCCTGCCGCTAGCACGTCATTGCCACAGATCACCGCCGTCACATCTGGCTGTTGTGTGACGATCTCTTCAAAGGCTCTGGCGCCTTTTTCAAAATCATAACTGGTCTCGACCACTCGCAGTGCCTCAGGATCAAGCCCATTGGCTATGAATGCATCTCTTGCCCCCAAAACCCGGCTCCGCGCCCGGTCATTGCCTGCTGCAAAGCCGGAAATCATCGCGATGCGGCGATGTCCCAGGTCAAGAACATGCTGGGCCAGCTCTGCCATGGCAGAACGGTTGTCAAATCCCACCGAAGGGCTACGGGCATCCGGCGCATAGGACCAGGCCACTAGCGCAGGCACACGGTGTTGCGCCAGGTAGTCATAGATACCTTCATCGCGATCATGGCCAATCAACAGCAAGCCATCTGCCCCCCGCGCCACCAGCGTCCGGATCTGAGCCGCTTCCAGCTCTGGCCTATAGGCGGAACTGGATACCAACAGGGTATAACCCTGGTCGCTCAACGCGTCCTGAAATGCCTGCAGCCCGCGGGCAAAGATGGCGTTCTCCATCGTCGGGATGATCGCACCAATGGTATAGGAACGTTTTGCAACCATGGCCCGCGCTGCAAAATTGGGCGTATACTCCAGCCGCTCCACCGCCGCCATCACCCGCTGGCGAGTCGATTCCACCACCCGCTCAGGCGAATTGAGGCAGCGCGAAACAGTTGCGGTCGAGACCCCCGCCTCTTGTGCAACGTCACTCAATGTCGGAGCTGAACGGGGGGGGGCATGTTTTTTTACCATTGATTTTCAACCTTCTTAACATGGAATTCCAGAACTTCAAATCAACATGTAAGCGCTTGCATTGACGATGCAAGCGCTTACAAATACCGCAAGAAGACTGAGTCGCGCTGACATCTCCAATCATGGTTCCGCCTAAACCTACGCAGCTCTGATTGCCGCGCAGCCCCACCAGGATTTCCACAAACAGGACATCTAGAATGACCCTTGAATATCTAAAAAAAGCGTCTCTCACACCCAAATCCAACGCGGTGGAGACCCATGAGATCGTCAAGGCTATTCTTGATGACATCGAGGCCAGTGGGGATGCCAAGGCGCGGGAGTATGCTGAGAAATTTGACCAGTATGGCGGGAGCATCGTGCTCTCGGCAGAAGAGATTGCCGCAGCCTGCGAATTGGTGCCAGACAGGCTGAAGGCCGATATCCGCTTTGCCCATGACAATGTACGCCGCTTTGCCGAGCTGCAAAAAAGCACGGTCTGCGATGTCGAGACTGAAATAACGCCCGGTTTCATCACCGGCCAAAAGGCAATCCCTGTAGACGCGGCGGGCTGCTATGTCCCCGGTGGCCGATACAGCCATATCGCCAGCGCCATCATGACCGTCACCACGGCCAAGGTGGCAGGCTGCAAACATATTACCGCCTGCTCTCCGCCGCGTCCGGGAACCGGTATTGCCCCAGCCATCATCTATGCCGCGCATATCTGCGGCGCCAACAGGATCATGGCCATGGGCGGCGTTCAGGGCGTCGCCGCTATGACCTTTGGTCTGTTTGGCCTGCCCAAGGCAAACATCCTGGTCGGCCCTGGCAATCAGTTCGTGGCCGAGGCAAAGCGTATTCTCTTTGGTCGCGTAGGCATCGATATGATTGCCGGACCAACCGACAGTCTGATCCTGGCCGACCAAGGCGCCGACGCCCATATTGTGGCTACAGATTTGGTGAGCCAGGCAGAACATGGCTACAATTCCCCGGTCTGGCTGGTCACTGATGATCGGGATCTGGCTGTGGACGTCATGGCACGGGTGCCGGAATTGATCGCCAAACTGCCCGACATCAACCGCGACAACGCCTTTGCCGCCTGGCGTGACTACGCCGAGGTTATCCTCTGCGCCGACCGCGCCGAAATGGCCCGCACCTCAGACGAATACGCCCCCGAACACCTCACGGTTCAAGCCGCCGATCTCGACTGGTGGCTACAACATTTGACCTGCTATGGCTCGCTGTTCCTTGGGGAGGAAACCACGGTGTCCTACGGCGACAAGGCAACCGGCACCAACCATGTGCTTCCGACTTCGCGCGCCGCCAGCTATACTGGCGGGCTTTCGGTGCATAAATACATGAAGATCGTCACCTGGCAGCGTGCCACGCGGGAAGGTTCCAAAGCAGTGGCAGAGGCAACCGCCCGCATTTCACGCCTTGAAGGGATGGAGGGCCATGCACGCGCTGCCGATGTGCGATTGGCCAAATACTTCCCCGATGAGAGTTTTGATCTGACCACCCATGGCTGATCCGCGCGCGCTTTTTGATCTCACCGGTATGACCGCCTGCGTCACCGGGGCCAGTTCAGGTCTTGGTCGGCAAGCGGCACGGGTCCTCGCAGCGGCCGGCGCCCGGGTGGTGGCTGTGGCCAGACGCGCCGATCCCCTGCGTGATCTGACTGCGGAAATCGGCCCTGCTGCCGCCTATCTGGCAGGCGATGTGGCGGAGCGTGATAATTTAGCTGATCTGGCCCAGGCTATCGCGACGCCCTTTGGCAGCCCTGACATCCTGATCCATGCGGCGGGAGTGAACCGACGGCAGAAGGCCGATGAGGTCACCCCCGAGGCCTGGGACCAAACCTTGGCCCTGAACCTGACGGCACCGTTTTTCCTTAGCCAAGCACTGGTACCGGCGATGAAGGAAAAACGCTGGGGCCGGATCGTAAACTTTGCTTCGCTGCAGTCCTCCCGCGCGTTTCCCGCCGGGATTGCCTATGGCGCCAGCAAGGGCGGCATCGCCCAGCTCACCCGCGCCATGGCAGAGGTCTGGTCGCCGCATGGGATTACAGCAAATGCCATCGGACCAGGGTTTTTCCCAACCGAGCTAACCCAGGCGGTGTTTGAAGACAACGCCCGCGCCGCCCGCAATGCCGCGCGGACCTGCATTGGCCGCAATGGACAACTCGACGATATCGATGGGCCACTCTTGTTTCTATGTTCCGAGGCGTCGTCCTATGTCACCGGGCAGGTGCTGATGGTGGACGGAGGATATACCGCGAAATGACTCTCCTGTTCCCCGGAAATTGCGCAGCCACTGGCCCTAGCAAGGAGCCCCTCACCGTGAATGACCGATTGATTGTTTCATCGTCGCCTGATGGAATGACGCCGAAGCACAAGATCTCCCCACATGTCAGCAACTAAAAAGGCCCAAGGACAATGAATATCGACAAACGGATCGCTGAGGATCTGGTCGCCAATGACATTTCCTTTGTCACCACCGTGCCCTGCAAACAGCTGGCCGGGGTGATCGAAGAGATCGACCAACATGACAAGATCTTCCATATCCCCTCCAACAAGGAAGACGAGGGCATGGGGCTTTGTGCCGGGGCCTGGATGGGGGGCAAACGTCCCGCCATCATCATGCAAAATACCGCCATCGGGGTGACCATCAATACGCTGGCCACCCTGATCCAGTATTACCGCATGCCGCTGCCGATGTTGATCTCTTACCGTGGAGAGCTGCGCGAACCTGTCGCCTGTCAGGTTGAAATGGCTGTCCACACCAAGGCCCTGTTGGCGCAGATGAATATCCCGACCTACCATTTCCACAAACAGTCAGATGTCGAAGAGCTCGACATGATCCTGAAGTATACTTTCATGTGCAACAAACCGGTGGCGATCCTGACCGATGCCAATTTTTGGGGAGGCTATGGCGATCAATGATCCGTTCTGAAATCCTGCGCGAGATCGCGCCGCTTCTGCGAGACCAGCTGGTGGTCTGCAACATCGGCATCCCAAGCCAAGAGCTGCATGCCATCGACGATCAACCGAGCAATTTCTACATGCTCGGTACCATGGGGCTGGCCTCTTCGATTGGGCTGGGCCTGGCGCTGGCGCAGCCCAAACCGGTCATCGTGATTGATGGCGATGGTTCTGTGCTGACCAACCTTGGCACCCTGCCCACCATCGGCAACAATGCCCCCTCCAACTATATCCTGATGATCATCGACAATGGCTCTTACGGCTCTACCGGGGATCAGCCGACATATACCGGCAAGAAAACCAGCCTGGCTGGCATGGCCCGTGCAGCAGGATGCGACACTGTAGTTGAGGTTCAGGATGTCGACACCGGCCCTGCCTTGCAGCGCGCGTTGGACAGCGGCAAGGCAACGGTATTGGTGGTGAAATGTGACAGCGGCAATGCCAAGATGCCGGTGATCACAATGGATCCTGTGGTTATCCGCGACCGTTTCATGAAGGCTGTAGCCAGCTAAAGGAAAGCGCGCGCCCTTTGGCCTCAAAATGGCGCCCTTCGGCAGGAGGGGCGCCAGACCTGGGCTATAGAAGGCGGGCTCATCCACAGGCACACAACCAATCTGGGGCAACCCCAATGCCTTAGATTTTGAATTTCTTAGGCTCTGGCTTGAAGGCGTGAAATCAGGTCCTGTTTGCGAAAGGGTTTGGAAATGAAGTCATTCATTCCAACCTCGTAACAGGCCTCTGCGTCGCTGGGCTGGGCATTGGCCGTGAGGGCAATGATGCGACAGGCCGCACCTTTCACCTCTTGCTCGTACTGACGAATTTGACGGGTTGCTTCTAGCCCCCCCAGCACTGGCATTGACAGATCCATCAGAACGAGATCGAAATCGGTCTTCTGAAAGGCCTCAACAGCCAGCTGCCCATTGGCCGCAAAAAAGATATCAGCCCCGGTCCTGGCCAACATCTTTTTGACAACCAGTTGATTGGTCTTGTTGTCCTCCGCGACAAGAACTTTCAGCCCGTCCAGCGGATTGATTTCAGCCCTCAGAAGCTTTTCCTTGCCTTTTGGGCTCTTAGTTGCTCTCAGTTTCAGCGGCGCGGGCTTAAGCCTCGCAACCGGTGACGGGGCGGGTTCATCATGAAGGTCCAGATCGAGATGCACGGTAAAGGTAGCGCCTTTTTCCAATGCAGAGGTCACCTCAATAGAGCCCCCCATGCGTTCCACCAGAGCCTGACTGATTGCTAGACCCAGGCCTGTGCCCTCTGCAACACTGCTGGGCGTTGGGTTAACCTGCTGAAAAGCGGAAAAGATAGCACCCTGTTGTTTTTGATCGATGCCGTAACCGGTGTCTTCCACCCAGAGCGACAGGGGCCGGCTTGTCTCACTTTTCTCATAGCCTACACCAACAACGATGCGGCCTTGGTCGGTAAATTTGATCGCGTTTCCGAGCAGGTTCAACAGGATCTGACGGAGCTTGCTGGCATCCCCAACGAAGTTCTCAGGTGTGCCTGCATCGTATACCACATTCAGCTCTAGCCCCTTGAAAGCGGCCTTTGCAGACAACAGAGTCACCGTCTCCTGCACCACCTCCCGCAGAGAGAACACCTCATTCGAAAGCGATATCTTTTCAGCCTGGATTTTTGAAAAATCCAATACATCATTGATGATGCCCAACAACGCATTGGCTGAGTTGAAAATGGTAGAGGTGAACAGAGCCTGCTGGTCGTCGAGCACAGTTTCCTGCAACATTTCGCACATCCCAAGGATGCCATTCATCGGCGTCCTGATCTCATGGCTCATATTCGCCAGAAACCGCTCCTTTGCCAGGCTTGCCTCTTCCGCCTTTTCTTTGGCATGTTTGGTGAGCTCCAGGGCGAGATCGCGTTCGCGTTCAGAGGTCACATCCGCAGAGGATCCAACCAAATGAGTGATCTGACCCGCCGCATCAAAAACAGGCGTCAAGGTTGTGCGAAGATGTCGTGTTTCATGAATTGAGGGTAGTACGATATCATAGGTTGTCGGTTTTGCGGCCTTTATCACGGCCAGGTGGTGCGCCAAAGCCCGCTTTCCAGTCACGCCGCCGTAGATCTCAAGCGCTGTCTTTCCAAAGTAATCTTCACGAGTGAGTTTGGCAAAGGCGCGTGCCTTTGCATTCATAGAGGCATAGCGCGGCAACCCGTCCGGGTCGACTTCAAGAACAATGACAGCCATTTCAACGGCTTCCATGATCTCATAGTCGTGTGAAACCCCGTCCCGAAACAACTGCCACTCCCTTATTTCAAAGCCTCCCGTATTGGGAATGCTTAGTTACAAAACCAGTCCTACCCGACATAGGTTAGCGAATTATGGCCTGTGCTTCACTTCCAGATTTCCTTACCCAGCCTTTCCCAACGCAAAACAAAGGCGGGCACCAGCCTGTGCAACGAGCGACGAAAACCTTTTCAAACTACTGTTTTTTGGCAGCTAGGTCACAGCCTCAGCATGGGTCAATTCGACCTGCACCACATTGGTGTGGCCAATCGCAAAGGACGCAGCGCAGCTCTCCAGATAGTATTGCCAGTTGCGGAAAAAACTTTCGCTGTGGCCCTGCGCCAGAATACGTGACTTTTGCGCCAAAAGGCGTTCACCCCAGATCCGACAGGTACGGGCATAGTCCTGGCCAAAGGCAAAACTGTTTTTGACTTGCAGGCCCGCCTGTTCTGACTGTTCCGCGATCACACTGTCAGACAGCAACATACCGCCGGGGAAGACATATTGTCGGATAAAGTCAGAGGAGTTTTTATAGGTGTCAAAAAAGCTGTCCCTGACTGTAATGGCTTGCACCAAGACTCTGCCCCCCTCTGCCAAGTTGCGTTTCAACATGGCAAAGTAGCTGGGCCAATACCGAGCGCCAACGGCCTCTATCATTTCGATGGAAACGATATTGTCAAAACTGCCGTGGACATCGCGGTAGTCACAGAGTTGAATATCAGCCCGCCCTCCAAGGCGGCTGTTGGCATAGCTGTGTTGACTGGGGGAAATCGTGACCCCTGTGAGATCGCGGCCCTCAGCGGCAGCATGTTCGGCAAAACCACCCCAGCCACATCCCACTTCCAACACCCGATCCCCGCAATTCAACCGGGACATGACACGGCTGTTCTTGCGGCGCTGCGCTGTCTCCAGATCTTCCCCCCCCTCGGCAAACAGGCCAGAGGAATAGGTCATACCCTGGTCTAGCCACAGCTGATAAAAATCGTTCCCCACATCATAATGGGCACGAATATTCTGACGCGCGCCACGCCGGGTATTGGCCCGCAAAACCGTGTCCAAAAGCCGGAACTTCAACTTGTTCAGCCGACTGGGTTGATCATAGGATCCAAGATGGTCGCGGTTGCGCATGGCCAACTCCAGAAAGCCTTCAATCGACGGCGTATCCCAAAGTCCCTGCACATAGGCCTCCCCCAGGCCGATCTGTCCGTGCGCCGCCATTGCGGAAATGGCCGACCAGTCGCGGATCACCATCTCAGCCTGCGGACCAGAGGCGCCAAAGTCATGCCGTGTCCCTTCTGGAGTATACACATGCAACCGCCCCTCCTGGAGTCGCTCGCAGATTGACAGGAATTCCGATTTCAGGGCTTTGTCCGTGAGCTGCATAAGGGGCTCCTTTCTGAAAAGGCTAAAGTGACAAGTCGAAAACTGACACCGCTCGCGCGATGCCCCTCTCGAAAGATCCCTGCCTGCCTCTCGCCTTAGAACCCCAGGTTTGAGTAACACCCGCCCCAGTTGTTCCACATACTAGGGTCCAAAGCGCCGTCCGGTCAAACTCAGGAAAGTCAATCTCTGACCTTGTCTGATTGATTTTGGCTCGGGATTTCCGTTCGCCCTCCCAGAACCGATGCTCCATCGCTCTGCGCAAGGGCGGTTTCGCCGGTGCAAACTTGGTTCATTTCAAAACTCAAACGGTCCCGGCAAAGCGCTGAGCACCATCGGGTGGCTGACCAACAATTGGTCCTTTGTCCAGTGATGCAAAAGGAAGCTTGGCTCCGAAAGCCAAAATTTTGACGGAAGCTGCACGCCCGGCTGTAGTGTCAGCTGCATCCCAATACTGGGGGCGGTGGTGACCACAGCTCCTTGCCAGCGGGTATTGGTGTGCAAATGAATATGGCCGCAGAGGATGCGTTCAATGTTTGACCGCGCTGCAATGAGCGCCCCGAGGTCTTTCGCGCCGATAAAGCCGTCCTCGTCGGTTTCCGGCACCCCTAGCCGCAAGGGCGGATGATGCGCAAAGATAACCGTTGGCTGATTGCCGCCTTCAGCCAGGCGGGCATCAAGCCACCTTAGCGCGGAAGGCGAAATCCGCCCACCTGAGTGGCCAGGGTGCAATGTATCCAGCCCAATCAGGCGAAGAGGGTGGCCTTCGATTACAGAGTGGCATTCGCCGCTGGCTGTCATTGAGCAGATGTCAGGCCCAAAGACCTCTGACAGGATCTGACGGTCATCGTGGTTGCCTGGAACGATGTGGAGCGGCATCTGCAAAGCAGACAGGACCTCGGCGGCCAGCCGCGTTTCTTCCAGGGAAGCGGCCTGGGTGACATCCCCCGTGAGGATCACCAGATCCGGCCCCGGCTCCATACCATTGATATGTCGCACCACCCTGCGCAGGTTCTCTGCCATCGGCGCGACGCCACAGGTTCTTTGGCCCGGCGCCGCGATATGGGTGTCACTGATCTGCGCTATGAGCATTGCAACCCTCCCAAATGCAAATCTTTGGGAGAGTCTCGGAGCAAAGGGGTCATCTAATCGCCACTGTTGAGGTTGTTGGGGGCAAAGACATTGCCAAAGGCACCGCTTGTCGGCGCCGCCGGAGCGAGTGTTTCAGGGACAGGTGCAACGGGCTGCGCCCCTTCCTTTTCCGCCCGCGCTTTTTGCAAGGCTTCGATGCTTTGCTGAATTTCCATCTGGCGGGCCTCTTGCACCCGAATTTTGCAGGCCTCGGGACTGTAGGACTGGGCCGTCCCAACCAGTACAATGACCGCGAAGGCCAAAAGGCAAAAGGCCATCGCGGCGGCATTGCCCCGCAAAAACCCTGGCAGCAGACTGCCCTTGGCAGCGATGATCCTGCCCTGTTTCACCTCTTGCTGACGCTTTTTATTGCGCTGGACCGTCTCAAAGGCAAGCGCCGCAAAAATCGTCAACACGATGATAATAAAGGCCAAAGCAGAGATAGAGGGGTTGATGCCCAGCCGCACCTTTTGCGCCAGAACCGTCGTCAGGGTTTTGTAGTCGATGATGGTGAAGGTCGTGGTGTTATAGTTTTCAAACGAGGCCAAAAAGGCCAGCACCGCGGCCGAGGCAATGGCCGGGCGCATGAAGGGCAAGAGGATCTTGCGAAAGGCCTGGGTATGGCTTGCACCCAGATCCAGCGCCGCCTCGGTCAGACCGGGATCAAACCGCTGCAGACGGGCGACAAAAACCAGCATCGCATAAGAGGCAATAAAGGAGGACTGGCCCAGAATCGTCAGGAAGATGCCGTTGTGAAACAGCCCATGAAGCAGGCTGCCATCCTCTGCCCCAAGGAACCTGCTCGCCCGGTCCCAAAACACCAAAGTAGAAATCCCCAGAACAACGCCCGGGATCAGGATCGGCGCGGTGATCAGGGTGTAGTAGGTGGCACGCAGCCGGGGCCAGATCTGGGTCAGCACGATCGATGCGGCCAGCCCCATGGAAACAGACAGGATGACCGTGCCAATGCCAATGATGATGCTGTAGTAGATGCCTTCACGAATATGCTTGTCGTTGAACAGAACATTGAACCATTCATAGGAAAAACAGGCCCAGGGCGACACCGAGGGAAAGGCTGCCGAATTAAAGGCTGTCAGGCTCATCACCACCAAAGGTCCAAGCAGGTAGCTGAAGAAGATCAAGAGATAGGCGCCAAGCGCCAGGCGCATAAGGATTGCGGAGTTCATTTTCCAATGTCCCCCATGTTGACCCTGAACAACTTCATCACCGTCAGCACGATGGTGATGGTCGCCACCAACAGAACAATCGCGTAGGCCGCGCCCTGCTGCCAATTCAGCGAGTCATTGAACCATTGGTAAACCAGCTGGGTGAACCACAGGCTGCTGGGTCCACCAAGGATCTGCGGCGCGGCCAGCGCACCCGCCGAGAGCATAAACACCATGGTGGCACCCGAGGCGATGCCCGGTTTGGCATGTGGGATGACAATGCGGCGATGGATGCGGATCCAGCTGGCCCCCATGTCGCGGGCCGCCTCGATTTGATTGCGGTCCAGGCTCTCGATGACATTGTAGATCGGGAACAGCATCAATAGGATATAGGCATAGCCCAGCCCGGCATAGAGCGCGATGTCCTGACGAATAAAATCAATCGGTGCCTCGGCCAGGTGCAGGAACAAAAGCACCTCGTTCAACAGACCGTTTTCGCCAAAGATGATCCGCAGGGCAAAGGCGCGCAGGATCTCGTTGATCCAATAGGGAATGATCAGCAGAACGACCAGCAGCCGCACCAGGCCCGAGCCCTTTGACTGGCCCAGGAAATAAGCCAGCGGGTAGCACAGGATGATGTTGAAGACCGTGACCATCATGGCGGCAAAAATGGTGCGCAGGAACACTTTGAGATCGACAGTGTTGTAGCTTTGGTGCGTGGTGTCAGATCCATAGAGCAGATGCTGGTAATTGCTCAGCGTATAGACATCTTTTGGCCCGCCCAGCTCGGCTGGTGGCAAGTTATGGCGAAAGGAATAGTCCAGCATCGAGAGCTGCGGCAGGATGATCAGGAAGATCAGCCAAAAGCCTACTAGCCCCATCAACATGCCTCCCATCACCAGGCCGTTGTTTCTGAAAAAGTCAGAAAAGATCATTTTTCGTTTCATCTGCCACCCCCTATTCCGACGCCAGCTCGGCGGCTGGCATGACAACGGCATTGGCCGGGGCATAGTGCAGCGACAGCATTTCTCCGCGGTTCGAGATCTTATCCTGCCCGGCATTGGGCACAGCCATCTTTATCGTTTTGCCGCCCTCGCCCTCCAACAGAACGCTAAAGGAATTGCCTTCGAATTCTTCATGAATGACATTTGCCGAAATGGTGTTTCTGCCGTCCTCCTCGGCAGCACCGGGCTGCAGGACTTCGGGGCGAATGAACATCATCGCGTCATCACCCACCCGGAGCTTGCCAACCGCCGCCGGAGTAATCCGGGACAACAGATCACCAGAACGGTTGCTGCGGATCACCGCCTCATTGCCATTGATCTGAATGACCTTGCCCCGGAAGACGTTGTTTTCACCAACAAAGGAGGCAACAAATGGCGTCGCTGGGTGATCATAAATGTCATGGCCATTGTCGATCTGCTCAATCACGCCTGCCTTCATCACCGCAACATTGTCGGACATGGTCAGCGCCTCGCCCTGATCATGGGTGATGTAGATAAAGGTGATGCCCACGCGCTTTTGGATCTCGCGCAGCTCGGTGCGCATATGTTGGCGCAGCTTCAAATCCAGTGCTGAAAGCGGCTCGTCCAGCAGCAAAACATCCGGGTTGGCACAAAGCGCCCGGGCAATGGCAACCCGTTGTTTCTGCCCGCCGGATAATTCGCTTGGAAGTTTATCCCCCTGGCCACTCAGCGCGATCATGTCCAGCAGTTCATCGGCGCGTTTGCGTCGCTCAGCCACGCTGGCACCGGTCACCTCCATGGAGAAGGAAATATTCTCCCAGATCTTCATCAGGGGAAAAAGGGCTAGGTTTTGAAAGATGAGAGCCGTGGGGCGTTTGTTGGGACCAATGCCCGCCATGTTCCGCCCACCAATGCGCACCTGTCCCTGGCTCGGTTCCAAAAACCCAGAGACCGCGCGCAGAATGGTTGTCTTGCCGCAGCCAGAGGGGCCGAGAAAGGAAAAGAAGTCACCGCCCCGAATGGCAACATTTGCTTCTCTGACGGCGACAAAATCTCCAAAGCGTATCCAAATATCATCCAGATCGACTGCAACACCCGATGTCATGCTGTATCCCCTTTGACTTGCCCGAAGCAGGCTCTGCATGAGCCCGAATGTGGCCCATGCCACGGGTCTTGCCCGGACGCGCCGGACAAGACGGGTTTGGAAGAGAGCTAGGCGCTCTGGAACTGGTTGACGAACTCGGTTCGTACATCCGCATACCAGGGGGCCTCGGCCGGCCAGGCATTGAGCCGAGCCAGGGCATCGCCCGGATAGGCCTCTGCAAAGTTTTTGGCATAGGCCGCGCCTGCCAGTTTGTCGGCACCCAGGATTGGCGAATTGTAGCCATGTTTGTCGATGGCCGGGCCTGCATTGGCAGGGTCAAAGGCAAATTTGATCAGGGCATAGGCCTGGTCGATATTCTTGGCGCCCTTGGTGATCGCAAGCCCATCCACCCAGGCCATCGCGCCTTCTGCTGGCGCCTGATAGGTGACCGGCTCACCTGCTGTTTTGAGCGCCAAAGGCGGGCCATCCCAGGATTGTCCCAGCAAAACCCCATCGTTCAGAAGGCCATTTTTCTGACTGTCTGCATCGTTCCAGATCAGTTTCAGATTCTTCTTGCGGGCCATGCACCACTCAGTGATCTGGGTCCAGGTCCTGCGCATATTCTCTTCGCTCTCATAAGCGGCCCAAACAGAGCCAGGCTCCATCTGACCAGAGGCCTCCATATAGAGCCCCGCACAAAGCATCCCGGAATGCGCCCGGATCATGGTCTTACCCGCGTTTTCGTCAGACCAGATCTCGCCATAGCTGGGCACACCGTTCGCGGCCGCAGGCGCCCATTTGTCAATCCGCCAGGCCATACCCTCGGTGCCCCAGATATGCGGGATCCAGGTATTGCCTTTGTCGCCAAAATCCCAGGCATCGGGTCCAATGCGTGCCATCGCCGGATTTGCTGCCTCAATCGGAATGCGGCTCATGTCCAGAGGCTGCAGCAGATCCAGCGGCCCCCATTGCAGCGAGCGGTTATTGGTAGGGCCAATCAGATCGGCGCCTGCCCCCTGCGAGGCCTTCATCTTGTTGATCAGCTCCTCGTTGGAGCCG
>NZ_JBDWPJ010000234.1:0-3173 GCF_039971195.1 Pseudophaeobacter sp.
TTCGGTCATCGCCGAAACCGCGCTTTGCACCACTTCGCCACTGACTTCGGCCTCCTGTTTGGCGGCCTCCATGGTGGCTTCAACGCTGCGCGCGCCTTCGGCGGCGGATTTCACGCTGGCGGTGAGCTCATCCAGAGCTGCCGCGGTCTCTTCCAAAGTCGCCGCCTGGCTTTCGGTGCGGTTCGACAGATCATCGGAAGCTTTGCTGATCTCAGCAGCGCCGTTCTGGATGGAACTCGAAGCATCGATGACCTGCGAAACAGTGCCGCTCAGGGTTTCAATGGTTTGATTGAAGTTCTGACGCAGTTTTTCATGTTCACCAGAAAAGACCTGTTCAATGGGCAAAGAGAAATCGCCTTCGGACAGGCGCACAAGTCCCGCACTCAGGTTTTCAACAACGATTTGCTGTTCCTGCTGCAATTCGGCCCGCTGTTCTTCGGCAATTCTGGCCTGCTGCAGATCTTCCTGCATCGAAACCAGAGTCTTGCCAATCTTGCCTATTTCATCGCCGCGCTCGGCCTCGGGAACATCGGTATCCAGGTTGCCAGATGAAACGGCGTCCATGCTCCGGCAGATCCGGTCTAGAGGCCGGGTGATCGTGCCGGCAAAGAGCCAACCCAGGATCGACATCAGAGCCGCCCCCGCCAATGAAGCAAGCAAAAGGATATTGCGATCGCGAACCACCGGCGCCAGCAACTCTTCGCGGTCCTGCTCGATCGCGATAACCCAGGTGCCGTTCGTGAGTGGGATATGTTCCGCATAAGCAGCAACAGGCTGCCCACGCAGGCCGGTTGCTTCAGTGGTGAAGGCTCCGTTTCCTCCCAAAGCCTGTGTCAGGTGGTCAGAAGCAGGTAGTTGTTCCAGGACAGAGTGGCCATCCTCAAAGCGGGATTGGGAGCGCGCCATCAAATTTGGACCGGCCAAGAAAATCTCAACGCTATCGGCAATACCTTGGCCATCGTTCACAATGGCATTGATCATATCCACTGGAATCTGAAGCACCATCACGCCCACGGTTTGACCCGAGTTTGAAACGATTTTGGTAGCCCCAAAAACGGTAGGTTTACCGCCGCTAGGCTCGTAGGCTCTTACATCCGAAAAGATTACCTGGCCGACTTCGACTTCCAGCGCTTTACGGAACAATACCCCAAGATCGCTGTCCTTGTAGGGCCCCTTCATCAGGTTTGTTCCATAGTCGTCGTCTTTGAAAACACTATAGATCACATCTCCAGGCATGCTGATCAGGAAGGCATCACTGTAGCCTTTTGCCGTCAGCAAGGTCCGAAAGGCTGGGTGAAACTTTGAGTGATGAATATTGTAGGGAATCGTCTGTTTGCCCCGATCCAGGTTGTGTCGCTCACCTGCAGGAAAGGGATTCTCAGTTATGTAGGTATTCCGGGCAGTGTCTGAAGCCTCGGCGCCCAGGTTGCTCCAGGCTGCGGACAGACGTTGTATCGCTGTGGCCGTTGATGGCGTGGCCGTCAGAGTCAGCAGATCAGCGTTGATCCCCCGGATCAGTGACATGAACGCTGTTTTGCGGCCTGCAACCAAGGATTCGAACTGGTTTTCGGCTTGCTTGAAAGCGCTTTTTTGAAAGTTGATCGTGCTGATCGTTACAATAATAGCTGTCAGCAGCGCCCCAAAGCCGACCACAAAAAGTGGCAGCTTATAGGCAATCTTGAGAGATCTCAGACCCTGCATTTCATTCTCCTGAGGCTTCGTCTGCGGCAAACCGCAAGGTGTTAAGCGCCAGATTGCCCAAGAGATGTTAATTTGCGGCTTACAAGGCCCATCAATCCCTTCAATTTTCGAGATCAATTGCAGTTTTTTGAAACAACAGGGCAAATTTTGCCCCCAATCCCTTGCCCAAATTAGGCCTCCGATGCCGCTCACGGAATGGCGCCTATATATACGGTACTTTTGCGCGACCTCTGCCTTCCTCGATTTTACAAAATCATTCATTCCCAAAGTGCCGGAAGCTGAAGGAACCGGAAAACTTTAGGAAAATACGGAATTATCCCTGGTTCCCAATTGCATAAAACCGCTTTTCCGGCGGCCCACAGCAATCAATTGTTAAGCCCAACAGCCTAATCATGAACCCATCGAATACAAACATGTCACCGACAATGGGGGTGAGAATCGCGGAAGATGACCACAGAAACGCAGAAACACCTTTTGGAATTGCCAAATGCATTCGCGGAATTGACTCCGCTTGCAGCTTTTCTAGGCGGGGCTCGTTCTGCCGCAGTCGAAGTCGACTGCAGTAATGTAACGGCCATGCCATCGCGCTGCCTTCAACTGCTGCTCAGCGCCGAGCAACAGTGGCGCTCTGAAGAACTGGGGTTCGCGGTAACCCACATCAACGATTCCTGCCGCAAGTCCCTGACGCTCTTGGGTTTAGAGCCCAACCGATTTGAAGACGAGGTAACAGCATGAAAACCAAAGTATTGGCAATCGATGATTCCCGCACCATCCGGAATCTGCTTGCAGCCACCCTGGAAGAGGCTGGTTTTGAGTATGTAAGTGCAGTGGACGGCCGCGAAGGCGTCGATATGTACGATGACGTGGCTCCTGATGTTGTCATCACTGACATCAACATGCCCAACCTGGACGGTTTTGGCGTGATCGAAGAGCTGCGCGGCACCGGTATCAATTCCAAGGTTCCAATCCTGGTTCTGACCACGGAAAGCGCTCCGGAGATGAAAGCACGGGCCCGCACCGCAGGTGCCACCGGCTGGATCACCAAACCTTTTGACGACGCCTCTCTGATTTTCGCGCTGAAGCGCGTGACAGGAGCCGCGGCATAAGATGTCTGGGTCTATTCAGGATACCTTCTTTGAGGAGTGCGAAGAACTCCTTGAAGCAACGGATGAGGGTCTGAGCGCCATCGAAGGAGGCGATCAAGATCCAGAGGTAGTCAATGCGGTCTTCCGCGCGGTTCACTCGATCAAGGGTGGCGCGGGCGCATTTGGCTTGGACGAGTTGGTGGCATTTGCCCACAGATTTGAGACTGTTTTTGATGAAGTCCGGGCCAACCGGATGGAGCTAAGCGAGCCGCTGATTCAGCTGCTGTTGCGGTCCTGTGATCACCTGTACAGCCTGGTTGCGGTTGCCCGTGACGGGGGTGAGACAGATCAAGCCCATCACGACATGCTTATCGAAGCGCTGGACAA
>NZ_JBDWPJ010000235.1:0-30684 GCF_039971195.1 Pseudophaeobacter sp.
CCACCTGCCCCTGTCCCAGCGGCTTGCGGGTGACCAGCGGCGTGCCATCGTCCAGGGCGGCTATGACCCGGTCGGCCAGGCTTGGGTCTGGCTGCGCCACCACCTGCGAGGTGACCGAGACCTCGGCGGGAATGGTCAGGCCAAGGAAGGGCGAGCCCTCGGCAAAGGGGGCGAGGGTCTTGGGCTCTCCCCAGCTCATGGCGCCGCCGATGCTGCGGCCGCCGATGCGCAGCCGCACCGGCATCAGTCGTTCTTCGCTGTCGCGGGCGGTATCGCTGGAGGCCAGACGCGGCCCGGCAAAGCGCAGCAACAAGCCGCCGGCCTCGACCCAAGTGGCCAGGGCCTCTTCGACATCCGGTGAGAGCCGCGCCACATCAGCCAGCACGATCACATCCGGGTTGGCCGGCAGGATATCGGAGAGGCTGCCTTCGATCAGATCCGCGGTGGGTTTCAGCGCCTGTCGCAGGTAATGCAGCGGCGAGAGCAGCGCCAGGCCTTCGTCAGCCGCGCCTGAGGCGATCAGCGCCACTTCGCGGCGACGCAGGCTGTCATCGCTAAGGGCAACCGCCCCGGCTGACCTTTGATCAGCCAGTTCAAACCGGTCTATCCGCGCGCGCAGCTCAGCAGGCAGGGACAGCAGTACAGTTGCGGTCAGCGCATCCGGATCAAAGCTGGCAGTGACCTGCGCCAGGCTGCGCTGGGTGCCGCCGGGATCACGGCCGCGGGCCTGCACCAGAACCTCTCGTGGGGCAGCGGCGGTACCATCGGTTTGGCTGCGCAGCACAGAGATCTCGAGCGCGCCATCTTTGGCAACGGGCGGCTGCAAGCCCAGGACGGGCAGGCCAGAGGAGACAACTGTAACCTCGCCATGGGGGGTAAGTGCCGCGCTCAGCGCCGACTGGCCTTCATAGGCGAGACCATCGCTGAACCAAAGGGTATCAAACCCGCCATTGCTGGCGGCCAGCTGCTCTAGCGCTTCGGTGATTTGATCAGGGCCGGGCTGCCAGGGCTGTGGCATCAGGCCGGGCAATTGCTGTTGCCAGCTGGAGGCGGCCTGAAACTGCAGCGGCTTTGGCGTGGTCAGCTGCAGCAGAGCCACCGGGCGGTCGGCGCGACCAGCCTCGTCGAGCCGCAAAGAGATCTGCTCGCGGGTGGCTGACCAGTTGCTGGCTCCGGCCCAGGAGCCATCCAGAACCAGCAGCAGGGGGCCAGAGCCTGTGATTTCTCGTGACGGGTTCAGTACCGGTCCGGCAAAGCCCAGGATTGCAGCGGCCACGGCCAACAGGCGCAGCAGCAAAAGCCACCAGGGGGTGCGATCAGACTGACTGTCCTTATCGCTGAGACCCAGCAGCAGGGTGACAGCGGGGAAGATCTGTTTGCGCGGCGCAGGTGGCACCGCCCGCAGCAGGATCCACAGCAGCGGCAGGGCCGCGAGGCCCAGCAGCAACCAGGGGGAGGCAAAGCCAATACCGGCAATCAATGTCATGGCTGGCCCCGATCCATCGCATGATAGAGCCACATCAGAGCGGATAGCGCGCTGTCATTGCTGTGGTGCTGGCCCATGCGCCACCCGGCGACACGGCAGAGGTGTTCCAGCGCGTCGCGCCGCTCTGCCAGCCGGTCCAGATACTGCTCGCGCAGCGAGGCGGCTTTCAGTGTTTCATGAGAGAGCCCGCCGCTGACGCTTTCAAACCGGGTGCGCCCGGCAAAGGGGAAATTCTCTTCGGCGGGGTCCAGAACCTGCAGCACCACGCCCTGAACGCCGCGATCTGCCGCCTTGGAGAGTGCCTGTTCCAGCGGCGCAAAGGGGCCCAGGAAATCCGAGATAAACAGCGCCCGCGCATGGGGCGCCATGGCGCGATCTTCCGGCGGCGCATAGTCTGCGGCGTCATCAGCGCTGAGCGCCTCGGCCAGGCGCAGGCTTTGCAGGTTGCCCCGTCTTGGCGGCAGACTGCCACCAGTAAGGCCCACCCGTTCACCGCCGCGCAGCATCAGGATCGACAGCGCCAGGCCAATCAGCCGCGCCCGGTCGATTTTGCGCGGCAGATCGGGGCTGGAGGCAAAACGCATCGAGGCACCCTGATCGACCCAAAGATGCACGGTCTGGGCAATCTGCAGCTCGCGTTCGCGGACAAATTGCACGTCGCCGCGGGCCGAGCGGCGGTGGTCCACCATCCGTCGGCTATCGCCCTGTTGCAGCGGGCGGTATTGCCAGAAGTCATCGCCCATACCGGCGCGTCGCCGCCCGTGGTCACCGCTCAGCACTGATCCGGCCAGCTGCTGGGCCTGCACCAAAAGCGGCGGCAGGGCGCTGGCTTCGCTTTCGGCGCTGACGCGCAGCTGCGCCGCAGAGGCCTTGCCTCCGGTGGCGGCGGCGTTGGGGGCGGCAGTCTGGCTCATGCGGCGATCCGGCTTTCTGCCAGTTCGGCGGCGGTGCGGGAGATCAGATCGCTGAGGCTGTCACCACGGGCGCGCGCGGCAAAGCTCAGCTGCATCCGGTGGCTCAGCACCGGCAGCGCCATATCCAACACGTCTTCGGTATTGGGGGCCAGGCGGCTTTGCAGCAGGGCGCGGGCGCGCACTGCCAGCATCAGCGCCTGGGCGGCGCGGGGGCCTGGGCCCCAGGCCACAGTCTGCGCCACCTGCTCGGAGACGCCGGGCTCTTCGGGGCGGAAGGCGCGTACCAGATCGAGGATCATCTCGACCACTGATTCGCCCACCGGCATGCGCCGCAGCAGCTCCTGCGCGGCGATGAGTTCTTCCGCTGCGAAGACCTGATGGGCGGCGCCCTCTTCGATGCCGGTGGTGGTCAGCAGAATGTCACGCTCGGTGTCGCGGGTGGGATAGGGCACATCGATCTGGAACAGGAAGCGATCCAGCTGCGCCTCGGGCAGCGGGTAGGTGCCTTCCTGTTCAATCGGGTTCTGGGTGGCCAGCACATGGAAGGGCAGCCCCAGTGGCCGGTCTGCGCTTGCCACCGTCACCTGCCGCTCTTGCATCGCTTGCAACAAAGCCGACTGGGTGCGCGGGCTGGCGCGGTTGATCTCATCCGCCATCAATAGCTGGCAAAACACCGGCCCGGGCAGGAAACGAAAGGCGCGGCTGCCGTCTGTCTTGGTGTCGAGCACCTCGGAGCCAAGGATATCGGCGGGCATCAGGTCCGGGGTGAACTGCACCCGCTTACCATCCAGCCCCATCACAGTGGAAAGGGTTTCCACCAGCCGGGTCTTGCCCAGACCGGGCAGGCCCACCAGCAGACCGTGACCGCCACAGAGCAGAGTGGCCAGCGTCAGGTCCACGACCCTCTCTTGGCCGATGAAACGGCGGGTGATCGAGTCCCGCGCCAGTTGCAGCTTCGCTTCCAGAGCTTCAATTTTGGCCAGCAGATCGTCGGGTTCGGACATGACATTCCTTTCACGGCGGATATATGGTCGTACTGTATCGCGGTTGAGGGAAATGGCAAAAGCAATGAGTGGACAAAAAACTGTGACACCATCGGCAGATGGGCTGGCGACCTCGATCAAGGAAGCAGGTAAGGCCGCGGGCAAAGGCGGATTGCCGCCGGTGCATCTGTGGAACCCGCCCTTCTGCGGTGATCTGGACATGCGCATCGCCCGTGATGGCACCTGGTTCTACCTTGGCACACCGATTGGACGCTTTGAACTGGTGAAGCTGTTTTCGTCAATTCTGAAGCGCGAAGAGGGCAAGTACTTCCTTGTGACCCCAGTGGAAAAAGTTGGCATCACCGTGGATGACGCCCCCTTTGTGGCGGTGGATTTTGAGCCCTCAGGTGAGGGTGAGGCGCAGGTGCTGCAGTTTACCACCCATGTGGGCGACGAAATGCAGGCGGGACCGGACCATCCGATTCGGGTGGAACGCGATGCTGAGACCGGCGAGCCCTCCCCCTATGTCTTGGTGCGGGCGGATCTGGAGGCGCTGATTGATCGCAAAAGTTTTTATCGGCTGGTGGAGCTGGGGTGCCATCATGAGGGTTGGTTTGGCCTTTGGTCCTCTGGGATGTTTTTTCCGGTCATTCCCTCTGACGAGTTGGAGTAACTTTCCTATGCGCAGCTGTTTTCCAGCAGCTCGGTCTCGACAAAGGCGCAGGGGAAGTCATTGCCGTTGATCACATCATGGCGCACCCCGGCCTTGCGAAAATACGGCACGCCTTCCTGCATCTGCGCGAGGCTGCGGCTGCCATCTTCGTTGGCAATTTCCAGAACCCCGGTAAAAAGCGGCACAACCACGTAGTCATATTCGTGCTGATGCCATCCGGTGTTGTCGCCTGATTTGACAAAGTGCCATTGCGTGACCCGGACACGGGCATTGAGGATGTGCTCGATTGGGGTCGCGGTTCCTGTTGCTGTGCACATAGAGCTTCTCCTGTTTTTCGTCATCAAATCGGGCGGTCAGCTGTTGAAATAGGTTCAGATGGATCTGTGTTTAGAGCCAGTTAGCGGCCTGCAGGCGATCAAACCCTTGTAAAAGCCCTGCCTTTTGGTGACCTTGCGACAATAAAATGCGTTGTTTTCTCTGCTTGGCGGCGAGGCGACGATAGGGCTAGACCATGGGCGACGACAGATAGGAGGTCTCTGCAATGCCAAGATTTGCGGCAAATATTTCAATGCTCTTTGCGGAGCTGCCCTATCTGGACCGGTTTCGCGCAGCAGCGGATGCCGGGTTCAAGGCGGTTGAGATCCTCTCTCCTTACGATTTCGCGGCCAAGGACACCCAGCGGGCGCTGCTCGCCAATGGGCTGGAGCTCTTGCTGATCAATGCGCCGCCGCCGAATTATACTGGCGGGGTGCCGGGCTATGCGGCGCATCCTGGCGGCATCGATCGCTTCCAGCGCGATATTCGCCGGGTGCTGCGCTATGGTGAGGTGCTGAATGTCGGGCTCATCCACATCATGGCGGGCTATGCCAAGGGCGAGGAGGCGCGCGATACCTTCATCGACAACCTGCGCTGGGCCGCCGATTTTGCCCCCAAGCAGCGCTTTACCATCGAGCCGCTGAATGCCGGCGATCAGCCGGGCTATTTCCTCGATGATTATAACCTCGCGGTGGAGGTGCTGGAGGCGGTGAACCGGCCCAATCTCGGCCTGCAGTATGATGCCTATCATGCACAGATGATCCATGGCGATGCAGCGCAGGTCTGGGAGAGTTTTGGCAAACAGGCGGTGCATGTGCAGATCGGGGCGGCTCCCAGCCGTTGTGAGCCCGGGACTGGCCCGGTGGATTTTGAAGCGCTGTTTCAGACCATCGATGACAGTGGCTACGCAGGCTGGGTCAGTGCGGAATACACGCCCTCGTCCCTGCGGACCGAGGATAGTCTGACCTGGATGCAGGGGTGAGAGGCGCGCCGATATTTACATTCTTTTTTGAGAATGTATTTATGCGGTTCGTTTTGCTTTTTCGAGGACCCTGCCATGATACCTGCCCGTTTTGCGCCCGTGATAGTCAGTCTGATCCTGTCCGGGTTGATGTCCTGCATCGTGACCCTGATGGCTGCGGTCAAGACCGTGGGGCTCTCTGCGGCAACCCTGTCGGCCTGGCTTGGCGCCTGGTCTCTTGGCTGGCCAATTGCCTTTGTGGTGGTTCTGATTGCCTCTCCCTATGTGCGCCGTTTGGTCGGCAAATGGACAAAGGCGCCTGCGTCGTAATCTGAGCCCGTGAGCTGCAAAGCGAGCGCTCCCGCCAAATCCAAAACATCCCCCGTGGGGGATGTCTTTCTTTTGTTGGGGGTGGCACCGCGCTTTCGCGCGGTGCAGGCTTGGCTGAGAAGCGCTTCAGGGGCAGGTTTGCCCTGACGCGCCTCATCGAGTTTAGGGCAGTCCGTTGCGCCTCAAGGGCAAGCCGCGCTGCGCGCGGCGGCTTTGCCGCCCTTGACCCGCAACGGACTAAGACGGGCGAGAGGTCAACAGTAGCGAGCGACCGCGCCGCGCAGATGCGCGGCGCCACCCCCAACGGGGGAGGACCAATCTTTGATTGTTCCGAGACGGGCGGGAGCCCCGCCTCTCTGGTTTCTTGAACGGGTGCTGGTTCTGCCAGGTGAGGGATTAGTGCGCTTCGGCCCAGTTGCTGCCCTGTCCGGCATCGACGCTAAGTTTTACATCCAAATGCACCGCCGGATCGGCGGCGTTCTCCATCACCTGGCGGGCAGTCTCGATGGTCTCTGTCACGGCTGCTTCGGGTACTTCGAACAGCAGTTCATCATGGACCTGAAGCAGCATCCGTGCTGGCAGATGGGCGATGGCCTGGGGCATGCGCACCATGGCGCGGCGGATCACATCGGCGGCGGTGCCTTGGATCGGCGCATTGATGGCGGCACGTTTGGCAAAGCCGGCGCGCGGACCCTTGGCGGCAATCTCGGGCGTGTGGATCCTGCGGCCAAAGAGCGTCTGCACATAGCCGTGCTCTTTGGCAAACTCTACCGTCTGGTCCATATAGCTGCGGATGCCGGGGAAGCGCTCAAAGTAGCGGTCGATAAAGCCCTGTGCCTCGGCCCGCGGGATGCGCAGATTGCGGGCCAGACCAAAGCCGGAGATGCCGTAAATGACGCCAAAGTTGATCGCCTTGGCCTGACGGCGGATATCCGAGGTCATCTCCTCCATCGGCACGTCAAACATTTCAGAGGCAGTCATGGCATGAATATCCTGACCAGCGGCAAAGGCGGCTTTCAGCGCGTCGATCCCCGCCACATGGGCCAGAATGCGCAGCTCGATCTGGCTGTAGTCGAGCGACAACAGAACATTTCCCGGTTCCGCAATAAAGGCTTCGCGGATGCGGCGGCCTTCTTCAGACCGCACTGGGATGTTTTGCAGATTGGGATCAGAGGAGGCCATGCGACCGGTATTGGCGCCGGTCTGGATATAGGAGGTATGCACCCTGCCGGTGTCCGGATTGATGTGATCCTGCAACGCATCTGTGTAGGTGGATTTCAGTTTGCTGAGCTGGCGCCAGTCCAGCACCAGGCCAGGCAGCGCATGTTCGGTGGCCAGATCCTCAAGGATATCGGCGCCGGTGGCATAGGCGCCGGTCTTGCCTTTTTTGCCACCGGGCAGCTCCAGCTTGTCAAACAGGATCTCGCCGAGCTGTTTGGGGGAGCCGACATTGAAGGGCTGACCTGCCAATGTGTGGATCTCATCCTCTAGGCCTGCCATTTTCTGGGCAAAGGCATTGGACATGCGGCTCAGCGTGTCACGATCCACCTTAATGCCATTACGCTCCATCCCAGCCAGCACCGGCACCAGGGGACGTTCCAGCGTTTCATAGACCGTGGTGACCTGCCGTTGGTGCAGCTCGGGCTTGAAATGCTGCCAGAGCCGCAGGGTGACATCGGCGTCCTCGGCGGCATAGGGCACTGCATCTGCGACGGGCACCCGGTCAAAGGTGATGGCGGATTTGCCAGTGCCCAGCAAAGGCTTGATCGGGATCGGCGTGTGGTCGAGATAGCGTTCCGACAGGGTATCCATGCCGTGGTTATGCTCGCCCGCGTGCAGCGCATAGGACATCAGCATGGTGTCATCAATTGGCGCCACATCAATCCCATAGCGGTGCAGGATCTTGGCGTCATATTTCATGTTCTGACCGATCTTGAGCACCGCCGGATCCTCGAGCATCGGTTTCAGCATCTCTAGGGCCTGTTCCAACGGCATCTGCCCCTCTGCCAGGCCTTCACCGCCAAAGAGATCATCGCCGCCCTGTTTATGGGTGAGCGGGATATAGCAGGCCGTGCCCGGCTCTACACAGAGCGAAACCCCCACCAGATCCACCACCATCGCGTCCAGCCCGGTGGTTTCGGTATCCACTGCCACATAGCCGCGGGCATAGATCTGGTCGATCCAGCCCTGCAGGGTGGCAGCATCGCTGACGCATTCATATCTTTCGGCGTCAAACGGTACCGCTGCGGCGGGTTCCGCCTGGGTGGCTGCGCCCGGGGTGGCGGCCTCGGGGAGTGCCGGGGCCTCAAGCCCGAGCTGATCCGCCATGCGTTTGGTCAGGGTGCGGAACTCCATCTGCGACAGGAAGCCCAGCAGCGCCTCGGGTTCGGGCTCCTGCACTTCAAGATCTTCGATGGTGAAATCCAGATCCATGGCGCAATCGAGCTGCACCAGGCGTTTGGACATCTCGATCTGGTCGCGATTCTCAATCAGGGTCTGGCGGCGCTTGGGCTGTTTGATTTCCTCGGCCCGGTCCAGCAGCTCTTCGAGCGAGCCATATTCATTGATCAAAAGCGCAGCGGTTTTGATGCCGATGCCTGGCGCACCTGGGACATTGTCGACGCTATCACCAGCCAGGGCCTGCACATCGACCACCCGGTCGGGGCCGACGCCGAACTTCTCGTGCACCCCATCGCTGTCGATGCGCTTGTTCTTCATCGCGTCCAGCATTTCAACGCCGCCACCAACCAGCTGCATCAGATCCTTGTCCGACGAGATGATGGTGCAGCGCCCGCCGGCATCGCGGGCCTGACGGGCGAGGGTGGCGATGATGTCATCGGCCTCAAAGCCTTCGACCTCTTTGCAGGCAATGTTAAAGGCGCGGGTGGCATCGCGGGTCAGCGGGAACTGAGGCCGCAGATCCTCGGGCGCGGGGGGGCGGTTGGCCTTGTAGAGGTCATACATGTCATTGCGGAAAGACTTGCCGGAATGGTCAAAGATCACCGCCACATGGGTCGGCGCATCGGGGCCTTTGTTGTCTTCGACCTGTTTGAACAGCATGTTGCAAAAGCCCGCCACCGCGCCGATGGGCAGCCCGTCGGATTTGCGCGTCAGCGGCGGCAGCGCGTGATAGGCCCGAAAGATAAAGGCCGAGCCATCGATCAGATGCAGATGGCAGCCTTTGCCGAATTTACTCTCGCTCATGGCCTGATACTCCGGGTGTTGCGCGTTTGGACTTTGTTATCCGCGATACGGCAGGCAAGGGCAATTGCCCATTGCAGGAACTGGCCCAAGTTGCAGGCAGATCAGATCATTGAAGCGGAAGGTCTTGAACAGGTTTGCAGCACAGGTGCGATCCCCGGTTCAACCTCGCAGCGGTCCCATCAGGCGATCCAGCGAGGCCTTCAGATCGCACCTGTTCAAGGCAATTTCACGCAGATGGTCCAGATGGTACTGCCCGGCACGCGTCTGTGTCTTGTCGGGCCATTTCCCACCGTATGCCTCGAGCATCGCTTTGTTTTGCCGGTCCATATCGGCACTGGATCTCAGCATTTTCAAAAACGTATTGTTGCCGCCCAGCATACCTCCCAGAGCAGTTTCGGGCTCTTTGGCATATCCCAGCGGCTCGTTTTCCTGGGCACGGTGAACGGCATCGGCCAGTACATCCAACGCCAGCAGCACGACGTCCACCCGCAGTTTGTAGGAGTCACCGGCCTTGATATGCAGGGTTGGCTCAGTGTCCAGCGTTCGGAAAATCATATTGATGTTGCGACCGTCAAGGGTGACATAGGCCACGTCTCTGCCTTTCATCTTGGACCAGATCCCGCCAAAGGAGAGCGATTTGATTTCGCGGGCTTCCAGCACATCCTGTGCAGCCCGGGTCCAATAAGAGGTGAATTTTTCTGCTTGTTCCCGGGTGAAGAGGAAGCCGCCCTCTCCGTCCTCTTGCCCGCTGAGCGCCCCGGGGAACCAGTTTTTGTTTACCTGGGAGCTGCCGGTTGTGACACATAGAATAGGTTGTTTTTTCACGGGAGACCTTTTGAAAACCGGCTGTGATAAATCCAACCAATGAGTAACTGCACCACTGGCGATGGTCAAAGAGAGGCTTATCCGCTGTAGGCCTTTGGCTTAGTGGGGAGTGTTGGATCGATGCTCCGCACCTCTATGCAGCAGCAACAGGGCTGTATCTCAGGCCTGGTTGCCGCGGTCCTGCGCTGCTTTCCATCATGGCGCGCTCAATACGATCATTGCTGAGGGCGTATTTTGACACCATGGTAGATCAATGGGAACATCGGCCAAAGTCTGGCACCGTGGTGCACTGGGGAGCTTGGCCAATCACAGGGGGAACCGGATTTTATGACTGTACACTTTGATTTCCTGTCACCGCCCGGCGTTATGATGATAGTCTATGAAGGGCGCAGCACCGAGGCGCAGCAGAACCAGTTGTTCCAGGAGATGGTCGAGGTTTTTGGTGTCGGGCCTTTTGTCGATTCCATCTCTGATATGTCGGCGCTGACCTCTTCGTCGATCACCGGCACGGACATGTATCTGCAAAGTGTTGTGATCAAAAAGCAGGTCGAGAAACTGCCGCAGCCAATTCGCCAAGCCCTCTATGCGCCAGGCGCCCTGCCATATGGGATCGCGCGAATGTATATGGGCTATGCTGATCTGTCTCCAAAGCTTGATAATCAAATCTTCGATGATCTGCAGGCTGCAATTGACTGGATGGGTCTTCAGGGCACAGTCGATTCCCTCTTTGGTCAGCGGCAATGGCGTAGCATTGCAGACTGAAACCGGCAGTGTTCGGGGCGATTTGTTTTCTCGAGCAGACTGGCTTTCTGGCGGCTCTTGCTGCCTGCACTTAAAAAAACTGGGACTTGGGAGCAGCCTCTTGGAGGTGAATACCCCTGCCCCGGCGAGAGGTAACAAACGCCAGGGCAGGGAACAGGGGGGATGTGGAGAGATCTGGTAGGAACTCGCCCCCGTGTTAGGGGCCCAGTGCTTTCAGGTTAAAACTGATGAGCCTGGGAAATAGACCTGCTTTGATCCGATCGAAAAGCACGCGTTTTGACGGCGCGCCTTTGTCGTGCTTGCCTTACCTCGGCGGCAAAACTCTGCCGCAAAGGTTCGGGTTCATGGCGATTAAACCGCATTCTGCGGATCACATAACGTCGCATCAGGCCAAAAAGCCCAAGGCAGACATAGCTCGCCTGGATCAAAAATGCCGCCAGGTTAAAGGCCGAAACCAAACTGACTAATACACAGGAAGCTGCGGTGACGACAAAGCAGGTGTAACCAACGCTATTGCCGCAGATCCGACCGGTCTGCAGCAGAGTGAAGGCCGTAATATATAGTGAAAAACCAATGACTCCAATAAATTGCAACATTTCAGGGTGCTGCCGTAATAAAAACAGAAGCTCACTCATGAGAAACTCCTTTAAACAATAAGAAGTACTTAGTCAGAGCTGGGGGCAGCGGTCATACCCCCGATGGGGTAGGCGGCGCGGATTTTGCAAAAAATAATGGGAATTAGCGGAAATTCGCCCGCGCCATGCTGGCGATCCGTTGCAGCACGTCTGTTGGCTCTTGATAGAGCACCAACTGGCCTACGCCCGAATAGCAGTGGGAGTTGAACCCCATGCGGGTGGCAAATTTCTGGACGCTGACGGGGGTGACCACGGGATCTGCTTCGCCGTATACTAGGGTGACTGGCTGGGTCAGATTGCTGCAGAAATCTGACCAGTCGCGCACCACATGATGCGAATCGATGGCAAAGCTCCAATGACCCTGCTGCACGATCTGACGAAAGCCTTTGAACAGGGTATCGCGATGCTCGGGACGCTCTGCCAGGGCGCGGTCCGGGGTTCCGGGCCGGTAGAGCGCATTGAGAAACCCCTCGACGCCGCCGGCATCAATCTGGGCGATGCCCGCCCGCAGCAGGGTGGGCAGCATCCGCGGAGTGAACCGCGCGGTCATCGCCATGACCTGCTGGCGGTAATGCATGGCGCGGATCTGCGCCATTTCGGTGATCGGAACCGCGCCCGAGATATTAAAAACTCCCTGCACCAGTTCCGGGTGCAGCTGTGCCAGACGAAAAGCAAAAAGCGCGCCGGACATATGGCCGATGGCCAACAGCTTGCTGCAGCCCAGATGTTCGAGAAACGGCAGCATATCCGCGCAAAACCGGTCTGGTGCTTCGGCGGGGGTCTTTTTTGAAACCGGGTCCATGTCACTGGTGCCAAACCCGGGACGGACCGGACAGATGAACCGAAGCCCGAGGTTCTGCATTTCCTGGATCACCTCAGGTGGAAAATTGGGACCATTCAGCATGTTGTGGATAAACAAGCAGGCGGTGCCGCGTTCCGGACCAAAGATCCGGTAGGCCATTTTGCGCCCGTCCTGCAGGATAAAGACATGCTCGCTGCCCGCTGCATTCTGGGTCTCGGGGCTGCCGGTTTTGATCAGGGCTTCCAGCCCGGTCATGATCCGCACCAATTGCTGTTGATTGGCGGTATAGGTCTTGCGCCTGATGGCTTTGAGCTGGGTGCGCAGGGTGTCAACCGAACGCCCGGTGGTCTCTGCGATGTCGCGCAGGTTGGCGCCGGTCAGCAATTCGCGGGCAACGCGGGTTTCTGCCGCCGTAAGGCCAAACATCTGCCGCAGGATCTGATCATGGGCCTCGGTCCAACGGTTGTGCAGCCCGGCAAGCACAAAACCACCTGCGCCGCTGCCATCGGTGTCACCGGACAGCTCGCGCACCATGGGGTAGGGGTGCTTGTCGCCCTTGGCAAAAAACACAAAGACCTCACCGGGGTAGCCGGTCTCTTTGCCGCTGATCTCCTGGCTGAGCCGGGTGGCGGTTTCCGCTGAAACAGCCAGATCCAACAAGGCATCGCCGGGGTGAGCGCCAAGGACCTCACTGGCAAGCGGGCTGCAGCTGATGATCTCTCCCCGCCGGGAGATCCGGATTTCGGCGCGTTCCTGTGTCGGTGTCGGGCTCGGTTGCTCCTGGCGTCCCAGCCGGTCCAGAATCTCGAAGGAGCGCAGCAGATGTTCGGCAATTTCGCTGGAGGGTCCGGTGGTGCCTTCCTCCTGCAGGGGGTTGTCGCCCAGGGTCGCCAGCAAGTGCTGCCCCCAAAGATCCACCAGCCGATCATAGACATGGGGATCAACGGCCACTTCGTAGATGGTCTGGATCAGCGAGGTCTGATCGGGCGCGTCTTGTGTGGTGTCAATTGAATCGACCATCGCCAAATCTGCTCATATAAGAAGGGCGGCGTCACCGCAGAAAAAGAAGTCAATAAAAATACATGGTCGCAGTCTGTCAAGGTGAGAAGGTAACTCTGCAACTCAGCTTCAGCACCTCAAAGGCTTGGCAATGGATACGGGATACTGTGGTGTGGTCCATTGCGCTGCCCCAGTCACCTTTCCAAATTCTAGGACGTGGCGTAGAGCCAATGGGAGATCCGCACCGAAACGGGCAAGGGTGTCCAATAACCAAACCTTTGCCTTGAGGCCTGGATCATGCGGGAAACCCAAGTGTTGCAGGTACGCAGCAGATGAAAACTCCCCTTGGCAGCAAAGAAACGGTCGCTCGCGGTAAAACCCGGGTGGTCCAGGCTCTGAAGGGTAGGCCCGGAGCTTTGTTCAAAGCTCTGGGTTAGAGCAGTTAAGAAAGCACCCAGTTCTGCCTCGTCAAAGCGCAGAACGGGCAGGTCTGGCAGGTTTGGCAAAGCGCCAAGCACATCAACCCGCAAGACAGAGCGATCGCCAAAGACACCTTTGAGCACCGTAGAGGCTGTCAACTCGCTGTAGTCATTGGTGGTGTAAAAGGCGCGTGCGCCCCATCCTATGACCAGCCACTGTGCATCTGGATGTGTCACGGGCAGGCCGCTGGGTTCCAGAAACTGAAACCGTGCCCGAGTGGTTTTGTTCAGGGGGAGCAGGAAATCATAATGGATGGGGCCAGCCACCAGCAGGACCTCGTGGTGGCGATCGACATTGGCGCTGGTTGTAGGCCCTGCTGGAATAACCGCGCCAATGAGGGCGGCAAGGCAATAGGTGGTCGCAAACCCGAGCGGCAAAAGCAAAGCCTTTGCCAAAAGGCGGATCACGCGGCGGCGTCGACGTGATCTTTGTGGATGTATTTGCAGTCGCAATAGGGGCATTCCACAAAACCGTCGCCCTCGGGGATCTGCAGATAGATCCGGGGATGGCCCAACGCGCCTTCGCCGCCGTCGCAGGCAACACGGTAAGTCTCAACGATCTTGGTTTCGGGCGCTTCAATGGTCATCGCTGGCGGTCCTTATGATTTTCGGCTAGGCGCATGGTGGAACCATGTATGTCTGATGCCAAAACCGGGGGCAAGTGCTGCGATGAGAGATGAGGCAATCCGTATCGAAGGCTTGCGCAAAACCTACAGGGGCGCAAAGGGCCAGCCGGAGAAACAGGCACTGAAGGGCCTGGACCTGACCATTCCGCGCGGCTCGGTCTTTGGCCTGCTGGGTCCCAATGGTGCGGGTAAATCCACTATGATCAATATTCTGGCCGGCCTGGTGCGGAAAACTTCTGGTCGGGTGACGATCTGGGGCTTTGACCAGGATGCCAACCCGCGCCAAAGCCGGGCGTCCATTGGCGTCATGCCGCAGGAGCTGAACCTGGACCCGTTTTTCACCCCGCGCGGCGCGCTGGAGGTGCAGGCCGGGCTTTATGGCGTGCCAAAACAGGACCGCCGCAGCGATGAGATCCTCGAGATGGTGGGCCTGACCGACAAGGCCCATGCCTATGCCCGCACCCTGTCGGGGGGCATGCGGCGGCGTCTGTTGCTGGGCAAGGCGCTGGTGCATCACCCACATATCCTGGTGCTGGATGAACCCACAGCCGGGGTTGATATCGGGCTGCGGCAGATGCTCTGGGAGAATATCCGCAAGCTGAACCAGCAGGGCATGACCATCATCCTGACTACCCATTACCTGGAAGAAGCCGAAGAGATGTGCGACGAGATCGCCATTATTGACCAAGGCGCCGTGGTGGCGCGCGACAGCACCGCCAATTTGCTGGGGCGGCTGGATGCCAAATCCATGGTGGTGCAGCCCGCCAGCCCAGTAACAGATCTGCCGCAGGGGCCAGGCATTGCGGCCGAGTTGCGGGACGATGGCGCGGTACTGCTGCGGTATCACAGTAAGGCAACCAGCGCCGACGAGGTGTTGGCCGCAGTGCATGCCGCCGGGATTTCCATCCGCGATGTCAAAACCGCCGAGGCCGATCTCGAAGATGTCTTCCTGGCGCTGACCAAATCGGGGTGAGAAGGGGAGCAAGGCCGCTTCGATGAAGACTGAGGACCGAAACCGAGCTAAAATCGCCAGGGCCTTGCTTTATATTGAGGCAGGTCTGTCAGAGCCGCTGCGGGTTTCTGAGATTGCCGGACAGGCGCATCTGCCCTTGTTTCATTTTCAGCGGTTATTCTGCGCCTATATGGGCGAGTCCGTCAGCCAGTATGCACTGCGCGCCGCCTGGAAGCGGCAGCACTTCAGCTGGAAAACACCCCGGACTGCAACGTGTTGCACCTGGCGCTGAACTGTGGCTTTCAAACCCATAGCGCCTTTTCAAAGGCTTTCAAAAGGCAGTTTGGTGTGAGCCCCTCTGCCTTTCGAACCGCGCCCAATATGGCCCGGCAGGGGCGCGACCAGGATCGGCGGTTTTTGATCAGCGCCCCGCCTGCAACTGCTATTGATCCGGTGGAGATTGTCGACCTGGCACCGTTCCATTTCCAGTTCCGCCCATCATCAGGGACCTTTGAGGGGCAGTTCTTTCGCCAGAAAGATCATGACATTGGCCAGCAGTTTGCGAACCTTTTGGCGCAGATATGCCCGCCTGATCTGTTCTTGATGAGTTGCTTTCCAAGCACTCCCCAAAGCCTGAACGACGACACCGTTCCGGTTTGGTTTGGTGGCGGTTACACGGCACCGGGCGCAGGTCTTTGGAGCCCGGACTGGTACAGGTTTGAAGGCGGCAGCTGGGCGGTCTTTGAACATCGGGGCGACTATCAGTTTCTCTATCAGACCTGGAACCGTATTTATCGCAACTGGCTGCCCCAAACGAAACATGAGCTGCGGGATGAGGCGCCTTTTGAAGCCTATCTGGCAGCCGAGGCAGCGGGCGATCAGGGGGCCAATTGCACCCGGATCTACATCCCCATCAAAAAAGCATGATCGGAACAGCGGGACCGTCCTGCGCTTGATATTTCGATGCGGAATCGAAATGCGAGGATCAGCAAAATGTCCCTTCATCAACGCAGTGCCACTAAGATCGTTGCGGATTTGAACGCCGGGAAAATCAGAGCCACCCAGGTTGTGAAACACCAGCTGGGCCGCATCGCGCATCTGAACCCAAAAGTTAACGCGGTTGTAGCCACAAATGTGCCACCACCGGGCAACAGCTGGGGGAAACTGGCGGGTCTGCCCATCACGTTGAAGGACCAAATTCATTTTCCCAGTTTGGCCTGTACCTTTGGCTCTGAAGCCTACAGGGATTTTTATCCGGTTCAGACCGCTCCAGTGGTGGAAAACCTGCTGCAGGCCGGGGCGCAGGTGATTGGCAAGACCAATCTGCCACCCTTTGCGATGGATTTTCAATGCAGCAGCCCGCTGTTCGGCACCACCAACAATCCCTGGGACTTTGCCTATACCAGTGGCGGCAGCAGCGGCGGCGGAACCGCTGCCGTTGCCGCAGGGCTGAGCTTTGTGGATATCGGCACCGACCTGAGTGGATCTTTGCGAATTCCCGCCTCTTTCTGCGGTGTTTTAGCCTGTTGCCCACAGAATATGCCCTGCCCACTGAAGGCATGATGGCAAACGGGGCCGCGCCGCTCAAACATTTTGCCCGCATAGGTCCGATTGCCCGTCAGCCCGAGGATCTGGGTTTGATCTGGGAGCATATGCGCGGTCCTGCACCAGAAGGAGAAAGCCCTGCCGCGCCGCCAAAGCTCTTGTGGAGCATGGACAGCGGTGGGCTGGAGGTCTGTAAGGATATCTCTGAATGCATGCGCACGGCGCTTCGTGGCTGGCACAGGGCCGGATTTCAGGTGGCACAAGCTGCACCAGAGGGGTTTGATTTTAGCCGCGCCCGGCGCGCCTTTGGCGAGATCATGGGCTATGAGACCGGGGCGTTGATGCCCGCCTCTTCCCGATTTCTGGCCCGGCTCTTTGGCCGCGCCAGTGCGCGGCGATCGCCAGAGTTTCTGGCCAATGTCTTGCAGAGCTACCGCCACAGTCAAAAGCGCTATGATCTAGCGCTCACAGAGAAACATGTTCTCTCGGCAGCCTTGGATGCTTTTCTGGCCGATAATGCGGTATGGCTGCTGCCGGTCACAGCGGTCTCGGCATTTAAACATTTGCAGCCAACCCGGGACCAGAACGGTGTGCGCGATTATGCCGATCCGCTTTTGATCAATGGGAAGCCGGTCAACTACTTTGATGCACTGACCTCTTTTGTGACGCCGATCTCGCTCACCGGGCATCCGGTTGTCACCCTACCTTTGGGTCTCGACAGAAATGGCCTGCCTGTTGGGGGGCAGCTGATTGGCGCCAAGGGGAGCGAGGCTCAGCTGCTTCGGACCGCGCGCCTGCTGCAGGATGAGCTACAGGCTGTGGTTTGTCCCCTGCTTGCACAGCGGTAGGCTGCGCAGAGGTCAGGTGAAAACGTGCGGCTAGAGAGAAGCCTTCGCCGACGCGTTACTGAAGCGGCGCGCGGCGGGTTAAGCTGTGGTCCAGCTTTCTTGCCAGATCCTTGCCTTGTTTCGCGGGCGAAACATTTAGCCGGGTTCGTCGCGGTCGATCCGGGCCTGGTAGCAATTGTTGCGGGCAGAGCGGATATGGACATAGGCAACCCGCTCATCTGTCAGAATGGTTTTGGCCTGCTGCATCATCTCTGGCTGCGGGATCACGATGCCGGTGCCATAGACGATGCGATCATCGGCGCCGTAGCCTTTGATCAGGTAATCGGGGGAGGTGGTCAGCACCTCGGGGAGTTCGGTGCTGTCGTGGCGCATGCAATGATCGGCGCAGAGAAAGATGGGGCCGGTTTCGGCATAGGGCTGTGCCTCGGCAAAGGGGCGGTGGGCCAGAATCAACATTTCGGCGCCTTTTGGAATGTGCTGCAGGCAGTGGCGGCAGGGGGTGCCGTGGCCGTTCGATATGGCGCGCTCGGGTGGCTGGCCATGGGCGTCCTGTCCACCGTTTTGCAGGTGGCGGGTGATTTTGGTGGGAAGGGCGGTGATTCGGGTCATTACAGTGTCCTGTGTTTGTTTTCTGTTGTGGACTCTGGCCTGGATAGCCTGCTGCAATCGACCCGTTTCCTGCGCATAGAAAAACAAACTCTCCCGCCCGGTGACCCTGCATCCTAGATGCAGGGTCCACCCGTTGGGCCCAGCGCGCAGCCCTCCGAGGGAGGGCTGCGCGGGGCGCGACATGTCGGGACTCGCAATGAGAACAAAACGGGAATATTGTAACGGGCATGTCTGTTGAATTTGCCTGCCTGTCCAACTTTACCTTTCTCACCGGAGGCTCGCATCCGGAGGATTACATCAGTCGTGCGCTGGTGCTGGGGCTCCGGCATATTGCCATTGCGGATGTGAACTCGGTTGCCGGTATCGTGCGGGCCCATGCCGCGTGTCGTGACATCGCCCGCCGGGTGCAGGAGCGGCAGAGCTGGGACAGGTGTAACGGCGAAATTGGTCCGCCGCGCCCGGCAGGTTTACTACAGGCAGATGTATCGCAGGCGCTGTCTTTTCCTGTCTACGATCGGGTGCGTTTGCTGCCAGCTGCCAGGTTGGTTTTTGCCGATGCACCTGAGGTGATTGCTTTGCCGCAGAGCCGGGCGGGCTGGGGCAGCCTCACGCGATTGCTATCCAAGGGACGGTTGCGGGCGCCCAAAGGGGACTGCCTGCTCTATCTGTCGGACCTTCTGGAGGGGGCAGGTGATCTCCACTTGCTCTTGGTGCCACAGGCGCAACACCAGCCCGGCGGCGCGGGCGGGTGGGGGCCACATATAGAAGCATTGACGCGCCGCTTTGCCGGGCAGATGCACCTGATGCTGGCGCCGCAGTATGACGGCCGGGATCAGACCCGTTTTATCCAGGTGCGAGACTGGGCAAGGCACCTGAACCTGCCGCTGCTGGCCGGCGCCGCTCCGCGCATGCATCACGGCAGCCAGCGCCGTCTTGCGGATGTGCTCAGCGCCATTCGCCTGCGCTGCCGGGTTGAGGATCTGGGTCGCGCTGCCCTGGCCAATGGCGAGCAACGCCTGCGCGCGCCGCCCGAGATGGCGCAGCTGTTTCGCGGCTATGAAGAGGCCCTCTGCGCCGCCAAGGACCTGGCGCAGCGGCTGGATTTTTCCCTGGATGAGCTGCGCTATGATTACCCGGACGAAGGGCTGGAGGGCGAGAGCCCCAGCACCCGTCTGCGCCGCGCAGCCGAGGCGGGGCTGCGCTGGCGCTACCCCGGGGGTGCTTCGCCAAAGGTACGCGCCATGTTGGAGCATGAACTGCAGCTGATTGCCCGGCTGAAATACGAGCCCTATTTTCTCACCGTCAATGACATCGTCCAGTTTGCCCGCTCGCGCGGGATCCTGTGCCAGGGCCGGGGGTCTGCCGCCAATTCGGTGACCTGCTATGCGCTGGGCGTCACCTCGGTCAGCCCGGAAATGGGCACCATGGTGTTTGAACGCTTCGTGAGCGAGGCGCGCGACGAGCCACCGGATATCGATGTGGATTTTGAACATGAGCGCCGCGAGGAGGTGATCCAGTGGATCTATGAGCGCTACGGCCGCCACCGCGCCGGGCTTTGCGCCACGGTGATCCATTATCGCGGCAAACGCGCCATCCGTGAGGTGGGTCGCGCCATGGGCCTGTCGCAGGATACTATAGGCGCGCTGTCCTCGCAGCTCTGGGGCGGGTTTGACCGCTCAGGCAGCGCTGCCGCGCGTCTGGCCGAGATCGGCCTGGACCCCAATGCCCCGCGCCTGCGCCAGACCCTGGAGCTGGTGCAGCAACTGATCGGGTTTCCGCGCCATCTGAGCCAGCATGTGGGCGGGTTTATCATCACGCAAGGCCGGCTGGACGAGCTGGTGCCGATTGAAAACGCCGCGATGGAGGGGCGCACGGTGATCTGCTGGGACAAGGATGACATTGATACCTTGGGTATTCTCAAGGTGGATGTGCTCAGCCTCGGCATGCTCAGCTGTCTCCGCAAGGCCTTTGATCTGATGCGCCAGCATCACCATCTGGATTATGATCTGGCCACCCTGCCGCCCGAAGACCCACAGGTCTATGACATGCTGTGCCGGGCCGACAGTCTTGGCGTGTTTCAGGTCGAAAGCCGGGCGCAGATGAATTTCCTGCCACGGATGCGACCGCGCGACTTTTATGATCTGGTGATCGAGGTGGCCATCGTGCGCCCCGGTCCCATCCAGGGTGATATGGTGCACCCCTATATCCGGCGGCGCAACGGCGAGGAAAGCGTCGAATACCCCTCGGATGCCCTGGGCGCGGTGCTGCGCAAAACCCTCGGTGTGCCGCTGTTTCAGGAGCAGGCGATGCAGATCGCTATGGTGGGAGCAGGGTTTACGCCCGAGCAGGCCGACCGGCTGCGGCGCTCGCTGGCGACCTTCAAGAACCACGGCAATGTCAGCGAGTTTCGCAGCCTGTTTCTGCGCGGCATGAAGCGCAATGGCTATGAGGATGATTTCTCGCAGCGGTGTTTTTCCCAGATTGAGGGCTTTGGCTCCTATGGCTTTCCCGAAAGCCATGCCGCCAGTTTTGCGCTTCTGGTCTATGCCTCAGCCTGGATCAAATGCCATCATCCGGGGCTGTTTGCCTGCGCCTTGCTGAATGCTCAGCCGATGGGGTTTTACGCCCCGGCGCAGATCGTGCGAGATGCCCGCGAACATGGCGTCACGGTGCGCCCGATCTGCATCAATGCCAGTTTCTGGGACAATGTGATGGAGCCGGATGGGCAGGGCGGATTGGCGCTGCGCCTGGGCTTTCGCCAGATCAAGGGTCTCAGCGAAGAAGACGCCTGCTGGCTGACGGCGGCGCGGGGCAATGGCTACATGGAGGTCGAGGACCTGTGGCGTCGCGCAGGCCTCAGCCCGCCGGTGATCACCCGCCTGGCCGAGGCCGATGGCTTTGCCGCGCTGGGGCTGAGCCGACGTGACGCCCTTTGGGCTGCCAAGGCGATCACTGCCAAGAAACCGCTGCCGCTCTTTGCCCGCGAGATGGAGGGCGAGAGCATTCATGAGCCCGCCGCGCATCTGCCACAGATGCGCATCGGTGAGGAGGTGGTGGAGGATTATGTCGCCATGCGGTTGTCGCTGAAGGCGCATCCTGTGGCGTTGCTCAGGCATCTGCTGACGCCGCAGAACGCTGGTGGCGCTGCGGGCGGCAGGGGGGAGGATTGAATATTTATGGAAAGGTGATGCGGGCTGGCGGGAGTATTTGCAACAGGGGTCTAGGCGCGGAGATCGGGAGAGGCGCGATGGTACCTTGGTACCTTGATACTAACGTGGAATCCACCTATATGGAGGTTCTGCACAGGAGATCGCGATGAAAACAGTCACCCGCGTACAAACCGGCCTGCGTCTTGAGGCGCGGTTGTTAAAAACCATGAAGGCGCTGGCGGAATACCTGGATATTTCGGTGGCCGAGCTGGTGGAGGGCACGGTTCTGCACGCCTTTGAGGGCAAAGCGCCCTTCTCGGAAGAGACATTGAAAAAGATCGAAGCGCTACGCGGGGTCTATGAACTCGACCTGCGGGCAGAAGACAGCCATAGCTTGAGAGAGGATCCAAAATGAGCAGCGAAACTGGCGGTGAACGCAGCGATTATGCGGTGATGGCGCAGGAGCTGAGCGCCGGAAGCCTGGGCCCCGAGGGCTTTAGCCATCGGGCCCATCTTGGGGTGGCCTATGAGATGGTCACCCGGCATGAGACCTTTGAAGCCATGGCGATCTATGCGCGAGGGCTGCGGGCCTTGACCGAGGCCGCCGGGGTGCCGGAGAAATACAATGCCACCGTTACCTTGGGGTTTATGAGCCTGACGGCAGAGCGGGCGGCGACCAAGACCTATGAGAGCACTGCGCAGTTCCTGGCGGAAAATGACGACCTGCTGACCTCAGGTGTGATGGCGCAGTATTTCTCGCCCGAATTTCTGGGGTCTGATCTGGCACACCGGGTGCCGCTGTTGCCGCGTCCGAGCTGACTGTATCGGTGCTGTTTTCGCCCCTGTGACAGCTTGGTGGTTCACCCCGGGCGGGCAAGCGGGTAGAAGGCTGACAACGCCTTTCTACCGTCCAGACCCGGAGCCTTGATATGTCCACGCCCAAACCTGTCGTTCTTTGTATTCTTGATGGCTGGGGCAGTGCCGCACCGGGAGAGGCCAATGCGCCCTATCTGGCGCAGACACCGAATTTTGATGCTCTGATGGCTTCGGGGCCGCAGGCGCGGCTGGTGACTCATGGGCCAGAGGTTGGCCTGCCCAGTGGCCAGATGGGCAATTCGGAAGTGGGCCATACCAATATTGGTGCTGGCCGGGTGGTGGCGATGGATCTGGGGCAGATTGATCTGGCGATCGAGGATGGCTCGTTTCAGAAAAATGTGGCGCTGCAGGCGTTTATCGCCAAATTGAAAGCAAGCGGCGGCGCGGCGCATCTGATGGGGCTGGTCTCGGATGGCGGCGTACATGGGCATATCAACCATATCCTGGCAGCCATCCGCGCCATCACGGAGGCAGGCGTGCCGGTCTGGCTGCATGCGATCACGGATGGGCGCGATGTGGCGCCAAAATCTGCCTATGGCTATTTTGAACAGCTGAACGAGGGCCTGCCACAGGGTGCCAAGGTGGCAACTGTCACCGGGCGCTATTTTGCCATGGATCGCGACAACCGCTGGGAGCGGGTCAGTGAGGCCTATGCGGCGATGATCAAGGGCGAGGGACGTAGCGTCGCGGATGCCCATGATGCGGTGACCCATGGCTACAACCAGTCGGAGACCGATGAGTTCATCGGTGCCAGTGTGGTGCGTGGCTACGCAGGGGCGCAGGAGGGTGATGGGTTTTTCTGCCTCAACTTCCGCGCCGACCGCGCCCGTGAGATCCTGCGCGCCATTGGCGAGCCGGGCTTTGCCGAGTTTGACACGGGCTCCCGCCCCAAACTGGCAGCGCTTTTGGGTATGGTGGATTATTCCAAGTCTCATAATGTCTACATGACCACTGCCTACCCCAAGGCCGAGCTGGTCAATACCCTAGGTGAATGGGTGGCCAAACAGGGCAAGCGCCAGTTCCGGCTGGCGGAGACCGAGAAATACCCGCATGTGACCTTCTTCCTCAATGGTGGCAAGGAAGAGCCGGAACCGGGCGAAGACCGGGCCATGCCCAAATCGCCCAAGGTGGCGACCTATGATTTGCAGCCCGAAATGAGCGCACCAGAGGTGACAGAGAAGTTTGTTGCCGCCATTGAGGCGGGCTATGACCTGATTGTCACCAACTACGCCAACCCGGATATGGTGGGGCACACGGGCGATATTCGGGCGGCGATCAGGGCCTGCGAGGCGGTGGATCAAGGGCTGGGGCAGGTGGTTGCGGCCTTGCAAAAGGCTGGTGGCGCCATGCTGGTCACGGCGGATCACGGCAATTGCGAGGTTATGGTGGATCCTGAAACCGGCGGCGCCCATACTGCCCATACCACCAATCTGGTGCCGCTGGCGCTGGTGGGCGGGCCGGATGGGGTGGCTCTGCGCAATGGCCGTCTTGCCGATCTTGCCCCCACCCTGCTAGAGCTTATGGGCCTGCCCAAACCGGATGAAATGACCGGTGAGAGCCTCCTGACCTGACAACCGGACCAAAAAGGCCAGAGCCAGATGATGACACGCGCCGCTGGGCTGCTTCTCTTTGTACTGACCGCCCTTGCCGCGCCGCTGCAGGCACAGCAATCGCCTGCCGATGCGGCGCAGACCGCGGCGGATCAGCTGGAGGCCGCGACCGTTGACTTGGAGGCAGCGGACAGTGCGCGCGACCGGGTCAAGGCGCTGACCGAAACCGTCCGCGCCTATGAGGCGGGTCTTGGCGCCATGCGCGACGGGCTACGCCGGGTGGCGCGGCGGGAAACGCAGCTTCTGGCGCAGTTGAAATCCCGCGAAGATGACGTTGCCGAGCTGCTTGGCATCTTGCAAACCATTGAAACATCAGCCCCCCCGGTGCTGATGTTACATCCCTCGGGGCCGCTGGGGGCGGCCCGTTCGGCGATGATGGTGGCGGAGGTCACGCCGGGGCTTTATGCACGGGCCGAGGCCCTGCAGAGGGATCTGGAAGAGGTGCAGACCCTGCGCATTTTACAACAAAGCGCGGCCGGAACCCTGGAAAAGGGCCTCACCGGTGTACAGGAAGCCCGCACTGCGCTTTCCAAAGCGATTTCTGACCGCACGGATCTGCCCCGGCGCTTTACCGAGGACCCGGTGCGTACTGCCATTTTGATTTCCTCGACCGAGACGCTGAGCGGCTTTGCCAGCGGTCTGTCTGAAATAGCCGGTGGCGCCGAGGCGGTTGCCCCCAGCAATGCCAATATCAGCGCCCTGCGCGGAGAGATTGATCTGCCGGTCGAAGGTCTGCTTTTGCGCGGCTTTGAAAAACGCGATGCGGCGGGGATTGCCCGGCCCGGGTTGCTGGTCGCGGCGCGGGCGCGGGCCTTGGTCTCTTCGCCGACGGCGGCAACAATCCGCTACCAGGGGCCGCTGCTGGATCTGGGCAATGTGGTGATCCTTGAACCGCAGCCGGATACGCTCTTTATTCTGTCAGGTCTGGCAGAGGTTTACGGTGAGGCCGGTCAGGTCATTCCAGCAGGCACTCCGGTGGGTCTGATGGGCGGCTCTGCGCCGCAGGCTGGTGCCATTTTGTCACTTAGCAGTGAAGGGGGTGGAACTGACCGGACAGAAACGCTCTATATAGAAGTCAGAATGGACAACAGCCCGGTGGATCCTGAAACATGGTTCCGTATCGGAAAAGGTGGATGAAGGTTTCATGAAAAAATTTGCCATGGCGGCTATTGGCGGCACGCTGGCCGGTATCGTCGCAACAACCTATGTGGCCGGCCCTCTGCTTGCGCAGGAATCGACCCGCGAAGCGACGGTCTACGAACAGCTGGATCTGTTTGGCGATATTTTTGAGCGTATCCGCGCGCAATATGTCGAAGACGTGGATGAGAAAGAGCTGATCGAAGCGGCCATTGGCGGCATGTTGTCGTCGCTGGATCCGCATTCCAGCTATCTCAAACCCGATGATGCGGCCAGCATGCGGGTGCAGACCCGTGGGGAGTTTGGCGGTCTGGGCATCGAAGTGACCCAGGAAGAAGGCTTTGTCAAAGTCGTCTCGCCCATCGATGGCACCCCGGCGGATGAGGCCGGTATGGAAGCTGGCGATTTCATCACCCATGTGGACGGCGAAAGCGTGCTTGGCCTTGGTCTCGACGAGGCGGTGGACATGATGCGCGGGCCGGTTGGCTCTGAGATCGTGATCACCGTGGTGCGCGAAGGCGAAAGCGAACCCTTTGATGTTTCGATCATCCGCGACACCATCAAACTGACCGCCGTGCGTGCCCGTACCGAGGGTGAGACTGTGGTGCTGCGTATCACCACCTTCAATGACCAGACCACCCCCAACCTCGAAGCCGGTCTGCAAAAGCAGGTCGAAGAGGCGGGCGGTATGGAGAACGTCAACGGCATCGTGCTGGATCTGCGCAACAATCCCGGTGGTCTTCTGACCGAGGCGATCAGTGTTGCTGACAGTTTCCTCGACAGCGGTGAGATCGTCTCTACCCGGGGCCGCAACCCCGAAGACGGCGAGCGCTTTAATGCGATCCCAGGTGATTTGTCGGATGGCAAACCTATCGTGGTGCTGATCAATGGCGGTTCCGCCTCGGCCTCTGAAATTGTCGCCGGTGCGCTGCAGGATCATCGCCGTGCAATCGTTGTCGGCACCAAGAGCTTTGGCAAAGGTTCGGTTCAAACCGTGATGCCGCTGCGGGGCAATGGCGCCATGCGTCTGACCACCGCGCGCTATTACACCCCGTCGGGCCGGTCGATTCAGGCGCTGGGCGTCTCCCCTGACATTGTGGTGGAACAGCCACGTCGCACCGCCGAGGCCGAAGAGACCGAGGAAGAAAGCGCCGCACGTCGCACCCGCACCGAGGCGGACCTGCGCGGCAGCCTCAACAACGACAGCCTGACCGAGGATGAAATCCGCCAGATCAAAGAAGATCGTGAGCGGGCAGAAAAAGCCGCTGAACTGCGCGAGCAGGACTATCAGCTGGCCTATGCTATCGACATCCTCAAGGGTCTCGTTGCGCTGGGGCCAAAGCAATAATCTGCGGCGAGGTCTCAGGGGCGGAGTCCCTGAATTTCAGCCCGGATTTCAGCACTGACACAGATCAGGACCGCCCCTTTGGGGGCGGTCTTTTTGCATCGCTCATGCCTGCTTACGACCTGCGCGGGGGCAAAGGGGCTTTAGCTGCGCCGTGTTTTGTGATTCTTAACGCCAAAACCGCGCCCCGCAGCCCTCTCTGCAAGAAAGCACCGCTTCAATGACCCCACGGGATGACCCCCAATCGCTGAGCGCGCTGGAGAAGCTTGGCTGGCAAGCGTTTTTTGCTGATCAGGTGGCGGATGAGGATCTGCAAGAGACCCCGCCGGCGCGGGTTGTCGAGGCCCACCGCAGTGGGCTGCGGGTGCAAGGCGATGGCATCGATCAGCTGGTGCCGCCAAAACTGGCTGCCACCGTGGGCGACTGGATCCTGCTTAACCAGGTGCTGCCAACCTCCAGCCGGGTGCTGGAGCGCAAAAGCCTGTTCAAACGCCGCGCGCCGGGGCATGACCGGTCATTGCAGTTGATTGCGGCCAATACCGACACCAGTTTTATCGTCACATCCTGCAATCCGGATTTCAATCTGGCGCGGCTGGAGCGCTATCTGGCGCTGGGCTTTGAGGCCGGGGTGACGCCGGTGATCCTGTTGACCAAACCGGATCTTTGTGACGATCCCTCCCCCTATGTGACCCAGGCCGAAGCGATCTCGGCGCGGGTGCCGGTGGTGCTGCTCAATGCCAAAAGCGACAGCGCCAAGGAACAGCTGGCGCCCTGGTGCAAACCGGGGGAAACGCTGGTCTTCCTGGGCTCCTCCGGGGTGGGGAAATCCACCTTGGTAAACGCGCTTTTTGGCAAGGACACCGCTGAAACCGCCGAAATCCGCGAAGACGATGCCCGCGGGCGCCACACCACCCGGCACCGGCATATGCGGTTCTTGCCCAATGGCTGCGCGGTGATGGATACGCCGGGGATGCGCGAATTGCAGATGGCCGAGGCCGAAAGCGGCATTGCGGATCTGTTTGAAGACCTGACCGAGCTGGCCACTCAGTGTAAGTTTCGCAATTGCAAACATGAAGGCGAGCCAGGCTGTGCGCTCACCGCGGCGCTGGGCAGCGGTGAGGTGACGCAGGCGCGGTTGGACCGCTGGAGTAAACTAGCCACCGAAGACCAACTAAATACCGCCTCGCTGGCAGAGCGAAAAGGCAGCGGCAAGGTTTTGCAAAAGGCCATTCGTGCCGTCAAGAAACGCAACAAGAAAACCCGTCGGTAAAGAGGCGTACACGCAGCTGTGATCGGGAGGTTTTTACATTAACGCCCGGAAACCGGCGACGAGTGCGGGGGGATGGGGCTAGTCTGCCCCCATGATGTTTGACCTACCTGATTCCCGGACGCTCTACACAGCGCTGTGTGCCCGCGATGCCTCTTACGAGGGGCGCGCCTATGTAGGGGTTTCCTCCACCGGTATCTTTTGTCGTCTCAGCTGCCCGGCGCGCAATCCCAAGTTTGAGAACTGCCAGTTCTTTGCCACGCCCGGCGAATGCATCGAGGCCGGGTTTCGCGCTTGCAAACGTTGCAAGCCGCTGAAGGCCGCCGCCGGGGATGATCCGATGGTGCAGCCGCTGGTTGACGCGCTGGAGGCCCGCCCGACCCATCGTTGGCGCGAGGGCGATCTGGTGCAGCTTGGCTATGATCCCTCAACAGTGCGCCGTGCTTTCAAACGGCATTTTGGCATGACCTTCCTTGAAATGGCGCGACAGCGCCGGTTGCGCGAAGGCTTTACTGCGCTGTCGGCCGGGGAACCGGTGATTGCCGCCCAGATTGATGCGGGGTTCGACAGCCCTTCGGCCTTTCGCGCCGCCTTTGCCCGGCTGGTTGGTATGGCACCGGGGAGTTTTCGCAAGGATGCCTTGCTACAGGCGGACTGGATCGACACGCCGCTGGGGGCGATGATTGCCATCAGTTGCCCGCACCAATTGCACCTGCTTGAATTTGCCGACCGCAAGGCGCTGCCGCGCGAAATGCAGCGGCTGCAAAAGGCGCAGCCCGGCGGTATTGGCTTTGGTCGCCCCGCCCCGACTGAGCAGATTGCCAGTGAACTGGCGGCCTATTTTGCCGGGGCCGAGGCGCGGTTTGAGACGCCCTTGGCGCTGCATGGTACCGCATTTGAACGTGAAGTCTGGCGCTACCTGTTGCAGATCCCTGCGGGCGAAACCCGGAGCTACTCGCAGATTGCCCGCGATATGGGCCGTGCTTCGGCTACCCGTGCGGTGGCGCGGGCCAATGGCAGCAACCAGATTGCCGTGGTCATTCCCTGCCACCGGGTGCTCTCGGCAGATGGTAGCCTGACCGGCTATGGCGGCGGGCTGTGGCGCAAACAGCGCCTGATTGAAATTGAAACCAGCTACACAGAAAGACTAACCGCATGAGCTATTCTGATCGCGCCCGCGCCTTTGCCGCGCTGCACCAATCTGGCACACCTCTGGTGCTCTATAACATCTGGGATGCAGGCAGCGCCAAGGCCATTGAGGGCGCCGGAGCCAAGGCCCTGGCCACTGGCAGTTGGTCCGTCGCTGCGGCGCAGGGCTTTGGCGATGGCGAAGAAATCCCGCTGGAACTGTTGCTGGAGATCGCAACGCGGATTGCCGCCAGCAGTGATCTGCCGCTGACGGTGGATTTTGAAGGCGGCTATGCGGTGGAGGCTGCAGCGCTGACGCAAAACGCGAGGCGGCTGGTGCAGACCGGCGCGGTTGGGATCAATTTTGAGGATCAGATTGTCGGCGGTGAGGGGCTCTATACTGTCGACGACCAAGCCAAACGTATCGCGGCGATGCGCTTGGCAGATAGTGACTACTTCATCAATGCCCGCACCGATTTGTTCCTGAAAGAGCGCGATGCGGAAAAGCACGCGGACCTGGTTGAGCAGGCGATTACCCGCGCAGCGGCCTATGCCGAGGCCGGCGCCAGCGGTTTCTTTGTCCCCGGATTGACGGATGCGGGTCTGATTGCTCAGATCACTGCCGGCTCGCCACTGCCGGTCAATGTGATGATGCGCCGGGGCATGACCCTCGCGGCGATGGCCGAGGTGGGGGTGGCACGGGCGAGCTATGGGCCGGGGCCATACGCAAAGGCGATGAAGCAACTGGCAGAGGCTTTCACCGCGCTGGAATAATCACAGGCGCACCGAGGCAAGTGTCTCAGCTGGTTTCCAGACAATGGCGGCGGAAGGCGCGTTTCAGCATGTCGAGTTCGGCGCGCAGCAGTTCGATCTCGGCCCGCATGTCATCGACCGCCGCCTCGCCTGCAACCAGCGAGAAACTGTCGAGCCGCTGGCCCCCGCTGCCGCCCTCGGCGATGACAAAGGTCTGCACCCCATCCGAAATGGCCTGGGGGGGGATGGTGATACGCAGGTTCCATTCGCTAGCGGCATTGCCCTCGCTCACCGCCACGCCCTCCAGCGGTTGATCCTGATACAGGACCTGAATGTCGGGCGGCAGGCCGGTGTCGGCGGCGTGCTGGATCACCCCTTCCCAGGTGCCATTGCGAAAACGGATCTTGGTGACGGTCAGGTCGCTCATCTCTTTTGGCCTCAGATATTGGCGCGGCGGTGGCGCGCAAAGGTCAGATCGCGCATCACAACCTGGTTCATATCCGGCGCCTCAAAGATGAGGTCGAGCCAGATCCGCTCGATGCGTTTTTCGTTCAGATCGGAATAGGCGAGGTCATATTCCACGGTGACGTTTTTCTCACCCAGGGGCAGCTCCCGCACCAATTGTTCGGTGTTGGGACCGTGACGGATATTCAGCCGGGCAAAGATCTCGATCGGTTTTTCGGTCTCGATAATGCTGTCAACGCGCACCAGATGATGGCGCGACAGGCCTTGGCAGGCCTCGACCGGCAGATCCACCACAAGGGACAGGAAAGAGCCGTCAAATTTGAAAACATCCATGCGCAGACCAAAGGGCGCCAGATCTTCTTCGCGGCTGTTGCGCAGCTGGCGCAGGGTCAGTTCCGAGATGTCGCAATCATGAAACAGGGTGATTTCTTCGCCCAAATTGGATTTTGACGGCACCGAGGACAGGCCCGGCGTTGGCAACGGGCCGCGCCACAATTCGGGACGCCAGGACCAATCGGTGCCATGGGGACGGGGAAAAAACGAGGATCCGATCTGTGGCAGGGCCAGACGCCCGTCGGCAATATGGATCAGCCGGTCCAGCTGGCCGCGCAGGGCACGGGCCTGGTTGCGCTGCTGGCGCAGCTGCGGCAGTGGCGTCGTGGCGGCCTGTGCCGCGCTCTGCCGCCAGCGACGCAAGGCGCCCCGGTGCAACAGCTTGTTCAGAAAACCGCCCATGTCGCGTTCTGCTACCTTTGTTTTGCTCGGTCTTAGCTCCGGACTTCTGCCCGGAGGTCATGTGTATGGGATCCCAGTGGCAAAGCCGGTCCGATCCCAGTGTCTGCGGTCAATCTAACGGGGTAGGGCGCTGAAACAAACCGGAAATCCGCCTGCGCAACGAGGGTTTTTCACTGGGCGCTTCGGCGCTGGCTGCGGCAGAGCCTTCTGCCACGGGGTTTTGTCCCTCAGGGCGTGCTTTTGGTCGCGCCGCAGCGGAGGTTTGCGCGGT
>NZ_JBDWPJ010000236.1:0-2285 GCF_039971195.1 Pseudophaeobacter sp.
TCCGCGACGCTTCAACGCTTCATTGTAAGCCGACCAGTTCTTGGTCTTGTATTTCGTAGGGGCCCAACTGCTCATAGCCTCTAGTTATCATCCTGGATTCACAAGATGAATCCCCTCAGGCTATTTGTGCAACAAAGCCATTGCGACAGCAGAACTCCATTGCTTTTGAACTTTCCTTTTGTTGAACCACTTGCAGCTTGTCTGATTGCAGCCCCACCACATCACCGCTACCCTCTGCGCAAAGGAGACCGCTGTGATGACAAACCCCCTCTTGTCCCAATGGGATACCGCTTTTGAAATTGCCCCCTTTGACCAAATTCAGGACACGGATTTTGCGCCTGCTCTGGATCAGGCACTGGCTCAGCACCAAGCGCAGATTGCTGAAATCGCCGGGAACTCTGAACCCGCCACATTTGACAATGTGATTGAAGCGCTGGAAACCCCCTGTCCGGCGCTGGAGCAGGTTCTGTCGGTGTTTTACACAGTGGCTGGGGCCGACAGCAATCCAGAACGGGAGGCGCTGCAACGGGATTTTTCCCCCAAACTGGCGGCGCATTTTTCCGCGATCACCGCCAACAAGGCGCTTTATGGCCGGGTCAAGCAGGTCTGGGAACAGCGCGACAGTCTGGATCTGAGTGATGAGCAGGCGCGGGTGCTGATGCTCACCCATCGCGGCTTTGTGCGCGGTGGGGCGGCGTTGGAAGGTGAGGCCGATCAGCGCATGCAAGAGATCAAGGGGCGGCTGGCCAGCTTAGGAACCGAGTTCACCCAGAACCTTTTGGCGGATGAGCGTGATTGGCACATGGAGCTTGGCGAAGAGGATCTGGAAGGGTTGCCAGAGTTTGCCATTGCCACAGCCCGCGCAGCCGGTGTGGAAAAGGGGGCAGATGGTCCGGTGGTGACGCTGTCACGTTCGATTATCACGCCGTTTTTGCAGTTCTCGCCGCGCCGGGATCTGCGTCAAAAGGCCTTTGCCGCCTGGACGGCGCGCGGCGCCAATTCAGGAGAGACCGACAATCGCGGTATCGCCGCCGAGATCCTTGCCCTGCGGGCGGAACGCGCGGCGCTACTGGGCTATGACAGTTTTGCGCAGTACAAGCTGGAAACCGAGATGGCCAAGACCCCCGCTGCTGTCCGTGACTTGTTGATGGATGTCTGGGAGCCCGCAAAGGCCCGCGCCGATGCCGATGCCGAGGTGCTGGAGCAGATGATGCAGGCGGATGGCATCAACGGCGATCTGCAACCTTGGGATTGGCGCTACTACGCCGAGAAACGCCGCAAGGTGGAGCATGATCTGGATGAGGCGGAGCTGAAACCCTATTTGCAGCTGGATCGGATGATCGAGGCCAGTTTTTCTTGTGCCAACCGCCTGTTTGGGCTGGAGTTTGCTCCTTTGGATGTGCCGCTTTACCACGAGGATTGCCGCGCCTGGGAGGTGACCCGGAACGGCAAACATCTCGCAGTCTTCATCGGCGACTATTTTGCTCGTGGCTCAAAACGCTCTGGCGCCTGGTGTTCGGCAATGCGCGCCCAGGCCGGGTTCCCCCAGGCGCAGAGGCCGATCGTGATTAATGTCTGCAACTTTGCCAAGGCCACACCGGCGCTGCTGTCCTGGGATGATGCCCGTACTCTGTTCCATGAATTTGGCCATGCGCTGCATCAGATGTTATCAAATGTAAGCTACGAGAGCATTTCTGGCACCTCGGTGGCACGGGATTTTGTCGAACTGCCAAGTCAGCTTTATGAGCACTGGCTAGAAGCGCCTGAGGTGCTGAGCGAATTTGCCACCCATGCGGAGACCGGCGTGGTGATGCCGCCGGAACTGTTGCAAAAGGTTCTGGGGGCTTCGACCTTTGATATGGGTTTCCAGACGGCGGAATATGTGGCCTCGGCGCTGGTGGATCTTGCCTTTCACGAAGGCGCGGCCCCTGAGGATGTGATGGCCAAACAGGCTGAGGTGCTGGCAGAAATAGACATGCCGGCAGCCATCACCATGCGCCATGCGACGCCGCAGTTTGCCCATGTGTTCTCTGGGGATGGCTATGCCTCGGGCTATTACAGTTACATGTGGTCTGAGGTGATGGACGCCGATGCCTTTGCCGCCTTTGAAGAGGCAGGCGGTGCCTTTGACTCTGAACGTGCTGAGGCCCTGGAGAAGCACATCCTGTCCACCGGTGGCTCGGTGGATGCTGCAGAGCTGTACAAGGCCTTCCGGGGGCGTTTGCCGGGTGTTGAGGCTTTGCTGAAGGGACGCGGGCTGGCGGCTGAATAGGGTTGCCCGGGGG
>NZ_JBDWPJ010000237.1:0-21381 GCF_039971195.1 Pseudophaeobacter sp.
TTGGAGGCATAGATGCCGCTGAGCCCCTGGCCCTGCGCCAGCATCTGGCCCAATTGATCGCCAAGCCTGGAAGGCTCTTGATCGACCTCAAGCAGCTCCGGATCTGCTATGCCTAGGGAATGACAGGCCGCGCGGTAGCCATCAAACCTTTGGCGAGACCGGTCAGAGCGGTGAAAGCGCAGCGCCAGAAACCCTGTCTGGCGATGGCCCTGATCATAAAACGCCCGTGCAACCCGCGCCGAAGCGGCAGCATTGTCGACATAAAAACAAGGGGTGTCTTGCGCTGGCGCGTTGAACATCAGGCAATGCGGCAGGCCGCGGTTGCGCAGCATCTCCAATCCTGGGTTGTCGCTAGCATCGCTGACCGTCAGCGCCAGAGCATCGACACCTTTCTGAATCAACATCCGCAGGATCGAAGCCTCCTGCGCCGCATCATAGTCAGAGCACATCAAGATGAGGTGATAATCCGCCGCCTGCACCGCCGCCTGCAGGGCTTGGACCGCATCAGCAAAAACCGGGTTCACCAGGGAAGGCACCAGGCAGCCAATGGTGCGGCTGCGCTGGCTTTGCAAGGCGCGGGCGGTTTCGTTGAATTCAAACCCCAGAGCCTGGGCCGCTTGCAAAACCCGCTGCCGCGAGACCTCACTAACCGGGCCCTTGCCGTTGAGCACCCGGCTGACGGTGGCAATGCCACAGCCTGCCTTTTGGGCGACATCTTTGAGGGTGGTGGCGGATTTCATCGGCGTTGAGGGTCCGGGCTGGAAACGTTTCCAGCGTGATAGGACCCGCGGGTAACAGCTTTGCAACGGGATCACGAAGGTTTCACCAAACCTAAAAAAACCCGCCCTTTTCTCAAAGGGCGGGGTGATAATCACAGGCTGAGGCTGAGGCTAGTCGTTGCGGCGCACTCGCGCGGCGCTTTTGTCGGCAAAGGCGGCAAGCCGCGCACGGGCATCCGGCTGGGTATTGACCACACCGGCCACCACGGCCTCGGCATAGGCGGCATCCATAGCGGACATGTTCTGCATGTGGCTGACGGCGGAACAGATGGCGAAGTTCGACAGCGGCAGGTTCTCGGCTGTACGCCGCGCCAGTTCCAGCGCCTTATCAAAGCTGGAGCCTTCGACAATGTATTGCGCCAGACCCAGATCGCAGGCTTCCTGCCCCTGATAGACACGACCGGTCAGCATCATGTCGATCATGCGGGATTTACCCACCAGATCGGTCACCCGAATGGTGGCGCCACCGCCGGTGAACAGCCCACGCTGACCTTCAGGCAGGGCAAAATAGGTGCTCTGATCCATCACCCGGATATGGGCTGAGCTGGCCAGTTCCAAGCCGCCACCAACAACCGCCCCCTGAAGCGCGGCAATGACAGGAACCCCGCCGTATTCCATTTTGTTGAAGGCCTCGTGCCAGCGCAGGCAAACATGCATAAAGTCAGCTGGGCTGCGATCTTCATCGTGATGTTCAATAAGGTCGAGCCCGGCGCAGAAGTGATCGCCGGACCCGGCCAGAACCACGGCTTTCACCCCGGCACGCGGCGCAGTGGAGAAGAAATCCACCAGCTCTTCGATGGTGTCGATATCCAGCGCGTTGCGCTTGGTTGGACGGTTCAGGGTCACCACCCAAACGCCATCGTCATGGGCCTGCAGGTCGAGATTCTTGAAACGGGAGATGTCGATTTCGACGGTCATGGTACGGTCCTTGTCAGCAAAGTGAGGTGCAGGCCTCTGGTAAAGAGGCGCCGACCTTAAAGGGGTAAAAAGAGAGAGGCGCTTACAGCAGCGCTGCCGCAAGGCTTTCGGCCCCAGAAACACAGCGGCTGCGCTGGACTTCGGCCTCGCAGAGCACGTGATCGGCATAGAAGCGGGCCGAGGCCACTTTGGCCGCCATAAATTCGGGATCTTCTCCCCGAGCCAGCGCCGCTTCGGCGGCCAGCAACGACCGGGCCATTTGCCAGCCAGCAACCAGATTGCCCGCCAGCATTAGATAGGGCACCCCGGTGCCAAAGGCGGCAGGCATTTCGCTTTTGTCCAGGCTGAGCAGATGGCTGACCACCTCTTCAAAGGCCAATCGCGCGGAGGTGAGCCGGGGCGCTACGGCCTGGGCTGCGGCAGATCCTGCCGCCAGCTCTGTTTCGGTCTGGGCGATCTGGGCGGCCAGGGCACGGGCGGTTGCACCACCGTCGCGCAGCGTCTTACGACCTACCAGATCATTGGCCTGAATGGCGGTGGTGCCCTCATAGATCGGCAGGATGCGGGCGTCGCGGTAGTGCTGCGCCGCGCCGGTTTCTTCAATGAAACCCATGCCGCCATGTACCTGCACCCCCAAAGAGGCCACTTCGACACCGTTTTCTGTGCTGAAGCCTTTGACCAGCGGGGTGAGGAATTCCGACAGCGCTTTAGCCTCGATCCGGGCCTCGGGCGTAGGCGCATTGCGGGCCATGTCCTGACAGCCAGCAGCAAACATTGCCATGCCACGGGCACCTTCAGTGAGCACCCGCATCCGCATCAACATGCGACGCACATCGGGGTGATGAATGATGGTGACGGCCTCGCGGGTGGAGCCATCAACCGGTGCGCTTTGCACCCGTTCCTTGGCAAATGCCAGCGCCTGCTGATAGGCGCGTTCGCCCACGGCAATCCCCTGCAGGCCCACTGCATAGCGGGCCGAGTTCATCATCTCGAACATATAGGTGAGGCCAGCGTTTTCTTCGCCGATGAGGAAGCCTGTGGCCTCGTCAAACTGCAATACGGCGGTGGGGCTGGCCTTGATGCCCAGCTTGTGTTCGACGCTTTGACAGGCGACCGCGTTGCGCGCACCCAATGTACCATCTGCTTCGACCATAAACTTGGGCACCAGAAACAGGCTGATACCTTTCACACCCTTGGGCGCATCCGGAGTGCGGGCCAGCACCAGATGCACGATGTTTTCCGACATCTCATGTTCGCCATAGGTGATAAAGATCTTGGTGCCGCTGATCTTGTAGCTGCCATCCGCCTGGGCTTCGGCACGGCTGCGCACCAATGCCAAATCACTGCCGGCCTGCGGCTCGGTCAGGTTCATGGTGCCTGTCCATTTGCCGCTGATCAGGTTTTCCAGATAGGTCGATTTGGTCTCGTCTGATCCGGCTGTGAGCAGTGCCTCGATGGCACCATCCGTCAGCAGAGGGCAGAGCGCAAAGCTGAGGTTGGCTGCGTTCAGCACCTCGGTGGCGGCGGCGGCAACGGCACGAGGCAGGTCCTGGCCGCCAAAATCGCTGGGATGTGGCAGGCTCTGCCAGCCCATCTCGACAAATTTCGCATAGGCCGCGGCAAAACCATCCGCCAGCTGAACCTTGCCATCTTTGAAATCCGACCCGGCCTCGTCACCGGAGAAATTCAGCGGCGCGATTTCTTCGGCGCAGAACCGGCCCAGTTCTTCGAGCACGGCTGCTGCGTCGTTCAGCTCCATACCGTCATATTTGTCCAGCCCCGCGACCTCAGACCAGCGCGAGAGGTGTTCAATATTGAAAAGCATATCTTTTACGGGTGCTTCAAAGCTCATGTGCTGGTCCCTTCCTTGGGAAAATCTCTAGTCTTGTCGCCTTCCTAGGCTTGCTTAATGTGCCAAATAGAGAGCTGGATTGGCAGGATCAATCTCTGCAACCGACGACAAACTTGCAAAAAGTGACAAACCCTGACTAGAAACCAGCATGACAACCGAGCCAAACCCAGGCATCCTGCCCACAGTGTCGCGCGCCTTTCTGGAGGATTGGCTGCACCTGTTACGTCAGCAATGCCCACCACAGCAACTCTCCGGGTTTCTCGATCAGATCGGCCTGGGAGCGGCGGCCCAGCCCGGCGGGAGGGTCACCCATGACCAGATTGTGCGGCTCTACCAATTGATTGCAGCGGAAACCGGCGATGAAATGATGGGCCTGTGGAGTCGCCCTATTCGCACCGGCACCCTGAAACATCTCTGTGCCTCGATGCGCGGTGCCTCCTCGCTTTCGGCGGCGCTCTATCGGTTCACCTCATTCTGGAACCTGTTGCTGGATGATTTTGAGCTGGTGCTGGAGGATGACGGGGGACGGATGTGCGTTTTGTTGGAGCCACGCGCAGATCATCAACCGCAGCGCTTTGGGCATATGCTGATGCTGAAATTGGCCCATGGGGTGGCCTCCTGGCTAACGGGGAGAGAACTGCCCCTGGCAGAAGTGGGCTTTGCCTTTGGCCGCCCGGATTTTGCCGAGGATTACCCGGTGCTGTTCCCGGCACCGATCCGCTTTGGCCAGAGGCGGTCAAAGATCATCTTTAGCGAGGACCTTGGCGATCTGCCGGTCTCGCGCAGTGAGGCAGAAATGCAGGAGTTCCTGCTGCGAGCGCCGCGCGATTGGATTTTTACCAGCTATCGCACCCATGCGCTGCCGCTGCGGCTGCGGGAATTACTCTTGGCGGCGGACCGGCTGGAGTTTCATCTACAAGATGCCGCCAATGCGCTGAACCTGACCTCCCGTACCCTGATCCGCCATCTGGTGGCTGAAGGCACCTCGTTTCAAGCGATCAAAGACGGGCTGCGCCGCGATATTGCCATTCGCGATCTGTCGCGCGGGCTCAAAAGCATTGAGGAAATCTCTCAGGATATCGGCTTTGCCTCGGCAGCAAATTTTCACCGCGCCTTTCGGCGCTGGACCAGTGTCACCCCCGGCGCCTATCGCCGCTCCAATCGCTCCGGCGGGTAGTTGGACACACAAGCAGCATCACTGTCGACGCAGCATCTCAGAGACCGCCTGTTTGGCCGCCAGGGCGGCATTGTGAACCGCCCCCCAGTCTTCGCCCGGCGTATAGGCTTCTCCGGCAAAATGCAGCCGATTTTGCACCGGTTCATACAATGCCCGAACGGTTGCGGGCCGCTCATTGTCGCGCAGATAGGCGGATCTGATATGCGGCTCCCGACTCCAGTTCTGAACCAGGTGCCTGCGGTGATGACGCCTGGCATCCCCCGCAAAGACCCGGTCCAGATCAGCCAGCGCCAGCTGCGCCGCATCCCCATTCACGTAGGGTAGGGCCGGGTTGCCGACCGCAAAGAATCCTAAGATATTGCGCTGACTGTTCTGGCCGTAAGCCGCATCATAAAACAGCCTGTAGCCCGAACTCTTGGGGCGCACTGTATAGTCGATGAAGGCGGGGTAGAATTTGCGAGAGAACTCAAAAAAGACCTTGATCCCCGGCCAGGCCCTGGCAGCGCGCAGGGCCTTTTGTTTAGCGGCTGGCAGCTCTGGCACAAAGCGCACTGACCCGGATTGCAGGATCTTAAGTGGCAGTGTGATCAGCAGCTTATCCGCCACAAAGCGTTTCCCTCTGGTGGTGGTCACCACAACACGCGGACCGGAATAGTCTATAGTTTTGACAACCTGACGAAACAGAATATGCGGCGTGACAGCGGGCGTAATGAATTGACTGTAGAAATCATACCAAGAGGAATTGACAAATTTTCGATCCGGATAGGGCCCCAACCTGCCCTGGCTCACCTCATCACCGGTGATTTGAAACTGACTGTCGGATCTTTGGTAGCGCAGCGTCTCCAGCCCGACCTCTCGCCCCGCCATTTTGGACAGGACCGCCGGGCGGGTATGCAGCCATTCCGCTCCCAGCGACACGGGGAAATCTGCCAGGTTCCTATCGACCTTCATGCGCCCACCATAGGTGCGGCCAGCCTCAAGGATTTTGAAGGCAACCCCCTGTTGCGCCAAATGCAGCCCGGCAGCCAGCCCGGCTGCGCCTGCCCCCAAAACCAAGATCTCCCCTGTGAAAGCGCGTCTGGCTTGGGCAGGTTCAGAACCAGTGGCTCCAATAACCGAAGCCAGCCCCAACAGGCCCGACATTCGCAAAACGTCCCGCCGATCAAAGAGCTGCATTAATCACTCCTACAACAACATCTGCACTATAGGACCGGAGGGAGATTGGCACCAGAGGCCGCTGTTCGCCAGTCTGGGAAAAATGACCGCCTAGACTGATTGCGCCTTCAAGATCTCCACTCTGGTTAAAAAAAGATAGTCAGCTAGAGCCTGCTCCAGAGCCGGTTTGGCAGCGTGATCCGCAGCAATCAATCTTACAGATACGGACAGCCCCCGAGCACCGCCATCGGCCACTTCGATTGTTGTTTGGGGCAGCCCCATCTCTTCGTGGACCAAATCCTGCACCCTGAGCAGGGCCGCAGCGCAGCGCAGGGCGGGTTTATAGATCTTGCCAACAGTGGTCAGCGGAATTTCCTCGATTGTTTCAATGCGTTTGGGCCAGGCCGGACGTTCATCAATACGACCCTGTGCATAGGCTTGCAGCTCTTCGATGCTGACTTCGGCGCCGGGTTGCAGCTGCACAAAACAGATGGGCAGCTCTCCGGCATAGGCATCGGGCATGCCAACGGCGGCGGCCAGGGCCACGGCCGGATGGGTCGCCATGGCATTTTCGATCATCGCCGGATCGATATTGTGGCCGCTGCGGATAATCAGATCCTTGGAACGACCGGCCACAAACAACCGCCCCTGCGCGTCCTTGTAGCCCAGATCGCCAGAGTTCAGCTGGCCGTTCTCAAACACGCCGATATTGTGATGCGGATCTTTGTAGCCAGGAGAGACATGGCCACCCCGAATGGCGATCACGCCAATTTCATCCGCTGGGCAGACCTCCCCAAGGCTGCCATCGGCGTTTTGGCGCAGCACCTCGACCTGAGTATAGGGCAAGGCCCATCCAACTGAACCTGGGGTACCTTCACCTTCGGGGGGATCAATGCTGATCAGCCCCGAGGCCTCTGTCATGCCGAGGATTTCAAACAGTGTGGCGCCGGTGGCCTGTTTGAACTGGCTGGACACCGCCGGCGGCAACAGCGCCGCCCCGGTCAAGCCGGCCCGCACTGCGCTCAGATCGTGATCGCCGACCGGTTCCTGCAACACAGCACCAAGCGCCGTCGGCACGCCCCCAACCAGGGTGACGTTATATTGGGCGCAAAGCCGCCAGAACGCCGTGACCATGGCAGGATTGCGCAGCCCCGAAGGCGACATGATCAGCATTTGCGTGCCCGCCATAAAAACGCTGAGACCGGCAATAATAGTGCCAGCCACATGGAACAGCGGGAAGGTCGCGGTCACCACATCATCGCCAGTGTAGCCGCACATGGCAGCCCCTCCAAAAGCGGCAACCAACTGGCTGCGATGGGTATGTGCCACCAGTTTTGGCACTCCGGTGGTGCCGCCTGTATGAAAATAGGCAGCAATATCATCGCCGCCGCGAGGCGCACCAAAGATCAGATGCGCGCTGGGTTGCAGCATCATGGCCGGTGATAAATCAACCACGCCCTCTTGTGCCGGTGTGCCGGGCGGGGCGATCCGCACCAGGACCAACTCGGGCATCTTTTCGCGCAGATGCAGGGCTTTCTCCCAGATGTCCAGCTGCGGATGTGCCCCCAGGGCAACCAGAATTTTAGCCCCCGAAGCCCGGAGCAGCTCGGCGATACTATCGGGCTGCAGCAGAAAATTGATTGGCACCGCATAGCCTGCGGTCTCTGCCCCCCAAAGGGTCACATGAGTCTCCACCAAGGACGGCAGCATATAGGCCACCCCCGGTGCGGGCCCGGCAAGGTCATGAAACAGATTGGCGGCGCGCCGGATCATGCCCAGCAGATGCGCATAGCCGACCCGGCGCGGCTGCTCGTCCTCAGCGCCACTCATCAGCATAGTCATCGCTGTCGCATCCGGGTTCAGCGCGGCTTGGGTTTCAAAGACATCCAAAATGCTTTGCTCGGGCAGGCGATCCTTGAGCGGCATTTCCGTTTCAAATTGCCTGAGGTCGCTGGCGCTGCGCAACGGTGTATCGCTCAAATTGGCCATCCTTGGCTCCTCACTGGCTCGCTTTGGGTATAGACAGTCTTGTCCAGCGCGGCCGCCCAATCAATCCCAAAGCACAGCCTGGGTTGACCCTGTTGGTCTGACGTTGCGCCCTGAGCTTGCCCGCAGGGGTCGGGCCTTGTTAAAGGGAGGGAAAACCGACCCACCACAACCACAGTCCAGAGGTGACAGCCGCCGGGCGTGACCCACCCCTGACAATTTCTTGGAGGCTCCGATGGCCAAAGCAATTCATTCAATGATCCGGGTTCTCAACGAAGAACGTTCAACAGAGTTTTACCGGCAGGCTTTTGACCTCACGGTTGTTGAGCGGCTGGATTTTGATGGTTTCACGCTGGTCTACCTCAGTAACACAGAGACCAGTTTTGAGCTGGAGCTGACCATCAACAAGGACCGCAGTGATCCCTATGATCTGGGCGATGGCTATGGCCATCTTGCCTTTTGCATTGAGGATCTAGAGGCCGAACATACCCGGCTGACCAAAGCCGGGTTGGCACCGCGCAAGATTGTTGATTTCAAACCCGGAGAAGAGACCATCGCCCGGTTTTTCTTTGTCCAAGATCCAGACGGCTATGAAATTGAGGTACTTCAGCGCGCTGGTCGCTACCGTTAGGTCGGCGTCCAGAAGGCGAGATTTGGGAGAGGGCCGAAACAGCCCAGAGATCAGGCCGCGTGACGTCTGCGCACGTTGGCCGCATCAACCTTAAGGTGATATGCCTGACAGGTTTCGCCCCCGACCTCGACGCGCGGACCCGCCGGAGCAATTGTCAAACCTGTACGCCGCATCAGCAGGCCAGCTGTCACTGACGTCAGGCAGAGATAGGCATCAATGTTCCACTTTTCCGCCAGTCGCGCCAGGTTCAAGCCAATTTCACCACGCACCCGCATCCGTTCCCGACTGCTGAGCGTGTCAGCAACAAACACCCGGCTGACTTCCCAGATTCCGTCCTTCTGCGGCGCAAGCTCATCCAGGATATTGGGTGGCAGATCTTCGAGTAACCCCAGTTGCGCATCCCGCAACATATAGCTGGCGTTAATGTTTTTCGCCGTCGAGGGGGTTACACGCAGCCCGCCGATGACCTTTGGGCCATCATGGATCGCGCAATAGATGCTTTCTGGCGTGTCGTACTGATCAAATTCAAGACCCCGCGTGTTTGGCAGTTTCCAGCCACGCGCTTCAATGAAATGGTGGTACCTCGCACGCAAAAGCGCAGTGTACAAAGATCCTGTTTCACCCAAATTATCGAAGGTGATATCTGTTGATTGCATCTCGGGTTTGCCCATCTGATTCACCCCTTGACGCTAATCTTTAAGGTTTTCTGTAAAAATTAAAACAACTTTTGCAGGCAATGGTAAATATTGCGTAAATTTCATCTGAAGCCGCCAAATATTTGTTCTACAAGCATCTATTGCCGAAAGGCGCACAATTTAGGCGTGAAGTTACGTTCTTGCAAGCACTTATAGCGGCGTGTTTGCGGCTGCTCAGCGCCCTTTCAGGCTGCGTCACTTGACCTATTTGAGGTCACTTTGCGAATCTCCGAAAGCAGCACGGATTTCTTAACAGGCTTAGCGATATAGCCGGTCGCGCCAAGGTCAAGAAACCGTTTTCGGTCTTCTGGTGCCGCGTTGGCTGTAAGCATAATGACGGGAGTGGCGCCGATCCGGCCGCCCCGGCGGGCCATTTCAGCCAGGGTTTCACCGCCATCCATAACCGGCATTTTCATGTCCAGAAGAATGAGGTCATAGGGCTGCTCTTCAAGGCACTCGAGGGCCTCGGCCCCATTGACGGCTTCAGTGATCCGAAGATCAAAATTCTTGAGAAAAGCCCGCACCACCATTCTGTTTGACTTGGTGTCATCCACCAGCAAAACAGAATTCGCCCCCAGATCCGGCTCGGCGTTTGGCGGGGCGTCAGCCGTAACCCGGGACACGGGAGCGGCAATTTCGGATTTCTCCAGAACCTTTATCTCGCTGGTGAAGGTAAAACAGCTGCCTCGCTTTGGGCTGGATCTGACCAGGATATCGCCGCCCATCATGCGCGCAAAACGGCGCGCAATGGAAAGGCCCAGCCCGGTGCCGGGAACCTTTGGTGAATCCCTGTCTTCGGCGCGGTAGAACTCGGTGAACAGCTTTGACATTTGTTTTGGCGTCAGTCCGCGACCACTGTCTGTGACCTCGATGGTCAGCGTCGCATTGTCCCCCTCCGTCACGCAGTAAGCCAGCAAGGTCACATGCCCGTCTTCGGTGTATTTGATGGCGTTGGACACCAGATTTCCGACCACCTGGCGCACCCGCAACGCATCAAATTCGGCATAGGCCGGCACATCAGAGCCGATATTGACGTCGAGCTTCAGCCCTTTTTCTTCTGCTGCAGCGCGGAACATCTCCACCGCGCTGGTGATCTCAATCCGGGGTGCGGCGGCAGCAAGGCTTACTTCGATATGGCCGGCCTCGACCTTTGCGTGGTCCAGAACGTCATCAAGAATCCCTGTCAGGGTCTGCGCCGATTTTCGCAACAACAGCGTGCGTTCGCGCTGAGTTTCGAGATCTGCCCCTTCTTCGTCGATCAGCTCCGACATGCCACAAATGGCGTTCAACGGGGTGCGGATTTCATGGCTCATCGCCGCCAGAAAACGGCTTTTGGCCCGACTGCCGGCTTCCGCCTCACTAAGGGCCTCTCGCAGGCGGTCGGTCATCCGGTTAAGAGCCCACATACTATGTGCCACATAGCCCGCGCCCAAGACCATGATCACCACTGCAATAAGAATCTCTGCCGGGCTAGCAAAAGACTTCAAAAAGCTGGTGATCATATACCCTACGGCACCAATCACCGGCAGGGCGGTGAGTAGGCCAAAGAACATCCATTCTGATCGCGCCACAACACTATGGTTGAGAGCAATGACCAGCAACATGGTTCCTGCAAGTTTGGGAAAAGGCTCCGGTTGCTGAAACAGAAGCAATGGGATGACATTGAATAACAGAATGCCAACAAAGGCTGACCCGCTGAACAGCAGCAAACCACTCAGGGAGACGTCTTGTTCCAGCTTTCTATAGGCATAAAGTCCAACAAGCTCGACCACACAAAGGCAGAAATAGGCCAGCGCCACGGTTGCGGCCGGGAGGTAGTAGAGCGACAGCAGCGAAACCAGTGTGAGCGAGGCAAACCGGGAAGGCAGGTCCGCACGGACCAGTTTACTCTGCGCAGCCACCGAAGACTTCAGGTCTGCTGACAAGTTAAACATGCGCGTCATCCTATCGGTGTCCATCACCCCGATACACTTTTTGTGCAAGCGGCGGCTAAGAGCAACTTCTTTTCACCTTGGAACCCTTGCGGCTCATCCTGTTTCCTTGAAACTATCGGCACCTGATATCTGGTACCTAAATGTGTTCGGAACCGTAGCACTGAAGACGTTAATGAAGTGGCGTACACTTACTTTCTTTCAACGAGTGTTGCAGCTTTGTCCTGAGTGGACCTGGGAAAAGGACCTCTGCAATCATTGCAAGTTGCGGAATCGGCATGATTTGCGTGACATGATCAAAGGTATTGACGTCATATGCTGGGAGTAAATCTGCCCCCTCATCGATGGCGCTGCGAACCCTAGGCTAAACAGATCTTTTGACCCCGATACGGCGGTTTTACCAACCATAACAGGCTGTTAGATCCTCCGAGTGATCTGGCGGTGCATCATACAAAAGAGGATTTGGAGCATCAGACAGGTTAGCGAAGCACAGTCGCTGAATTTTTGGCCGGTGAGTGCGCGTGCTTCTTGGAGGCGGCCCAAAAGGCACGCGCTGGATCGACAGACCTCTTGGTGATGCAAACCTCACCAGACCGCCAACGGATCGACGGTGCCCCGCAGCGCTTCAAGTTTTTGTGTAGCAAGCTCGGGTCGGGGTTTTGAACCGCGCCGGGTTTGCCGGAGGTTAATCTGTCTTAGTTACGCGGCCATTGCGGCGCACAACCGATCTGCGCTGAAATCGACAGGATCGCAGACCAGCGGCTCTCATGCTGCCCTGCGCCATCCAGAACCATCCGCCCCCCCCCGTTCGCGGACTTCTGGCGTGTACTTGTTCATGATGCTCCCTCTACTCAGGAGCTGGAGCCTCCGGCAAACCCAGCGCGGTTCAGTTGTGTTTCGCAGGGGTTAGCTGCGTTCACTTTACCTCAAACTAACTTCAAACTAACTTCGCCTGGACTGTACCAAGCAATTCGCCTCTCCCGGCGATCTAAGTCCGCCCTGCCCCCATATAGGTCTTTTGCATATCGACAAACCAACCCTCCTCCAGACGGTCTCGCATCTTTTGCCAGGCCTCTGGTCGCTCAAGGATACTGTCGACGGCTGAGCGTGGCACGGTAACGACGCTGATTGGTTTTTCGGTTGCAGTCTCAAGCCAAAGCAGTTCCAAGGTCTCTTCCGTCACCGACACCACACGAAACTCGATCCCTTCGCTCAGCGGTACCGAGGAGAGATTCCGCAAGATGTCCAGCTTCAGCATTTCCACGGATGTATCATCCAGGTCATGTTCTCTGAGAAGCAGCTTCTCGCGCACAGCTGGCCAGCCAAAGGTCACGCGCGGGCGCAGGTCCGTTCCAATTGCCCGCGCACCTTCGGGCGCTTTGTCTCCGTAACTAACCGCGAACAATTCGGAGGCCTCATCTTCGATGGTCAAGTGATCGCGCAGGCGGTTGGCAGGCATCGCCGCGATCCACTGGCCGCGTTCCACATCCAAATAGTTGAAAGAGGGCTGCAGACGAAAGGTCTCTGAACACTTCGGGCAGTTCACATCCTGAAATCGGTTCTCCAAAATTTCGTCGCGAAGGTCAGGCCGACGGTCAGCATTGACGCTGCCCACCGCCATCATTTCAATCCGTGCTTGGCAGTTTGGACACACAAGGTTGGCTGGGTGAAAAAGTGACATGAATTAACTCCCTATGCCAGATTACAATGCTTCCAGCCACGCAATGGCCGGATTGTTTTCTTTCAGTTTCCCAGAGTGATAGGCGGCATAGAGCTCCGAAAACCATTCTCCAGGGGCACGGAACTGATAACCCGTTATCCCCTTGGAGCGCGCCGCTAGCTTGTAGCAGGTCCACCTGAACGGATAGCTTTCTTGATAAACGATCCCACCAATCGCCAGCTTCTTGGCAACGGTCATGCTGGCCCAGGGGCTCTTCTTTTCGCGGGCCATATCCACATGGGCGCAAACAGCGATACGCCTGGCTTCCCAATCCACGTCGGAACAGGCTTCGGTATCGGGCTTTGTTGCCGGAACGATATTCGTCTTATTAGACATGTATTCAGAAATATAGGCCTGGTCGTATTCAAACTTCTTGGCAAATTTTTCGGCAACGGGCGAAAGGTCGAGGCCAAATTCAGTCCACCCACCAAATGCATCCTGATCAGCGCGCTTGGACATAAAGCCCTGTTGGTCGTCGACCGCGTGTCCAACCTCGTGCAGAGTGTTCCAGTTAAAGAAAGTGACAGGCTCGTCGTTGGCCGGCTGGCATGCCTCCAGCTCAGCCCGTTCTTCATCTGTTGCCGCATCATCGGGGCTGCCAATAGCTTCTTCGTTGCCAAAGGGGTAAGGCGACGACACATTGGCATCCCCCTCATGCATAACAACGCGTTTCTCGTCGCCCTGATAATACGAACCCTGGCCCGCGACATCAATCACGGCAAACTGAGCCAAAGAGTCATTGCCCAACGTGTGTTCGGGGGGAAGGTCCTGCATGGCTTTGTAGAAAGCCACGATATTGGGGCCTTGCTGCGCATTGTCCAGATCCTCGAACCCTGGCTTCAGCTTTTCGCTGTCAAAATTGCTGATCTCGCAGCCAAACCGCGCCTTGAAGGCAACTTTGACAACGGCCCGCGACGCTTCTGGTTCGAGATTATCGATCATGGCATCCAGCTCCTCTGTCCCGTTCGGGCGAGAGAGAATTTCCTGAATGTCTTTTTCAGTAGGTGCTACGTCCTTGCGCATCTGCGCCATGACAAAAGCTGCAGTGCCAATGGCGCGAGCCTCTTCCAAGAGCTTAATCCCGGCCTGCGGCTCGTGGGCCTCGACCTTGGCTTGAGCTTCGCTGAGCTTCTTGCGCAACTCATCTATATTGGGCTTGATCGCGTAGCGATGCTCGTGCGCTTCGAGTTGAGCCAGACGCGGTTCAACCTCTGGCTTGGCGCGCAATTCGATATAGGCCTTATGGGCATCACACAGATCGCGATAGGCAATTAGAGCTTCGAACACCGCTTTGACGTCTGCTGACATCGCGTCATAGTTTTGACCGGTGGCGGCGGTTGCCTCGGCCTGGGCAAGTGTCTTCTTCAATTCGCTTATCTGTACCGTGATGTACCCGGCATCGCTGTGGCCTTCCAGCGCGATGATTTTCTCTTTTGCGCGCTCAACCTCCTGCATGACAAAAGCGTATTGTGAGATAACTTCGTCAGCCGTGTTGCAGGCCTCCAAAGCTGCTAGGAGGTGGCCCTTGGATTTCTTAGCCTCGCTCTTGCTCTTTTCACATTCTGCGATTTCGCTGTTTGCCGCATCCAAATAGGACTTGGCCACATCCGCATTCTCCTTGGACCCAACGAATTTGATCGAAAGCTTGGCGGCCTCCACCTGAGGCCACCACGGGGCCGAATCCTCATCCCCTCCGATAACTTCGTTCACTTTCTCCAGCAGTGCGTGGTTGTCCGCCGTTTTGATCGCCGCATCCACGGCAGGGATGATTTCTTCTGCCATGGCCTGGGCTGTGGCATAGTCCTGCTTGTCCGCCAGGCCTGTCAGGTTGGCGTATTTCTCCTCCAGGCGCGTCAATTGCACGTCAATTGCGTCAACGTCCGCATGGGCCTTGGCTGTGTCCAGTTTAGCACGGGCACTGGCGCGGACGGGCTCATAGGTCAAGGCCGCCTGAGCCTGCGGCAAAAGCGCCTTGGCCGCTTCCTCAATAGCCTTCATTTCCCGGGTTGAGGCCGTGTAATCCTGTGCCCGGACCGTCGGCTCCCGCTGATCTATCGTTGCAGCGGTTAGCCTGGCTTCCAGGGCCTTGATCTGCGCCTCAACAATGGCGTTTGTGGCGGCCCGCAAAGGCACCATCGCCGCCTCAGCAGCGGTTTTCGCTAGGCCATAGGGCTGGGCAGCCTTGAGGATGGCTTCGACCTCCTCGATCTTGCCCTTAGCGCCATAGAGCAGCGAGTCCGCCGTCTCCAAGGTTCCTGCATCCCGCGCGGCTTCGTATTTGGCAAAAATACCGGCCGCAGCCGCCAGAAGATGCACTCCAGCTTCTTTGCCTGCCCCGGACAGACCGCCGATCTTATCCTTGTAGAATGGACCTTCGTTGGCGAGCAAATTGCGCAGCGTGCTGATGTCACCGGCCAAGTTGCCGCTGTCCATAAGGTGTTCTCTCCACAATGCGGCCTCGGTTGCCAATGTGAGCGCCGCCGGGAAATCGCCAGCGTTCAGTTTGGCCTGCACCTCCGCGATCAGACCGGTGATCTTGGTTTTTGTTTTGCCCAAAATGGCTTGGTTCGCAGCGGGTTCGGCGCCAATCAAAGCCAACGCCTGCTGTGCGACTACCAGTTTGGCCTTGATGAGCTTGTAGGTTTCGCCGTCTGCCGTTGCCTTGGTTAGGTCGCTGCGCACCTCGGCCAGTTTGGCCTCGGCACCTGTGTAGTCATAGGCTTCCGGCTTGATCAGGTCTTCCGCCTCGGTAACCTTTGCGGTGATGGCATCAATCTGCGGCTGCAGACATACGTCTGTGTTGGGAGGATCGGCTGTGATGGCCGTGATCTGCGTCGCTAGGGCACCATGGGTAACGAGATAGGCCTGATGGCTTCCCACAAGAGAGAGACCCAGCCGCAGATTCGTGATCGCGCTATCCAGATAGGCCCGCGCATCGTCATATTTCTTGGCCTTCTGGGCATCGTCAGCCTCTTTGGCAGGCAGCTGCGCCCTGGCAAGGAAGACCAAAAACTCCCCGTCTGTATCGGCAGCAAGGACCCTATCGCGAATATCGGTATAGACCTTAAAGGCCGCATCCCATTCCTTTTCGAGATTGTCGAGCTTGGCTTCATCATACAGCCCTTCAACCTCGCCTTGCGCATCTGCCTGCGCCTTGGCGGCAGCAGCGCGCTTCTCGGCTTCGGTAACTGTGGCAAGGGCTTTGACGAAATCCCGGTTCAGCGCTTGCATCCCGGCCTCAGTCATTAAGGTTCCCGCGTCAGCAAGAAGAGCAGCGGCGTCAGCGTTGCCCTTGAGAGCAGTGATCTTGGGTTCGACAACCGCAAGCTTTTCGGAATAGGCTTTATAGGCAACAGCGCTGGCCAGGTAGGTCGGCCAGCTCGGCTTTGTTTCCGCGAGTATCCCAATCGCTGTTGAGAACTTATTGCTGACAGCCTCTGCCTTGGCTTTGGCAAGGTCAGTTTCCATCAGATCAATATCTGCCTTGATGCCATCTTTGCCTGCATGGGCCTTGAGCTCAGCCAGCTTAGCCTCAAAGGCCGCAAGATCTGTAGGGTATTGTGTGACAATCGGGAATTCATTTTCAATGAACTTGCGGAGCACCCAGAATGGACCAAGCACCTTGAGAGATTTCTCATAGTCGTTGGTGGTCGCTACATCGGCATTGGTGTAAATGCCATTCAATTCAGTCAGTTTGGTTGCCAGAAGTGCCCGCGCAGGGGCCGCTTCCAGCGCGAAGTCATCGATCCAGGTTTTCGCTATCGGCCGATCATTGTCATATTCCTTTTTAAACGCCCGCACCTTGGCCGTGGCCTCATAGACCTCGGCAATCTTATCGAGCTTGGCGACACCTTCCTTGAATTTACCAGCGGCACGGTCTGCCTGCGCTGCGTCATAGAGGCGCTCAATTTCCCGAGTTGGATCGTCGATGGCAGGATCATTTGTTGATACCCCCCTGGTCCCATCGACAAGCGCCTTGCGATCAGGATCAAGTGCAAGGAAATGCGCAAAATCATCAGCCAATGCCTCTATCGCGACAAACTGGGCTTCCAAGCCACTGATCTTGGCAGTGGCCTTGGCATTTTCGTCTGCCTTGCTGAGGTCTACGGCCTCCGCACGAATATCGGTGATCTTCTTGATTTCGGGTGCAATTTCGGGCGTCCCAGCATGGTGATGGCCGGTCAGTGGCACGATCCGCAGATCAAAAATCTCTAGCGCCTTTTGGAAAGAGGTTTTGTCTGCGGTGGCCTTCTTGACCACGCTGCCAAGTTTGGCCAACGCGTCCAAAGCCGCATCGAGCTTTGCCAGATCTGCCGCCGCCAGATCCTCTGCGGCTTTGGCCCGGACGCTTTCAGCCCCTTTCAGCACGTCTTCCCAGGCAGTCGGCACGGTATTGCCCACCTCGGGGAGAATGTCAGTATAGGCTTTTACAGGCCCGGACCTGAGTGCCGCTATCTCATCGGAAATACGCTGCACCTTGGCGGCGGCATCGCCGGACAGGTCTGGGGCGATTTCATCTGCAGGCGCATCTGGCGCGCTTGCCCCCTCGGAAGGGCTGGATTGGTCCGGCGGCGCGTCGTCGCCCCTACCACCACCGCCCCCCACCGTCTCCCCTTCTGTTGCCGCGGCCAAAGCGATTGCCTTGCGCGCCTGTTTGATCTCGTTGGCAAGCGCACCAACGGTTTTGAGGCTGACCGCATAATTTGGCGGAGTTTCACCCGCCTTGGCCTGCGCAAGAGCCCAAATCGCCTGAATCTTTTTTGCCTGCGGTGGGCTGGCTGCCAGCACTTCCGCAATAAGCGGTGCCAAAGTTGCGCGCGATTTCTCCCATTGGGCCGCCTGCTTGGCCGCCTGTTTGAGCCTGTCGACCGCCGCGGACTTGGCCGCTTTGAGCAACTCGGCCATTTGCGGGATAGCCTTCAATGCGTCTTTGTAGTTTCCTGCAGCAGCTAGTTCCGTAAGCCTGCCCCATATGCGCTGAGCCGCGGTCAGATCGACGCCCTCCTGAGCCCCCAGTTTGCCTAGGTTTTCACTGATCGCCTTTGCCGCCTTTTCCCATTTTTCAGCCAAGGGATCAGCGCCCGCATCCGGCGCCTCCACTAGCGGAGCCGGAGCCGGATCAGCGCCATCTCCTGCCTGCACCTCGGCCTGAGGGGGCGTTTCGCCTTTGACATCAGCGGCACTTCCTCCGGCAGTACGGTCCTCCTCCTCACCGTCATCGCCATCCTCTTCCAGCAGCCCGCCTTCAGGGTCCAGGACAATGATCTTCACCGACAAGCCGGCATTCATGAAGCCCTTTTTCGCCCTCTTGGCAAACCCAGGGATCACCTTACCAGCCAGAGTGAATTTGAACTTGTTCCCTTCGACCGTCAGCAGCCCAAAGGTGAATTGCGGAGTACCGCCTTCCTGCTTGGCTTCTTTGCCCATCTTTTCCGGGGAGCGTGTTTTATGGGCTAAGAAGTAGCATTCGTCCGGCTTTTTTCCGAAGCACATCCCAAAGGGCAGCTCTCGTTTTCTGGCTATCGCGACAAAACCCTTTAGCTCTTTTAAAGCCGATTGGTCGAGTTTCATGTCAGCTCTCCCGTAAAAAATAACTCGTTAAAAACAGTAAAAGCGTTGCACGGTCTCCCCCTTCAGGCAAGAGTATTTTCAAGCAGAGTATTTTCCGCGGCCCTTGCATCAGGCCAGAAGATCCGCCATCCTCAGGGCACTTTTTTGTTCACTGATTTTGTGTTTATTGCTGTGAAGCACCGTCACATCATGACCCTATCTTTATTGGCGGCCTTTTGTTCGGGGGCGGTTGCTGTGGGCTTGTGGATGCTGACAAGCGATAGAAACTCTGTCTCAGCAGGAGAACGCATCATGGCAACAGACATCAGCGGCGACTGGATCATCTCTGAAGCAAGAGGAATGGACCTATCGAACTACGGAGACCTTAAGCTACACTTTGACGGTGGAAAGCTCTATGGCAAGAGCCCCTGCCGCAGCTTCAATGCAGAATATCGCCTTGACGGGCAGCACCTTACTATATTGCGACCCGACGTTTTTGGCGGCTTATGCGACGAAGAAAAGATGGACGCCGAAAGCAAGTTTTTCAGTCTTCTGAGTGTCGTCGAAGATGCCAGTATCGACGAAGCAGGGCAGCTCGTTTTCAAAGGCTTCGGCCAAGAAGTTCTACGCGCAAAATCGCAAACCCGTTAACTCGAGACCTGATTACTCGAGGCCTGGCAAGATTCAGCAGGTCCGAAGACCGCTCTATCAAGGCCAAAAAAATGTTAAGCCTTGTATCAGCACTTTCTGGCACCCGAGGCAGGTTTTGCCCCCAGCCGCCACACTGGCTAGCAGCGCAGCTCAATCCGCACCCAGGTCCCAAAGACGCATAGCGAAGCCGTACAGGTCAGGAGCCAGGCTCCGGCTGTGGTCGCTCCTCGCGTTCTGACGTTGTTGGGACGCCGCAGCCATCAGCTCTAGGGCGGAGGCCCGTGAATGATCGCGAAGCTTGGGCGGTGGGTCTTGGCCCGTAGGCCAAATTCTTTCACAGGACTTAAGTTGGCACACCAGAAGAGGTATTTCTTAGCCCCTGCAGTCGATGAGGCCCGATAGACATTTGGCGACGCAAAGCACCTCAAACAGGGTGCGAAAAACCCACTTTGAGCTTTTCCGCCTGAGCCTGATCCATCTCCCCCGAGACATTGCGTTTGACCAAATCGGAGACGCTCGCTGTCTCATGCAAACTCTTCCAACCGAACTCGGTCATCACTTTGGGGTTCAGGTATTCTCGCGACATAAAGCGATTGCTCAAGATATGCCGGAAGGCATGTTTGCCAATTGCATTCATCAGAGTTGGTCCGATGATAGGCTCATCTTTTATGCCAAGCTTCTCCAACACGCCCGGCTTGGGCAGTTCTGCCAGAGTTCCGACAGTATATTCGACACGATTTGGATCTCCCCCGTAAAGCCTGCTCAGCGCGCTACGGAAATTGGGATCAAAAGCCTCGAAACCGACAGAGGATCCCTCCTGTTGAACTTCCTTGTGGCTGTTGAAGCTGCCAAGTTTTTGGCGGCCTTTCACAACCCCTGCCCGATCCGCAGCCAGCAACTTTTCGTGGGTGTTTCCCAGGCTGACTCGGCTTGCACTTTGACGCGATGCAATCTCAAAGATTTCTCCAAGACCCTTCGCCATAACCAGGCCGTTATTAGCCCCCATCGCGGCAAAACCCATTTCTTCGAGCCCAATCAAACCGTCAGGCATCATGGAATGAAGTCTGTACAAAATATTGAAATGATAGGGAATTGCTGTCTCACGGCACCATCTTTTTTCTTCATGAAAAAAGCTTTTGGTATCCAAGATGAACATCTTTTGCCCAGCGAAGGCATTGATGTAATCCTCAATCACAACCTTCATATAGGCGGTGACGTTGTTTTGCTGCGCAATTCGAAAAATCTCATCATCCCCGGCTGAACCCAGCTCAGACCGAATACCGTCACACAGCCGATTATGTTCTCGCACCAGCAAGGAGGTGATCGCGAAATTGCCAAGCGTCATGTTGCCCTGGAACAATCCTGTCGCGCAGAGTTCACCTTCCTTGTCTTTGTATTTATCGAGCAAGGTTGTGGCCTTGTCCGTGCCTTTAAAATAGGACAGGCCCTCGTACTCTTTCTTGATGGCCCAGTGATCCCCTTTCTTTTCACACAATGCGTCTGGATATTCAGCTTCCCGGCCGTTCACAATCCGCGTCTGGGTTTTCAGTTTTCCATCCTGTCCGCTTCTTAGCAACGCCTCATCCCCTGGGGTATTGCCATAGATCTGGTTCAGGATGATCTCATGCGGAGCATCCGTTCCGAACTGCCCGTCGCTCTGAAATACGGCATCCGTCAAATGCTGGGCAAAAAAGGGCAGTAGAACGGAAACACGGCTTTTTGTCACGGGACCTTTTCGTTCGAACAGAGCCAATACTTCCTCTAAATTCGGCAGGCTCGCGATTTCTCCAGGTTTTGGTTCTGGCACCTCAAGCGCAAAAAACTCTTTATCCAAAATCTCCCACAACGAAGTTTTTTCGCTTCCTTTAGTTGAATAAAGACCTGAAAGCGGTCCGCTGTCCGTGAAACTTGAAACAACTTTTTTGTTGAGGTAGCGATGAATAGACGGGCTGGATGTCAGCAGCTTAAAGATGAAATTTCCTAATCCTTTGGGCATCAGGATCTCCCTTTTTCAATACGTCCAACAGTAATTTCTTCTGATCACAATAGACTATCTTTACTCCAGTATCGCAGAATAATCTTAATTTGCGAAGAGGGTGGTAGTTTCTTCAAGCCTTTACCACCGACACCATCTGGAAAAATGACGGGTCTTACTCTGCCGATATCACCCGCGCTTACAAAAGTTCAGATGGCGAATGGCTTTGTTGCACAAATAGCCTGAGGGGATTCATCTTGTGAATCCAGGATGATAACTAGAGGCTATGAGCAGTTGGGGCCCTACGAAATACAAGACCAAGAACTGGTCGGCTTACAATGAAGCGTTGAAGCGTCGCGGA
>NZ_JBDWPJ010000238.1:0-6831 GCF_039971195.1 Pseudophaeobacter sp.
TCTCAATGTCGGCATCAACACTCTGCGCGCGGCGATCACCGCCGGGGCCTCCACCGTCGAAGCCCTGGGCGAAGTCACCTGTGCAGGCACCAATTGCGGCTCTTGCAAGCCAGAGCTGTCAACCCTGTTGGATGCCACCCGCATCCCGATGGCCGCGGAATGAGTCTGGCGCCTTTTGTCCGCATCGTGGCCCAGGGCAAGGGCCGCGCCAGAGCCCTGACGCAGGAGGAGGCGTCAGAGGCCATGGGGGTGATCCTGGCGGAAAAGGCAGCCCCCGAGGCACTGGGCGCCCTGCTGATGGTGCTGCGTCTACGCGGCGAGACCGATGCAGAGATTGCCGGTTTTACTGCCGCCCTGCGCCGCGTCACTCCAGCCGACCAACAGGCGGATCTCGACTGGCCCTGTTATGCTGCCGGGCGCAGCCGTGGGGCACCACTGTTTGTCCTGGCCGCTAAACTGGTAGCCCAGGCGGGCTATCGCGTCGCTTTGCACGGCTGGAACTCGCATCAGGGCAGCCAGGCGGATCTGCGCCAGGCTCTGCACAGGCTGCAGATCGTGGGCGATGGCCTCACCTATACGCCACTGGAAGAGCTGAACCCCCTGGCCTTTGACCTGCTGAACCTGCGCGATACCTTTGGCCTGCGCAGCTGCATCAACACAGTGTTGCGGATGTGGAATCCCTTTGGTGCACAGGCTTCAGTACAGGGCGTGTTCCATCCCTCCTACCGGGGGCTGCAATCGCGCGCCGCTACACTGCTCGGGGATCAGAACCTGCTGGTAATCAAGGGCGGCGGCGGAGAGTTCGAACGCAACCCAGCCAAAGACACCGCCCTGTTCGGGCTGCGGCAGGGGGTGGAGATCGACGCCCTGGCCCCCGCCCTGCTGGAGGACAGCCGCCGCCTGCACGAGCCGGATCACGCCATCGATATTGCCGCGCTTTGGTCGGGTGCCGAGACGGATGGCTTTGCCAGCTCTTGCGTCATCGGCACCGCTGCCCTGGCGCTTTGGACCCAGGGCGCCGCCCCCAGCCTCACAGAAACCACAGCCCTGGCCACGGATCTATGGACCAACCGCCACAGCCAATCCCGGAGATCATCATGAAGACCCTGCCCATGCAGCTGCAAACGCGTCCTGCCCTGTCCGATGCTTCGCCCAGCCCGCGTGGCATCGCGTGGCTTTCCTGCCTAGTGCTGCGTCGGATGGCAGCGCTGCTTCCTTTTGATTTTGATCTCACAGGGGGCACAGGCACTGCCCGCCGGATTGCTGCCAAAAGCGGTGAGGCGCAGGCAAAGCGGCTGATCAAAACCGCCATCAGGACGGCAAAACCCGGTTTGCAGGGTAGCGGCACGGTTGCGCTTGTGGGGGCAGGGCCAGGCTCCAAGGACCTGATCACCCTCCGCGGGGTGCAACGAATGCAAGAGGCGGATGTGATCTTTTATGACCGGCTGATCGAGCCCGAAATCCTCGACCTTGCGCCTGCCAAGGCAAAGCGGATTTATGTCGGCAAGGCCCCCGGTTGCCATCACTGGCCGCAGGAAAAGATCTCGGAGGCGCTGGTCGCCATTGCCGGGCAGGGCAAACGGGTGGTGCGGCTGAAATGCGGTGATCCCGGCGTCTTTGCCCGTGGTGCCGAAGAGGCTGACGCCCTGGCGGCAGCCAATATCCCCTACGAGATTGTCCCTGGCGTGACCGCAGCCAGCGCCGCTTCGGCAGCGCTTGGTGGGTTTCTAACGGAACGGGGCACCTGCGACACCCTGGTGCTGGCCACCGGGCAAACCAAGGATAGGGCTGGCAACGCCTCCTGGATCTGTCAGCTGCAACCGGGAACCCGCATGGCGATCTATATGGGGGTTGGCGCTGCTGAAAGCACTGCAAGAACCCTGTCAGAGGCAGGACTGGCGCAGAAGGTCAGCATTGATATCGTCTCGCGCGCACAGCAATGCGATCAGGTGATTGCCCACTGTACAGCGACAACTCTGGTAGAGACCATCCAGCGTCAAGAGATATCAAACCCGGCAATCATGTTCCTGACCCGCACCCATGACGCCTAGGTCATAAAGGCCTTGTAGGAGGCGCTAATGCGTGCCCGACAGGGCGTGCCAGGTCTCGGCGATCCGGCCCTCTGACAAAACCAGAACCTCGCCAAATTCGGGGATCACCGCCTCGCTTTGATGTGGGTGTAAAAAGGCAAAGTGATCCACCGGGGAAGCCTCCAGCTGCGGTCCGGCCCATACCTCCTGATTGGAGGAGCGGCCAAAGATCCCCGAATAGTCATAGCCCTGCGGGTGCACTGGTGTGGCTTTCCAATAGCCACCGTAGATCGCCAGATTGGCGCGGTGGCGCCAGCGCAGCAGCCTGCTCAGCGGTTCAAGCCCCGGGAGCGGATTATTGGCGCGGTATTTCAGAATCGGGGTGGCGATGAACATCGCGGGCAAAAAGCCCTCTGTTGCGGGCAGGGTGAAATCCTGCGGCTTGACCAGCACGGACCCCAAAGAGATTTCGCTGACGCCCTGCACCGAACTGTAATTGGCAAAGGTGAGACTGCCGCCGGTATTGACCAGCGCGGGCTGTCCTGATTGCTGCGTCACCCCCGCCTGTTGCAATAGCTCAGCCGCCGTTTTCAACCCCTGATCGACCAGGCGCTTTGACCGTTTGTGTAAGGGCGCAGGCAATTTTGCCAGATGCGGCTCATAGCCCATGACGCCTTCCAGCCGCAGCGCGGGCATTTGCTGGATCTCCGACACCAGAGCGGCAAGATCTGCCGGATCAACCCCGCCCCGGTGCAGCCCTACGTCCAGCTCAATCGCCACCCGCAGGGTCACGGCGCGCGCTGCTGCCAGGGCGGCATATTGTTGCGCGCGGTAGAACGTATCGATCAGCCAGATCACCTGGTCCGGCGCGTTCAGCTGTTGGTCCAGTACAGCCGCCGCAGCCGAAGCAGGCAGCGGCTTGCCCAGCAGATGGTCCAACTGCGGGCGCTGCTGCAGCAGGCCTTGCAACATGCCAGCAGAGAAGGTCATGACCCCAACGGCCCCGAGTTTTTCCACCGCCAGATCCAACATTGGTAGCGCGGCCAGGGATTTGGCCACCACCCGCAGGCCAATGCCGGGCTGCGCCCTGCTGCGGGCCAGCTCCAGATTGGCCAGAAACCGCTCTTGGTCGAGCACCAGACAGGGCAGATTTTGCCCCGCGCCTTGCAGGATCTGATCCCATTGATTGAAATCCGGCAGGGAGATTTCCAGCGGGGTGGCTATCTCGCTCATGGTAAAAACATCTCCGCCAGGGGAGGCGACAGAAAGCGCCCCTTTGGGTCCAGCCGGGCGCGCAGGGCGTCAAACTTGCCCAGATCGGGATAGAGCTCTTCCAGATCGCGCCGTTTCAGACTGTGCATTTTGCCCCAATGTGGCCGCCCGCCCGCCGCGCGAAAAATTGCTTCGCAGTCACGGAAAAAACCTGCGTAGTCCTGGCTGCTATGCATATGCACCGCCACCGAGACCCGCGCCCCGTGCTGGAACGGCGACAGCCAGGCGCTATCTCCGGCGGTCTGGCGCACCTCGATCGGGAACCAGACATCGCGGTGACGGGTCTCTATCACTCTGGTGATCTCGCGCAGCACCGCTTCGGCCTCAGCCGGGGGCAAGTGATACTCCATCTCGTTAAACCGCATGGCACGGGTCGAGCTGAGCACCCGCCAGCTCTCTCCGATATAGTCTTCGTCGCTTTGCAGCTTCAGCATCAGACCCAGCACCGCCCGTTGCAGGCTGGGGTGCACATGGCGCAGGGCGCTGGCCGCTTTCATCACCTGCAAACCAAGGGCATCCAGATCCACCGGCGGTTTGCTTGGCGCATCCGGGGTGACATCATGGCTGATCTGCACCCCCTTGCCACTATGGGGCAGCAGGAAGAACTCATAGCAACGATGCGCGGCCCAGTTGTCATGCATATGCGCCAACAGGTCTTCAAGGGGGCGCACCCCGACCCGACGGCGCAGGTTGAAGGCGGGCACAGTGTTGAGCTCAATCTCCAGCAGGATGCCCAGCAGGCCAAGGCTGACCTGCACGCCCGGCAGATCCTCTGATGCAATCTCCACCAAGTCACCAGTGCCCGTGAGAAGCTGTGCGCCACTCATCTCAGCCGCGATGCAGGGCAGAGTTTGCCCGGTGCCATGGGTGGCAGTCGACATGGCCCCTGCCAGGGACTGCACATTGATGTCGCCAAGGTTGCGAAAGGCTTGGCCTTTGTCGCCCAGCGCCGCTGAGAGCTCATGCAACCGGGCATTGGCATTGACCCGTGCTGTGCCCTCTGAGCTGGAGAGGACTGTCGGCTTTTCAAAATGATCCAACCGCAGGATCTGGCCACCGCCTGTCACCAGCGGGGTAAAGGAATGCCCGGCCCCGACAGGACGTAGCGGCCCTGTCGCTGAAGAGATCTGGTCCTGCAGCTGGCGAATCGAGGAGGCCGCCACAACAGCGGCCTCAGAGGTCTGACATCCCGACCAGTTCGTCCACATCGCAGTCCCCTCGTTCTCAAGTTGCCTCTGCCGATAGTCTAGCCCCAGCCCCCCCGGGACAAACAATGCTAACCCCGCGTCAAGCCATGCCGACGGCACCCCAAAGCTGATGCGGACACCGCATGACGGCAAAGGGTGTTATTAGCATGACAGCCTGCCGTAGCTCTGCCATCCTGCCAATCGGATCACTAAAAGTTACAGGATTTTGACCATGCTGGACCTTCGACCCAATTGCGAGCTTTGCGACACGGACCTGCCGCCGCAGTCATCTGAGGCCCGGATCTGCAGCTACGAATGCACCTATTGCGCCACCTGCGTCGAAAAGCTCGCCAATGTCTGCCCGACCTGTGGCGGAGGCTTTGCGCCGCGCCCCATTCGCCCGCAAAAAGCCTATCGCCCCGAATTGAAGCTGGGGTTGGCCAATCACCCCGCCAGTGACAAGCGACGTTTCTCCAAGTTCACTTCCGAAGACATTGCCGCCCATGTGGCGCGGATCAAGGATATCCCACCTGAACAACGCTAGGCTGCGACCGGATCCTCAAAAAAGCAAACGGGGTGCCGCACAGCACCCCGCTCTGTTTCACGTCATCACTGGCAGCAAGATCACTGGCAGCAGGGTCAGACCTTCACCCGCTCCGATTTGGGATCATACATCGGCTTCAATGAGGCCTCGGCCCGTACCCGCGTTCCCATGACGTCAATCTCATAGGTCGAGGCCAGAACCTCTGCGGCTTTTTCCCCTTCGCAGGGCACATAGCCTAGCCCCATGGCGCCGCCAAGGGTATGGCCGTAGCTGCCTGAGCTGAGATAGCCGACGATCTCGCCATCGCGGATCAGCGGTTCGTTGTGATAGAGCATCGGTTCGGGATCAGTGAGCTTGAACTGCAGCATCCGCATCTTGGGGCCGGTTTCCTTGCGCTTTAGCACCGCGTCGCGCCCGATGAACGACGGCTTGTCGGTTTTCACTGCAAAGCCAAGCCCGGCATCAATGACATGGTCCTCGCAGGTGATGTCATGGCCAAAATGGCGGAAGCCTTTTTCGATCCGGCAACTGTCCATCATATGCATACCACAAAGCTTGAGCCCCATGTCCTGACCCGCCGCGTGCAGGGTTTCAAAGGCATGGCCGGCCATATCTGCACCCACATAGACCTCCCAACCCAGCTCACCCACATAGGTTACGCGATGGACCCGGGCGAGCCCCATGCCCAGTTCGATCTCCTGCGCGGTGCCAAAGGGGTTCACCGCGTTGGAGAAATCATTGGGGGAGACTTTTTCCAGCAGTTTGCGCGCATTTGGTCCCATCACCGCCAGCACGCCCTCACCTGCTGTGACATCAGTGATCACCACCCGGTGCGCGCCGACGTGGCGCCGCATCCAGGTCTCATCCGCCAGACGGGTCGCCGCCGGGGTCACTACCAGATAGGCGGTCTCGCTCAGCCGGGTGACGGTCACATCCGCCTCGATACCGCCACGAGTGTTGAGGAACTGGGTATAGACGATCTTGCCCGCGGGCACGCTGAGGTTGGCGCCACAGACGTGGTTCAGGAAGGCCTCGGCATCCGGGCCTTCGACACGCAGCTTGCCAAAGGAGGACATATCATACATGCCGACATTTTCCCGCACGGCGCGGTGTTCGGCGGCAGAGTTCTCGAACCAGTTCTGCCGTTTCCAGCTGTATTCGTATTCCGGTTTCTGACCTTCATTGGCAAACCAGTTGACGCGTTCCCAGCCGGCCAGTTCGCCCATCACCGCGCCCTGTTCCACCAGGTGATGGTGGAAAGGCGTGCGCCGCACTCCGCGGGCCGTGGCCTTTTGCCGATACGGGAAGTGATCGGCATAGAGCAGACCCAGCGTTTCCTTGGAGCGTTCAAACAGATAGTGTTTGTTGCCCTGGAAGGGCTGCATCCGGCTGATGTCCACATCGCCCAGATCAAAGGGTTTCTGCCCTTCGTCCATCCACTGCGCCAGCGCCATGCCGGCGCCGCCCGCGGACTGAATGCCAATCGAGTTGAAGCCCGCAGCCACCCAAAAGTTGTCCATCTCTGGTGCCAGCCCCAGATGATAGGCATCATCGGGGGTAAAACTCTCGGGCCCGTTAAAGAAGGTATGAATGCCGGCCTCGCCCAGCATCGGCATCCGGTTGCAGGCCTGTTCCAAAATCGGTTCAAAATGGTCAAAATCTTCCGGCAGCTGGTCGAATTCAAAACTGTCGGGGATACCCTTCATCGCCCAGGGTTTTGCATTGGGTTCAAAGGCCCCCAGCAGCATTTTCCCCGCGTCCTCCTTGTAATAGGCGCATTCATCCGGCACCCGCAGCA
>NZ_JBDWPJ010000239.1:0-12628 GCF_039971195.1 Pseudophaeobacter sp.
AACTGATCGCGTGCCTCCGACATACATCAGCGGTCTTCTCACCAGCTTCCTGGTCCTTGATCATCGCTATGATTTGTTCGTCCGTAAATCGTGCCTTCATTTGTCCGTCCTTTTGTTGGGCGGACTCCACACAAATCTGGAGGAGTTTTAGGGGCACAGGTCAGTCAGGTGACATTGACGGCACACTGGAGAGCAGCGGAGCGCGCTGGTCCAGAAGCGAACTCCTCGATGAACTCATCTCTGAAATCCAGGCTGGGAATGGTCATGCACTGGCCGTGAAATTGGACGTGAGCTCACAAGAGGATGTGGGTGCATTCGTGAAGAAAACGGTCTTGGAGTTCGGTCGCCTCGACGCGCTGGTTAACAATGCCGGCTCTTTGGCTGACTCAGCCAACTTCCTTTCCACAACACCTGACCAGTGGGTAATGAGGCTTCGCGTCAATATGTTGGGTCCGATGATGCCGTCCAAGGCGGTTATTCCTGAGATGCGCAAGGTTGGTGGCGGAAGGATTGTCAATATCGGCTCGACCGGTAGCCTTGGCGCTGAACCCGGATTTGGCGCCTACACTGCAATGAAGCACGGACTGGTTGGCCTGTCGAAAACGCTTGCAGCGGGGTTCGGAGCGGATGGCATTCTCTGTAACACTGTCTGCCCTGGGTATTTCGCCACGGACACGGACAGGGTCGATACGGGACGGCTACTGGCCATGGCGAAACTCTCGGGAGTGATGCTCTACGGTGACACCACGCTGATCCCTAATGTCCAGCTCACCTATACCTCGGACGATCAAAAAGCCTATCGCGACAGTCTGGGCAACCTGATCCCCAGTCAGGGCATCGCCTGGGGGCGGGTCGAGCTGGGGTTGATCTACAGGTTCACCGAGCGCGGGCTGTTCCAGGTCGAAACCTTTTGCGACGGAATCGGTAAGAGCAACTATGAGAGCTATGGGCTGCAGGTTGGGCTGGATCTCGAGTTCTGATCTCCGCGCTTTGTCCCACCTTGAGTAGAGTTGGGCGTGGCTTTGACGCGATTGGAAATTGGCCGCTGCAGGTGGTCCCAAGGGGCAGCCTGCATCGGTATTTTCCGGGTGCCAATGCAGGGGGTGCCCGCAATCAAACAGGAAAGGACTGTTCTGGGGCCCAAGGGGATACCGCATGGCTTTGGGAGGGAGTAGGCGGACTCACCCAAGCTGCTCCTAAGTCGCTAAGAAATGAAGCAAATCGCAGGGGGTGATTTGGTGGAGCCTAGCGGGATCGAACCGCTGACCTCCTGCATGCCATGCAGGCGCTCTCCCAGCTGAGCTAAGGCCCCAAAATCACTCCGCAGGATGGTGAGGCAAAAGGCCTGTCCGTCTTGCGGTGTGAGGGTGATTTAAGGGACGATGCAGCGGGCCGCAAGAGGAAAATGCACCATCGTCATGAGTTTTTTTCTTAGGCTTCAAACCCTGATGCCCAGGCAGCCCGCAGGCTGCTTGGGAGAGGTCGGATCCCAGGGGACGAACTTAAGTATCGTCGTCTTCGGAGGCAACGTCGGCGATTTCTTCGAGCGGCACAGTGTCTGCATCGTCGTCGTCATCATCCAGTACGTCATCGCCCAGATCCAGATCGACGTCCTCGTCATCTTCCAGAACATCTCCGTCTTCAGAGGTATTCTCTTTGGCCTTGGCGCTGGCGGCATCGGCGGCATCGGCTTCGATCATCCGGCTTTTGCCGGTGCTCAGCTCGACAACTTCGCCCGTGTAGGGGCTGACGATCGGATTTTTGTTCAGGTCATAAAAGCGCTTACCGGTGGTTGGGCAGACGCGCTTTACGCCCCATTCTTCGTTGGGCATGTGGATCCCCTTGATTTACTGGTGAGTCGTATCGACGATTCAGTTGCCTTGCCATATGAGGTGGGCACTGTCAAAGCCTTTGCCGTAAAGGGGCGCCATCATGAGCGCATATCATCTGCCCGGAGAACCGCCGGTTCCGCTGGTCCTGCGCCGCTCGGCACGGGCCAAACGGATCAGCCTGCGGATCTCGGCTTTGGACGGGCGGGTCACCCTGACCTTGCCCGCACGACTGCCCGCGCGTGAGGCCCTGGAATTTGCCGCCGAGAAAGAGAGCTGGATTCGGGATCATCTGGCGCGCCATCCAGCCCTGGTCGAAGTGGCAATTGGCAGCCGTGTTTCCATCGAGGGCCAGCAAAGACTGGTGGTCGCAGGCCAGAAGCGCGGCGTGCGGCTCACCCCAAATGAGGTCATGGTCGGGGGCAATAGTCCGGCCAGATCCCTGGAGCGCTACCTCAAGGAGTTGGCCCGCGATCGGCTGGCCGCGGCTTCTGATCACTATGCCGCTCAGGTGGGGCGCTCCTATGCCAAGCTCAGCCTGCGCGACACCCGCTCGCGCTGGGGGTCTTGTTCTTCGGCGGGGACATTGATGTATTCCTGGCGGCTGATCCTGGCCCCGCCCGAAGTGCTCTCTTATGTGGCGGCACATGAGGTGGCGCATCTGGTGGAGATGAATCACTCGGCGGATTTCTGGGCGGTGGTTGCCCAGCTTTGCGGTGACAGCTCTGCCGCCCGGCAGTGGCTGCGGGAGGAAGGCAGTTCTTTGCACCGCTACCGGTTTGATACCTAGCGAATTGGGGTTGTCAGCGCGTGCCTGACCAATTCGAGGTTGACCCCGGGTGGGTTTGTGATCACACCTGACTTCATGTCAATTTCTGCCAAACCCACCGCCACCGCTGCCAGTGATACCACGGCTTCGGCTCATGATAGGGTGTACCGGGCGCTGCGGGCGCGGATCATGTATGGCGATATCGCCCCCGGCGAGGCGCTGACCCTGCGGGGCATTGGCCGCGAATACGGCGTCTCGATGACCCCGGCGCGGGAATCGCTGCGCCGCCTGGTGGCCGAGGGCGCGCTGTCGCTGTCCTCTTCGGGGCGGGTCACCACACCAGAGCTGAGCAATGAGCGAATTGAAGAGCTCGCCGCGCTGCGGGCGCTGTTGGAGGTGGAATTGTCCAGCCGGGCGCTGCCGCGCGCGCATATGGCGCTGATTGACCGGCTGCAAAGCATCAATGTAACCATTGCCGAGATGGTCTCTAAACGGGATGCGGTTGGCTATATCCGGACCAACCTCGAATTTCATCGCACGCTGTACCTGCGGGCCCAGGCGCCTGCGATGCTGGCCATGGCTGAAACCGTCTGGTTGCAGCTGGGGCCAACCATGCGCTCACTTTATGGGCGATTGCGGCGCACTGACCCGCCGCAGAATCACCGCCTGATTATTGCCGCCCTCAAGGCAGGGGATGAACCGGGCCTACGCTTGGCGGTGCGCTCGGATGTGACCCAGGGTTTGCGATTGTTGGTGGTCTGATCCGGCAGGGGGCTGGCATGAAAAAGCCCGGAGCTTCTGCAAGACCGGGCTTTCAATGTCTCTAGAGTTAGGATCTGAGCCTCAGGCGGCGAGGCCTTTGGAGCCGATGTCGAGGAATTTCTGACGGCGATCCTTGATCAGCTCAGCGCCATCTTTGTCTTTCAACTCATCCAGCATCTCTTGGATCGCGTCAGAGACCGAGGCCATGGCGGCCTTGGCATCGCGGTGGGCGCCACCAAGAGGTTCAGGAATGATCCGGTCGATCACAGCCAGCTCGCGCAGGTTCTGCGCTGTCAGGCGCAGGGCCTCGGCGGCTTCGCGCATCTTTTCGGCGTCTTTCCACAGGATCGAAGCGCAGCCCTCCGGCGAAATCACCGAATAAACCGCATGTTCCAGCATCGCCACACGGTTGGCGGTGGCAAAGGCCACAGCGCCGCCGGATCCACCTTCGCCAATGATCACAGAGATCACCGGAACGCCGATCTTCAGGCTCATCTCGGTGGAGCGGGCAATGGCTTCGGACTGGCCGCGCTCTTCGGCGCCTTTGCCGGGGTAGGCGCCGGTAGTGTCCACCAGTGTCACAACCGGCAGGCCAAAACGCCCGGCCATTTCCATCAAGCGCACGGCTTTGCGGTAGCCTTCGGGACGGGCCATGCCAAAGTTGTGCAGGATGCGGTCCTTGGTGTTGGAGCCTTTTTCATGGCCAATCACCATGACTGGCTGGTCGTTGAACCGGGCCAAGCCGCCCATGACCGCCAGATCATCGGCAAAGTTCCGGTCGCCCGCCAGGGGGGTGTATTCGGTGAACAGCGCATCAATATAGTCGCGGCAATGAGGCCGGTCGGGGTGACGCGCTACCTGGCATTTGCGCCAGGGGGTGAGCTCTTTGTAGAGATCTTTCAGCAGCTGCTCGGCTTTAACGTCAAGCGCTGCGGCCTCATCGGCCACATCCATCTCTTCGTTGGCCCGGGCTAGGGCCCGCAGCTCTTCTGCTTTGCCTTCGATTTCGGCCAGCGGTTTTTCAAATTCCAGGTACTGAGTCATATCGCCTCGTTCACGCGGTTTTGCTGTATATGGCCTTCTGCGCCCGCAGATGCAACTCTGTGCCTTGCCCCGCGTCATCAGAAAATGGGAGCTTCGGGAAACGGCGGTTTGCCCAGAGGTGGCAGTGTGGACCAAGGAGACCTCCCATCAGGAGAGTTCAGCAAGATTTGTGATCCTGCCTCATGGCACATCTTGCCGGGCAAGAGAGAAGGAACGTATCACCATGTCTGCGGCCTATGAAAAACGCATCTTGCGCGTTTTGAGCTACATCCACGACAACCCTGCTGGCGATCTGTCTCTGGATCGGCTGGCGGATGTCGCGGCGATGTCGCGGTTTCACTGGCACCGTGTGTTTCACGCGGTAACCGGGGAGACCTGCGCCCAGGCGGTGCGCCGCATTCGTCTGCACCGTGCCGCCAGTGAGCTGCTGCTGACTGCGGATGGTCTGGGGCAGATTTCCCTATCAGTGGGCTATCCGAATCTGCGCTCCTTTTCTCGCGCATTCACCGAGGCCTATGGCGTCAGCCCTGCGGCGTTTCGTAAGGCAAAAACCCATGTGCCTATGCATCCTGATCTGAGAATTGGAGACTACCCTATGTATCCCGTTACCCTGCGCCAAGAGCCCAGCCGCCGCCTTGTCGGCCTGCCACATTCCGGCAGCTACCATGCCATTGGCAAACAGTTTGAAGCCTTTGGTGCACTCTGTGAGACGCGCGGGCTTTGGCCTCAGGTCGGACCGGCCATTGCGATTTACTATGACAATCCAGATGCGACCCCCGAGGCAGAGCTGCGCAGCTTTGTCGGGGCAGAGTTTCGCGGCGAGGACCGGCCGGATGGCATGGAGGAAAAACACATCTCTGGCGGCAAGGTCGCTGTGCTGACCTACAAGGGGCCTTATGCGGGGATCTCGGCAGCTTATCACAGCCTGTTTGGCAATTGGTTGCCAGAGTCTGGTGAAGAACCTGCCGAGGCGCCCTGCTATGAGCTCTACCTCAACAATCCGCGCGAAGTGGCGCCGGATGATTTGCTGACCGAGATTTGTCTGCCATTGAAATAGCCCGGAGACGTAACCCGGAGCGCTCGATCTGGTCGCCGTTACTGCGGCCAGATCACTGGGTAGAGCGAGGCCACCAAAAGCACCGCCATCAGCCAGTTGAACTGGGTCAGACGGCGCGGATTGGTCAGAAACCGCGCCATTTGCTGGCCAAGAATGGTCCAGGACCCAACCGAGGGCAGGTTGATGGCGCCGAACACGGCGGCCACGATAAAGATCGCCCAAAGGGTTTGATCCGGTGTATAGGCGCTGATCGCATTGAGAGCCATGGCCCAGGCCTTGGGGTTGGCCCATTGAAAAGCGGCGGCCTGCAAGAAGGTCATCGGCGCACCGCGATTTCCCGACGTCTCTACAGGGCCGGCATGGGCGATCTTCCAGGCGAGATAGAGCAGATAAATGACCGAAGCGACTTTGAGGGCTGTATAGCTGACAGGGAAGGCGTCAAAGATCTGCACCAAGCCCGCGCCCACCAGAATAACCATAAAGACAAAACCAAGCCCCACCCCCAGCATATGCGGAATGGTGCGACGAAAACCAAAATTGGCGCCAGAGGCCATCAACATCAGATTGTTAGGGCCAGGCGTGATCGAGGAGACAAAGGCAAAAAGCGCAAGGGCCAGGAAGAGTTCATAAGTCATGGGGTGAAAATGACGCGTTGAACCCCGAATGAAATTGCGTTCTTGTGCACGATGTGACCAGATGCACAACTAATGGCTAAAAACGATCGAATAAACCGACAAATATTGCAGGAGCTGACTCGCGATGGGCGGATCAGCAATCTGGAATTGGCAGACCGGGTAGGGCTTTCGCCCTCTGCCTGTTTGCGCCGGGTGCAGGATCTCGAGCAGGCTGGGGTCATCACCGGTTACCGCGCGGTGCTCAACCGGGATGCAATAGGGGCAGGGTTTGTTACCTATATTGGCGTTGGCCTGGGCGAGCACACCAAGGAGGCGCAACAGGCCTTTGAGCGGGCGATGGAAGAGGCGCCGGAAGTTGTGGAATGCCACAATATCACCGGCACCATTGAATATCTGCTGCGGGTCGAATGCGCAGATCTCCCCAGTTATAAACGTTTTCACACCGATATCCTGGGCACCTCGCCCTATGTGACGGCGATTACCACCTATGTGGTGATGGGCTCGCCCAAGGATCTGCGTGGCTGATCCCCCGCGATCGTTATTTTTTGAATATTTATAGAAAGGTGAAGTCAACAGGCTGTGCTTAATCGGCGGGCCTTAGTCCTTGTGGTTGGCTGAAGTAGGCAGCAGGCATTGCAGGGCGATCTCAGGCGACGAGAGGGTTGGAATGGGCAGGCGCGCTTGCAGCTCCGCCTGGGCAGCGGCCATGGAGGCTTGGGCCAGCACCACGGCCTTTGCCTTGGGGTGGTCCTTTTGCCTTGTGGTGATGGCCTGGGCGATGGCTGCGGCAAAGGCCCTGGTGTCCCCGGCCTCAAACAAGGGCCAGAGCGCCGTCAGATCGAGCGGGTGAATATCTGCCTTTTGGCCTGTCTCTGCAAAGGCGCGGCGGAGCAGTTCGGTGGAGGGTGCCAGTGTGCTGTTCAGGCAATAGGCCATCATCACCGGGGCACCAGTTTGACCGCTCATCCGGGCGGCGGCCTGCATCATAGGCCAGTCGATGCGCGTCGCACCTGCGGCTTCAGCCAGTTCGCCAATGGTGGTGCAGCTGCACAGGCGGGGGCCCTTGGTTTTGGCGATAGTGCTGGTGATTTCCTGTTCCAGCGCGGCGTCGATTCCGGTTTGGGCCCGGGCCAGCCAATCAGGGCGGACCTCATGTGCCAGCTGGGCCTCAGGGGCCAGTCTGTTGAAGGTTTCAACATGGATCTGGGCGGTATGGAACAGGGTCAGATCAGGCAAGGGGATCTCCGGCAGCAAGAAGGGCGCCTGTTGGGCGCCCCTTTATCTTTAGTCGCTTGTGGTGAGTGCCGAAAGGCCTAGCCTGCGGCGATCAACTCGGACTGCGCGACGATGACCTCGGCCTGTTTGATCGAGGCGATGTCGACCAGGCGGCCTTTGTAGACGGTGGCGCCTTCGCCATTGGCCTTGGCCTGTTCCATCGCCGCGAGGATTTCGCGGGCCTCTGCAACGGCCTCGTCGGAGGGGGTGAAGACCTCGTTCGCCAGGCCGATCTGTTTGGGATGGATGGCCCATTTGCCCACCATGCCCAAAGTGGCCGATCGTTTGGCCTGGGCAATATAGCCTTCGTCATCGGAGAAATCGCCAAAGGGGCCATCCACGGGCAGCACGCCATGGGTGCGGCAGGCGGCGACAATGGCGGCCTGGGCCCAATGCCAGGGGTCGGACCAGTGCTTTTCGCCTTCGCGCAGCATGTAGTAGTTTTCCTGGGTGCCGCCGATGCCGGTGGTCTGCATACCCATGGAGGCGGCAAAATCCGCAGCACCCAGCGACATGGCCTGCATCCGGGGGCTGCTGGCGGCGATCTCTTTCGCATGAGCGCTGCCGGCGGCTGATTCGATGATGACCTCAAAGGAAATCGGTTTGCTGCGGCCCTTGGCCCGTTCGATGGCGGTGACCAGCGCGTCGACGGCATAGACATCTTCGGCGCAGCCAACCTTGGGGATCATGATCTGATCAATGCGGTCGCCGACCTGTTCCAACAGATCCACCACGTCGCGGTACCAATAGGGCGTGTCCAGCCCGTTGATGCGCACCGACATGTATTTATTGCCCCAATCCACGGTGTTGAGCGCCTCGATGACATTGGCGCGGGCCGCGTCCTTGTCCGATGGAGCCACGGAATCTTCCAGGTCGAGGTTGATCACATCCGCAGCAGAGGCGGCCATTTTGGGGAAGAGATTGGTATTGGAGCCGGGGCCGAACAGCTGACAGCGGTTGGGACGGGCAGGGGCGGCGGGCTGAAGGCGAAAGCTCATAGCGGCAATCCTTTGGGTAAGGAAATTACGATTTTGTCTCATAATGTGGTAAGAAATTGCGCGAGGGCTTGCAAGGGTTACTTTGCACTCGCAGCATTGCCCCTGCGGCATCCGCGCAACTCACCAGTCGGAGGCGCAAGGATCATCGGCCTTCCTTGAAACTTTCGTAGATTCTTCGGTTGCAGCGCTATCATGTGGAGGTTTCTTCTAAAACCCTGAGTTGGAAAAAGCAAAAACGGGACCCTCTCGTGAGCGGGGTAAATTAGAATCGCCCGGACATGAAATTTCTCTGGAGGGCCCGAGATGATCGAGACACCATATCTGTTGTTCCTGGGCGATGCGCCCGACATGTTGGCAGCCAAGGTTGCCATTGGCATCCGTGACTGGCGTCCGGACCATGCGGTTGGCCAAATTCGTCTGCCGGGCTGCGGTGCGGACCTGGGCCTGACCGAAATGACCCTGGCCGAGGCCAAGGCGGCTGGTGCCAAGACCCTGGTGATTGGTGTTGCCAACCGGGGTGGTGTTATCTCGGCGGCCTGGAAGGAAGTGCTGATCCAGGCCCTGGAAATGGGCTATGATCTGGCCTCGGGTCTGCACAACCTGTTGCGCGACGAAGGGGATCTGGTTGCGGCGGCGCAGACCCATGGTGGCACGCTGCACGACGTGCGCGTTCCAACCGATGGCTATCCGATTGCCAATGGTGTGAACCGCACAGGCAAGCGCTGCCTCGCCGTTGGGACTGATTGCTCGGTTGGCAAGATGTATACAGCGCTGGCGATGGATGCCGAGATGCAGAAGCGCGGCATGAAGTCGACTTTCCGCGCCACGGGCCAGACCGGTATTCTGATCACCGGTCACGGCGTACCGCTGGATGCCGTTATCGCAGATTTTATGGCGGGATCAGTTGAATATCTCACGCCTGACAATGAGGCAGACCACTGGGATCTGATCGAGGGCCAGGGGTCTTTGTTTCATGTCTCCTATTCCGGTGTGACCATGGCGCTGGTGCATGGGGGGCAGCCGGATGCGCTGATCCTCTGCCACGAGCCAACCCGGTCGCATATGCGGGGTCTGCCGGATTATTCGGTACCCTCGTTGGAAGAGCTGCGCGATGTGGCTCTGCCCCTGGCGCTGCGGGCCAATTCGGAATGCAAGATTGTGGGCATTTCGGTCAATACCCAGCATCTGAGCGAAGATGAGGCGGTGAAGTACCTGGCTGAAACCGAAGAGCGCATGGGGCTGCCGGCGGTGGATCCCTATCGCCATGGGGCGGGTCGTCTGGTGGACGCGCTCGCCGCGATCTGATCTATCTATTTGCGCCGGAGTCGCCTGTCTTTTGGGCAGATGCCTCCGGCGGGAATATTTTTGGAAAGATGATATCACGATGTCCGGTTTTGCGGCCATCGTTGCGAGGCTCTCGGGGTTCTAGGGAGCGAGACAGAACAAGGGCAGCTTCATGCAGATCACCGTTACACCGGATGTTTTTAAACTGGCGCAGGTCTTTACCATCTCGCGCGGCTCACGCACCGAGGCCAAGGTGCTGACGGTAAAGGTGGAAAAGGGCGGCATTACTGGCTGGGGCGAATGCGTTCCCTATGCGCGCTACAATGAAACCCTGGAAAGCGTGACTGCCGAGATCGAAGCCCTGCCAGCGGATTTTTGCCGGGCCGAGTTGCAGGATCTGTTGCCTGCCGGAGCCGCGCGCAATGCGGTGGACTGCGCGCTTTGGGATCTGGAGGCCAAGCAGGCCGGGAAGCGCGTCTGGGAGCTGGCCGGACTGCCTGCGCCGGGGGTGGAAATAACCGCCTATACTCTGTCCTTGGCCAGTCCTGAGGAGATGCAAAAACAGGCGGCAGAGAATGCTCATCGCCCGCTGTTGAAGATCAAGCTGGGCACGGCTGATGATATGCCGCGTCTGGAGGCGGTGCGGGCTGGCGCGCCGGAAGCCAAGATCATCATCGATGCCAATGAGGGCTGGTCGGCCGAGGTCTATGCCGAGTTGGCGCCACATTTGGTGCGGCTTGGTGTGGAACTGGTGGAGCAGCCGTTGCCTGCCGGGGAGGATGAGGCCTTGATCGGTATGGAGCGCCCGGTGCCTGTCTGCGCCGATGAGAGCTGCCATGACCGGGCGAGCCTGCCAAAGCTGAAGGGCAAATATGATGTGGTCAACATCAAGCTGGACAAAACCGGTGGCCTGACCGAGGCGCTAAAACTGCGGCAAGAGGCCCTTGCGCTGGGCTATGAGGTCATGGTGGGCTGCATGGTTGGCTCCTCACTGGCGATGGCCCCTGCGACATTACTGGCACAGGGCGTTTTGGTCACAGACCTTGACGGGCCGCTTTTGTTGGCCGAAGACCGCCAGGTACCATTAAAATTTGATGCCGCCGGGGTGCACCCGCCTAAGGCTGAACTCTGGGGTTGAGGAGACCACGATGACCCGTACCGTTTATGTAAATGGCGAATACCTGCCCGAGACCGAGGCAACTGTCTCGATCTTTGACCGCGGCTTTCTGATGGCCGATGGCGTCTATGAGGTCACATCTGTTCTGGATGGCAAGCTGATCGATTTTGACGGCCATGCGGTGCGGCTGGAGCGGTCCCTGACAGAGCTGGACATGCCTGCGGCTTGCACCAAGGAAGAGCTGTTGGAGATCCACCGCGAGCTGGTATCCCGCAACGAGATCGTTGAGGGGCTTGTTTATCTGCAGATCACCCGTGGCTCTGACGGCGACCGCGATTTTGTCTTCCCGGATCCGGAAACCACCAAGCCGACAATCGTGCTGTTCACCCAGAACAAGCCTGGTCTGGCAGACAACCCTGCTGCCAAAAAGGGCGCCAAGATCATTTCGATCGAAGACATCCGCTGGGGACGTCGCGACATCAAAACCGTTCAGCTGTTGTATCCGTCGATGGGTAAGATGATGGCCAAGAAAGCCGGCGCCGATGATGCCTGGCTGATCGAGGATGGCTATGTCACCGAGGGCACCTCGAACAACGCCTATTTTGTCAAGAACGGCAAGATCGTCACCCGGCCACTGAGTAATGACATCCTGCATGGCATCACCCGCAAGGCGGTCCTGCGAATGGCCGCAGAGGCGCAGATGGTTGTCGAGGAACGCCTGTTCACCATTGATGAGGCCAAGGAGGCGGATGAGGCCTTTACCACCTCGGCCTCGGCCTTTGTGATGCCTGTGGTTGAGATCGACGGCGTGGCCCTGGGCGATGGCACCCCTGGCCCCATTGCCACGCGCCTGCGCGAGATCTATCTGGAAGAGAGCCTGAAGGCGGCGATCTGACCCAATTTGCATTTCCGTGCAAGCGATTTAGACTGGACCCCGGCGTGAAAAACGACGGGGTCTTGTTGTGTCAGATAGTCCGGTTACCTGTGAGATTGATTTAGAGGCCGAGGGCAGGCATCAGGGCTATTTACGGCTGCCACATTCGGTGCATCGCAGTGCCTATGGCTGGATTGGTGTGCCGATTGTGTCGATCCGCAATGGCCCTGGGTCGGTAATGCTGATGTCTGCAGGGGTACATGGCGATGAATATGAAGGGCAGATTGCCCTCGCCAGTCTGATCCGCAGTCTGCAGGTGCAGGATCTGCGGGGGCAGGTGATCTTGTTGCCGCAGGCCAATGCAGCAGCGGCCGAGGCTGGCACCCGGACCTCTCCGATTGACCAGGGCAATCTCAACCGGCTGTTTCCGGGGGACCCGCGTGGGACCCCCACGGAGGTGACGGCGCATTTCATCGAGGAGCATCTGCTGCCACGCTGCGATTATTCGGTCGATCTGCATTCCGGCGGCGCGTCCTTGTATTACGCGCCAACGCTGTTGCGGGGGCAGGGCCATAATGCCGAAGTCAGTCGGCAACTCGAAGCCTTGCAGGCAGCTTTTGACCTGCCGCAGGCCTGGGTGTTCACGGGTGGCGGCGGGCCAAATTCAACGGCGCGTACCTTGATGGGCGGGGCCAATCGCAAGGGGGTGGTGCCGATCATGGCAGAGCTCGGCGGCGGTGGCGCTGTCGATTCAAAGATCCTGGGGTTGACCCTGCGGGGGTTGAAGCGGGTATTGCAGAGTATCGGAATGCTTCCGGGCTATGAGGCTGACGCAGCCAGAGGCACCCGAGAGCTGCATGTGCAGGGCTCTGTCTATGCCTATGATGCCGGGGTCTATGAGCCCGTCAAGGATATCGGTGATGCGGTCGCCGAAGGGGAGGTGATTGGCTATCTGCACCGATTGGATATCCCCTGGCTAGAGCC
>NZ_JBDWPJ010000240.1:0-6686 GCF_039971195.1 Pseudophaeobacter sp.
TGGGCCCAACGCCGGGACGGGCCCGCCAGGGCACGGATCCGGGGGCGGGAGCCCCTGCCTTCAACTCTCAACCGATCCCGTCTCCGCCACCAGCGCCTCAGCCGCGCGCACCGAGGCGCCCATGCGTTGGGTCATAAAATCCATGAACAGCCGCGTCTTGGGGTCCTGATGACGCCGATGGGTATAGAGACAGGCCATCTGTACCGGCACTGGCGGGGACTCCTGCGCCACCGCAACAAGCGCGCCGGATGTCAGATGTTCCGCCACTTCAAACACAGGCTTCAGGGCAATGCCCTCCCCGGCCAGCGCCCAGTCCGTGAGCACATCGCCATCGTCGCACTCGTAACGCCCGGAAACAGCAAAGCGTTTCGGGCCATCAGCGCTTTGTAACATCCACTGAAACTCGCTGGCGCCGGGATAGCGCAGGTTCAGGCAATTATGCGCCCCACCCACGAGGTCCTCGCCGCCCTTTGGAGTGCCATGACGCGCCACATAGTCCGGCGCCGCACAAAGCACCCTCTGGCACTCGGCCACTTTGCGGATACGCAGGTTGCTGTCCGCTGGCTGGCCGAGGAAGAACGCGAGGTCCAGCCCCTCGGTGGTCAGATCAACCGTCCGATCCGACAGCCGCAAGCGGATATTGATTTCCGGATATTGCGCCAAAAATTCAGGCACTTCCGGCGCCACCAGCCGCCGCCCCGCCCCCAGGGGTGCGGCCACGAACAGGGTACCGCGTGGCGTATCGGTCAGATGCATCACCTGGGCTTCGGCCTGATCCACCGCCTCCAGCACCGACACCGCACCGGAATAAAACGCCTGCCCCTGTTCGGTGGCGGTCAGATTGCGGGTGGTCCGCTGAAACAGCCGCACCCCGAGATAGTCCTCCAGCTGCGAAATCCGCGCCGAGGTCACCGCCGGAGAGACCCGCAGATCCCGCCCCGCCGCCGACATCGAACCCAGCTCATAGACCCGCACAAAGGTTCGAATATTGTCGAGATAAGACATCAGGCCCCCGTTCGCCTCACGGCATTCTTCTTGTTTTTTTGATACAGCTTGGAAGTTTACTGGAATACCGAATAAAGAACCGCTTGCCTAGGGTGGCCATGCGGGAAACCCTGATCAAATCACCACGCAGAACCACAGACGAGACAAGGACACGGCATGTATGAAATTCTGATGATGTGGGATTGGCTGGGCTTTGCCATTCGCTGGCTGCATGTGATCACTGCCATGGCCTGGATCGGCTCGTCCTTTTACTTCATCGCGCTGGACCTCGGCCTGCGCAAATCCCCGGATCTGCCGGTGGGGGCCCATGGCGAAGAATGGCAGGTCCATGGCGGCGGCTTTTACCATATCCGCAAATACCTGGTGGCCCCGGCTGAAATGCCCGAACATTTGATCTGGTTCAAATGGGAGAGCTATACTACCTGGCTGTCGGGCTTTGCCCTGTTGATGGTGGTATATTGGGTCGGCGGCGAGCTCTATCTGATTGACCAGACCAAGGCCGAGCTGACCCTCTGGCAGGGTGTTGCCATCTCTGCCGCCTCTTTGTCGATTGGCTGGTTGATCTATGATCGCCTTTGCAAATCCGGCTTGGCCGCGCGCCCGACCCTGCTGATGGTGCTGCTGTTTGCACTGCTGGTGGCCATGGGCTACGGCCTCAATCAGGTCTTCACCGGACGCGCCATGATGCTGCATCTGGGCGCCTTCACCGCCACTATCATGACCGCCAATGTGTTCTTCATCATCATGCCCAACCAGCGCATCGTGGTGGCGGATCTGCAGGCCGGGCGCACGCCCGATGCAAAATACGGCAAGATTGCCAAGCTGCGCTCGACCCATAACAACTACCTCACCCTGCCGGTGATCTTCCTGATGCTGTCAAACCACTACCCGCTGGCCTTTGCCTCGCAGTACAACTGGCTGATCGCGGCGCTGGTGTTTTTGATGGGGGTCACCATCCGGCATTATTTCAACACCAAACATGCCGGCACCGGCAATCCCACCTGGACTTGGCTGGCCACCACGCTCTTGTTTCTCGGTGTGATCATCCTCTCCACCTTTGGGTTGGAACATGACGGCGAGCCAGAAGACAGCGCCGCACTCAGCGGCACTGCCCTGGTGATGGCCGAGGCGGAGGGCTTTGAAGAGGTGCATGAGATCGTCCTGGGCCGTTGCAGCATGTGCCACGCCCGTGAACCCTTCTGGGACGGTATTCGCACCGCGCCCAAGGCCGTGCTGCTGGAAACTGAAGGCGATCTGGCGCGTCAGGCCGAAGCGGTGTTTTTGCATGCCGGCGTGACCGATGCCATGCCGCCGGCCAATGTGACCTATATGGAGCCCGAAGATCGCGCCGCCATCCGGCGCTGGTTCAAAAACGCCCAGATGTAGGCTCTGATGGGGTCCTCAATGTAACCCCCGTTGTAAGCCCTGTGTCATGACCTGTGTCAGGCGCTGCGCAACTTCCTGCCAGCCCTGCAGAATTCTTCACCGCCAGCAGGCGAGGCCACTTTACCTCCTGCCCCTCTGTGCTAGGGTCCCGGGATGATCCCGCGTGGTGGCTCTGCCTCCTGTCACATCACCGGGATAGCTGTTTTGCGATTTCTGTTCTGCGCCCGATTTTTGCACGCTGCCCGGAGTGCCCATGTTGTTCAATTTGCCCCTGCGCACCGCCCCCCGACGGGTCCTGCGCTCGGCAGCCCTCGCGCTGTGCTTGACGGCATTATTCCTGCCTGACCCCGGCAACAGCGCCGAGGCCCAACTGAGCGCACCGGGGGCCTCTGAAGAACTGACCGAGCGCCTGCAAGCCGCTTCCAGCGTTTTGGCGGCGGGGCCGCAGATTGATGCCCAGGAATTGCTGGCCGCCGCCCTGTCGGATTACCGAACCCTGGTGCAGGTTCTGTATGACGCCGGGCATTTTGCCCCAGAGGTCAACATTCTGCTGGATGGGCGCGAGGCTGCCCGCATTCAGCCGCTGAACGCGCCACGCCAGATCAAGCGGGTTCAGATCGCTGTGGTGCCCGGTCCCAGCTTTCGCTTTTCGCGCGCCGAGGTCACGCCCTGGCCCAGGGCAAGCGATGTCACCCTGCCCGAGGGCTACGCAGCCGGACAGCCCGCCACGACGGGCACCCTGCGGGATGCAGGCGCGGCCGGGCTTTTGGCCTGGCGTCGGGCCGGTCATCCAAAGGTGCGGATGGGCCAGCAGACCATCACTGCCGATCATCGCAGCAACACATTGGATGCCCGCCTGACCATGGCACCAGGCGCGCAGCTGCGCTTTGGCGAGTTGCGGTTGGTCACTCCCAGCGCGGTACGGGCCGATGCCATCCTCAAAATTGCTGGCCTGCCCAGCGGCGAGATCTACCACCCTGACCTGCTGGCAAAGTCCGCTTCGCGCCTGCGCCGCACCGGGGCCTTTTCCTCGGTCACCCTGCGCGCCGCCGAACAGGCCAATCCGGATGGCACTCTGGATTATGTTGCCACAGTGGAAGACATGCCGCCGCGGCGTCTGACTTTTGGTGCGGAATATGGCTCTTCGGACGGGTTGGAAATAACCGCCACCTGGATGCACCGCAACCTGTTTGGTGGAGCGGAAAAACTGCGTTTCGAAGCCCGGCTCAGCGGCCTTGGCGGCAGCTCTGATATTGACGGCCGCATTGCCCTGCGGCTCGACCGTCCTGCCACATTGGGTCCGGATGACAATATGTTCTACCTGCTCGAAGCCGAGCGTCTGGACGAAGAACACTACACCGCCACCCAGGGGATCGCCGGCATCGGGGTGCGGCGGGTCTATTCCGACCGGCTGTTTGGCGAAGCCGGGATCTGGGGCAATTCAATTCTGGCCCAGGATGCTTTTGGCAAACGCCGGTTCAAATACATCGCTGGGTTTTTGCGGGCCGAATATGATCGGCGCAACAGTCGGGCCGATGCCACCAAGGGCTATTTCCTCAATGCACGTCTGTTGCCCTTCCTGGGCCTCGATGGCACTGATGACGGGTTGCAGATCAAGCTCGACGGTCGGATTTACCATGGGCTGGGCAGCGGTGACCGCCTGGTACTAGCGGCACGTGCCCAACTGGGGTCTGTTATCGGCCCCTCGCTGAGCAACACCTCCCCCACCCTGTTGTTTTTCTCTGGCGGCGCTGGATCGGTGCGGGGACATGAGTATCAGTCCCTTGGCATCCCGGTCGGCAACAATTCGGCGGGAGGACGCGGATATCTGGCGCTGAGCGGCGAGCTGCGCGGTCGCGTCACCGATAAACTCTCTTTGGTTGGCTTTTATGACATCGGCTTTGTTGACAGCGACGCCTTTGTCTCCAGCAGTTCTGAAAGCCATTCCGGGGCCGGGCTGGGGCTGCGTTATGACGTCGCCGGGATCGGGCCTTTGCGGGTGGATTTTGCCTATCCGGTAGATGGTGGTACGGATGATGGCTTGCAATTCTACATTGGCATCGGGCAGGCCTTCTGATGCGGTCCCGCTCTCCCCTCCCCGCAACGCTGTTGCTGAGCACCACCCTGGCAACATCTGCCATGGCGCAGGAAGACGCGACTGAGCCGAGCTATCTGGAAAGCTTCCTCGAAGAGACCCTGTCGGGCGACAACCAATTCATCGAGGTGACGAGGCTCACCGGGGCCTTCTCCTCACAGGCGAGCATTGACCAGATCACCGTGGCGGATGCCGATGGTATCTGGCTGGAGCTGACCGGGGCTCAGCTGGATTGGAACCGGCTGGCGCTTTTGACTGGTGCTTTTTCAGTCAACCACCTGAAGGCCGCCGAGATCAAAGTCCTGCGCGCGCCCAAGGCGCTGCCCCAGGACCCCAGCCTGCCCGCCCCCGAGGCGACGCCCTTTGAATTGCCCGAACTGCCGGTCTCGATCGAACTTGGGGAAATCAAAATCGACCGGATCTCCCTTGCTGAGCCGCTGTTTGGCTTTGCCGCGACACTCAATCTGGCCGGTGATTTGAAGCTGGCCGAGGGCAGTCTTGCGACCCAGCTCAAGGTAAACCGGCTGGACAAGCCCGGCGACCGGTTGCTGCTGGCTGCGGGCTATGCAAATGCCAGCCGCCAGATCGATCTGAGCCTCGAGCTGGACGAGGCCGCAGGGGGGCTGCTCTCCAGCGCCCTTTCCCTGCCCGGCGCCCCCAGCCTGCAATTGAATGTCGCCGGAAGCGGCCCGGTGGAAGATTTTGAAGCCCGGATTGCCCTGGCCTCCAACGGCGAAGAGCGTCTGGCTGGCGCGGTTGTGCTCAAGGCCCTCGCGCAGCCAACCGCCACAGAGGCAGAACCGAGCGAAGGGGCTGTCCCGTCAACCCAGGCAATTGCCTTCTCCGCCGATCTTGGCGGCGATATTGACGTGCTGTTGCAGCCGGATTACCGTCCCTTCTTTGGTCCTGACCTGCAGATGACCCTGCGGGGGAGCACTGCTGCGGGGCTAGGTCTGACGCTGGACAGTTTTGCCCTGCGCACCCGTGCCCTGCGCCTTTCTGGGGCGCTGGCCATGACCAATGGGGGACAGCTGGACACCGCCAATATCAGGGCCGGCATCACCCCGCCCGATGGGGTTGCTGCCGTCACCCTGCCCCTTGCCGGTGCCAATACCACCCTGGGTCGGGCCGAGGTTCTGGCCCAGAAGGTCAGCGACGGCCCCTGGGCGGTCAGTGCCGAGCTGCGCCAGCTGAGCCATCCGCAGGCGCTGATTGCTGCTGGGTCGATCACCGCCAAAGGCCTGCTGAACCAAGAGACCGGGCTGCCATTGCAACTGGACGGCAAAATCCAGGCCGACCTGAAGGGGTTTCATCTGCGCGACCCGGCGCTTGCTGCGGCCACCGGAAGTGAGATTTCGCTCACCACCGGCCTCACCTCTGAAGGGCCCGGCGCGCTGCAGCTCACCAATCTGCTGGTGCAGGGCGACGACTACCAGGCCAGTGGCGATCTGGTGCTCGAAGGGCTGCAAGCCGGGTTAAAAGCCAGCGGCGATCTGCGTCTGGGTGCTGCCAATATGGCACGGTTCTCGGATCTGGCCGGGCAGCCCCTGTCTGGGGCGATACAGGCCCAGATAAAGGGATCTGTCACGCCTTTGTCTGGGGCTTTTTACGCCGATCTGGCGCTTCAGGGTCAGGGGCTGTCGGCCGGGATCGCCGAGCTGGATCGCCTGACCGAAGGCAACCTGTCACTGAGCTTCACCGGCGGGCGCAGCCAAAGTGGTCTGGAGGTGGAGCGCTTCCAGCTGATCAGCGGCCAGATCTCTGCCGAGGCCAGCGGCAATCTGAACAGCCAGGCTGGGGCGCTGACCCTGCAGGCACAGCTCAAGGATCTTGGTGTCTTGCTGCCGGACAGCCCCGGCCTTGCAGGCGGGTTGCAGCTGACTGGGGATGTGGCCCGCGACAAGGACAGCTTCTCCGGCAACCTGCGGCCCAACGGGCCAAACAGCTCCTTTGCCGATCTGTCAGGTGATGTGCAGCTGGATGGCGACGCAGATCTGACCTTTGAGGCAACCCTGGCCGAGCTGCAGCGGTTTCTGCCTGAACTGCCCGGCAAAGTCACCGCTCTGGGGCAGGCGCAACGCCGCAATGCCCACTGGCAGGTGAGCGCCGATGCCAAGGCCCCTGCCGGGGCAGAGGCGCATCTGGCCGGCACATTTGACGAGACCAGCGGATTGGCGGATATCAACGCCAAGGGTCAGTT